>JAADIZ010000181.1 GCA_013151055.1 Campylobacterota bacterium
AAACTTTTGAATCGTACCTTGAGATATATTTGCCTCTTGATACAATTTTATTATATATTTTACTAAAATTTATTAAGTCTTGTTTTGAAATGCCTAAAATTGCTATATCCAATTTTCCTTTATTTAATTTTACCACTTTCATGTAGCTTTTAAGATATACATTATTTAGTGCATAATTAATATCAATGTTAACGGTGTCAGTACTCGTTGCATCAATGCTACTATTTATATCCAAATTTTTAAACTTAAAAATAGTGGCTCTAGAGCGTTGCTTGATCTCTAATTTAAAACTATCAGCGTGCATACTAATAACACTGTCAAGTTGATTTAGATAATCAAATTTATAATCAAATCCTTGTATTTGAAAAAGTAAATTCTTATAGCCACTATTTGCTCTGAGTAATTGGTTATCAAAAGTATATGCTCCAGCCATTCTCTTTGTATTGTTAATTGTTAATTTATTTCCTATTAGTTTAAAATCGTATGTTTTTTTATTTTTCAACTCAAAAGCTCTATCTATATCTTTTATTCTAATTTGAGTAATATTTTCTTTAGAATCGATATCTATAAAAAAGGTTAATGCTTTTTCTTTTAAGAGAGGATTAATCAAATTTTTAATTTCTTCTTTTTTATTTATTTTATCCATAGTGTCATCTGAAAGTTTTATCAAAGCAAGTTCTACTTCTGTTTTGTGTGGCAAGAAATTTGAATGCCTTACAAATCCTTCAAATGTTGTTCCATCAAGAGCTAATCCAATGTATTTTTTGCTTCTTTTTTTAAAAATATTAGACATTGGAATAAAACTTGAATTAACCGTAGTGATTTCATTTAACACATAATCTCTAAATTTTTTACCATCAACTATCTGAAGATTAAAGCTTGTTATCCCATTAAAATAGCCTTTTTCATTTTTAATAGTTAGCTTCATTCCTTGTTTTAACAAAACTTCTTTTTGATTTTTTAAACTTTTTGTAAAATTTTGCCTAACGATAAGTGGCGTAACTGCTACACCGACAATCACCAAAGCACCAACTATATACAAATATATTGATTTCATGTTCATCCTTCTATTTTATAAAAAAGATTATATCAAAAGTTGCTTAATCTACTTTACTGACCTTGCGACCTCCTAAAGCTACGAAAAGTAGGACTTTTCGAGAAAAAAGTGCGTAAGGTCAGTTATATAATTTATTTTTTCTTCCAGACTGAAAATTGACTAAAAGTGTGTTGAAATTTTCTTGTATGTTCTTGTATAACAAATTCCACATCAAATGGACCATCAACAAGCATAAACTCTTTGTTAAGTATTTGGGCTAAAGCATCATAAGAATAGATTGGCTCGTTATTTTCAATTTTACCGCCTAACCAATATTTTTTTTCTACATATTCATCACTCCATGTAAAAGGACTGCCTACGATAAATATACCGTCTTTATCCAACCTTTTTGCCATATCTTCTAGGAAAAGTTTTGGATTATAGAGTCTATCTAGTAAGTTTATGCCGATTATCAAATCATAATTTTTAAAGTGGGCTTTAAGATTGCATGCATCACCTTGCCAAAATTCCAATCTTTCTAAATCAACATTTTCGAGTTGAAGATTTTTTAGTGAAACTTCTTTCTTTTCTTTAATGTCCCCTTCTATCTTTTTCTCAAAATAAAGAACTCCGTTATCTTTTAGTTTTTGTGCAACTTTTATAAATCTAGCTGAAAAATCTATTCCTGTTACACTTTTGAACTCTTTTGCAAGTTCAAATGAAGCTCTACCAACACTACAGCCTATGTCTAAAGCTCTATTTTTATTTATAGCGTATTTATTTGCAATTTGTACTATCCTTTTTGCAAAGTTAGGAACTCTAAGATACTCTTCTCCAAAGTGAAACTCACAATATTGAGAGATAATCTCATCTTTTTCATAGTATAAGTCATCATTTTCAATTTTTTGCGAACTTTGCACATATCTAAAGCCTGCATGTTGAAAAAAATGTCTCCTAAAAGCATATCTACTGTCTGCTAATTCAGAATTTCCAGTAGATGCCCAAGAACCACCCTTGATGACATTGTGCCTGCCATCAAAAATAGGAACACTGAAGTCATCATAAAGTGGATGAACTTTGAACCCATCAAACCCATCTATAGCAGTTTTTGTCCATTGCCATACATTTCCGACTATATCATAAAAGTTATCGTGTTTGTACTTATCTACTGGGGTTGAAGAAGCGTGTTTGAAACCTATATTTGCTTCTAAATTTATCTCATTTTTGATACCACATTGCTCTCTTAGACATCTATACATCGCTTCTGTTGGAAGAGTTATGTCTAAAGAAAGTTTTTTGCTAAGAAAGTTGCAAAAAGCTTCTGCTTCTAAGAAGTTCACATCAACAGGCCAGTTTAAGGGTAGTGGCAAAATTTTTGTTAAGCTTTTGTAAGAATATCCATTGCATTTTTTTATCCAAAAAGTTGGATGTTTTACTTGTGTATAAGCTTTCCAATTTTGACCCTCATTTGACCAAAATTCATCATTTTCATAACCGCCATCTTTGACAAACTCTAAAAATTCTCCATTGCTTACTAGATACTTGGATGCTTTAAAGTCTTCTATTTTTTCGATATGTAAGCCATATTCGTTATCCCATCCGAAAAATTCTCCATCTTTGCTTTTGCCAAATTTTATCTCTGTACCCTTTACAGGTAAGAGTTCATTTTTAGGATATGTATCGCTTATGTCCTCACAGATATTAAAATCCTTATGTTCTTTTACTCTGCTGATATCAAGTTGCCTGTGAAGCATCGAAGAAGTTTCTATATGAATCCTTTCATGCTCAATCCCCATAAGAATAACCCATATAGGGCTATCCCAAACTATAGGCAAATAAAAATCAACATTATCAATATAATCTAAAACTACTTGCTTGGTTTTTTCTCTATACTCTCGCACTTCCTTTACGCTTGGCCACTCATAATGTTTGTCATTTAAGTCATCCCAACTCATCTCATCAACACCAATCGCAAACATAGACTCAAAAGCTGGATTAATGCGTTCATTTATATATTTTCCAAGAATCATTTTATTGATATAAAAAGTAGCAGTATGCCCAAAATAAAAAATAATTTGATGCCTAAGAGTTTCGGGTCGTTCATAAAAAATAGTGTCATCTATAAAAATTTCAAATTGTTTTTCAAACAGCCTAAAAGTTTTTAAAAAATACTCTCTTATCTCAGCTCTTTTTGAAGAAACTGTTCCAGTTTTTAAGTTTATATTTTTTGTTATTAGTAGTTCAGTCATGTAATTCCTTTAAAAAATTAAT
>JAADIZ010000175.1:0-815 GCA_013151055.1 Campylobacterota bacterium
TTATTGATGAAAAAAGAGGCAAATACTCTCTATGATGAGTGCCTAAGTGCTTTAAAAGATACTATGCATGATATAAAAGAGTATATAAAAAACAATGAAGAGTTTGCGACTATCGGAGCTAGAATGATAGAGAGTTTTTATCTATCATTGCAAAACAAACCAATCAAGGAGTTACCAATTGAACTTACTAGAACTTGGAAATAGTGTAAAAAACCTACGAAAAGACAAACATATAACACAAGAACAGCTAGCAAAAATGGCAAATATAAGCCGTGCTACCTTATCAAAACTTGAAAATGGAAATATAGCTCAAGTTTCTATCGTAACTCTCAATGATATATTAAACCATTTAGGATACGAACTTGATATGAAAGCTATAAATCCATTTGCAAGCAGTACAACTTAATAAGCAAGACTATTTTTGCTCCCATTAAACAAAGCAAAAGCAAAAAAAGAGCATAATTCAAAAAATGAACTTTAGGAAATATACATTGCAAAACGAAGAGTTGACACTAAGTGTACTTAGAAAGATAGAAATAATAAAAAGCCAAAAATCTTTAGCAGATGAGTTGAGTCTAAGTGTTGGAAAGATAAATTATGTCATAAAAGCCCTAGTAGCAAAAGGACTTGTCAAGGCAGAAAACTTTTTTGAAAATAAAAATAAAAACCAATACAAATACCTCCTAACAAAAGAGGGTATAACTGCAAAGATAAATCTCACGCAAAAGTTTATAGAGAGAAAAAAAGCAGAGTATGAAGAGCTTACAAAAGAGATGCAAGAGTATAAAATTGAATTATAAATGTTTAAATTTGAT
>JAADIZ010000175.1:910-4199 GCA_013151055.1 Campylobacterota bacterium
AAATATGCAGGTAGTTTCTGATATAAAATTGATTCTTAGAAAATCTGATGAAAAATTATAATACTTATGAATAATGCAATCCTAATACAAGCAAGATTATCATCTTCTAGATTTTTTAAAAAGATGCTAGAAGACATAAATGGTATTTCCTTGGTGGAGTATGTCTACAACAGATGTAAGCAATCGAAATTGGCTGATCAAGTTGTAGTGATAACTTCTAATGAAAAAAGTGATGATGAGCTATATGCTTTATGTGTTGAAAAAAATATGGATGTGTTTAGGGGTGAATTAGATAATGTTCTAAAAAGATATATTGATGCTTCAAATTACTTTGGTATTGACATTATATGTAGAGTATGTGGAGATTCTCCATTTGTTGATGTTGAAGCAATGGATAATATGTTTCTTTTCTTTGAAAATAGTAGCATAGATTATATATCAATTACTAATTCTTTAAATGGTTTTATGTCAGAAATTTTTAGTTTAAAATTACTAAATAAAGTGTATAATGAAGAGTTGTCCGAGGAAGATAAAGAGCATGTAACTAAATACATTCGTGATAATATTTCTAGATTTAAAACTAAGTTATTAGATTTAGGATTAAAACCAAAAGAGCTAGAAAAATTTACTTTGACGATTGATTATCCAGATGATTTAGTGATTGCTAAAAAGATAGCGAGAAATTTAAACAATTTTGAGTTTACTTCTTGCGACATAATAAACATTTTAAAACAATTGAGGGATGGATTATGAATTATATAGCACCAGATTTTCCAAAAAGATTAGAATTAGAACTAGTTAGTGACTGTAATTTAAAGTGTACATATTGCCCTAGGCACTATGTAAATGATTTGACTGGTTATATGGATATCGATCTTTTTAAAAAAATGATTGATGAAGCATCAAAATATCCAGAAATGATTTTTGTTTTGCATAGAAGAGGTGAGAGTATGTTGCACCCAAAATTTAATGAAATGTTAAACTACATTGCAGGAAAGTTTAAAGAAGTTCAGATGGCAACCAATGCAACTATGTTAATAAGTGAAAAGTTTGAAGCAATAGTAAATGGATTAGACTTTTTATCATTTAGTTTAGATACTCCAGAGAGATTTAATAAAACAAGATTGCCAGCAAAATATGAAAAAGTTGAAGAAAAAATATTAAAGTTTTTAGAATTTAATCAAGGAAGAGTAAAAACACAAGCTTCTATGGTTAAAACTTCTAATACTACAAATGAAATGTGTACAAAATTTATTAAAATATGGAAAGATAGAGTAGATAGGGTGAGAATTTATGAGGAACACTCATCTAATGGAGAGTTTGGATCATTAATAAATCCTAGAAACAACAGAAAACCTTGTGTAATGCCAATATATGAAATGCTTGTATATGAAAATGGTATAGTTGCAAGATGTAACCATGATTGGGACAGTGATGGAATGGGAGATACCACAAAAAATACATTAAAAGAAATTTGGATGAGCCCAAAATATATAAATTTAAGAGAACAACATTTAAAACAAAAACTTATAGATCCCATCTGTAGTAAATGTGATAGTTGGTATCCTGAAATAGGAAATCAAGATACTGGAGTTGTGGTAGAGAAATGAAAAATTTTATACCTTTAGCAAAACCTGATATTGATAACAGAGAAATTAATTTGGTGATTCAAACACTTAAGTCTGGATGGCTAACAACTGGTCCTAAAGTTTTAGAATTTGAAAATGCATTATCGGATTATTTAAAAAATGATGTTAATATCTATACGGTTGGATTAAATTCATGCACATCTGCACTTTTTTTATCTCTTTTAGCTTTAGGCATAAAAGAAGGAGATGAGGTAATTGTGCCTACTTGGACATTTGCAGCAACTGCACAAGTTGTTGATTGGATTGGTGCTACAGTTGTATTGTGCGATATTGATAAGGATAGTTTAAATATAGATGTTGAAAAAGCCGAAAAACTAATAACTAAGAAAACCAAGGCTATAATTCCTGTTCATATTGCTGGGTATCCTTGTGATATGGAAAGAATTGGTAATCTAGCTAAAAAATATACTTTAAAAGTAGTTGAAGACGCAGCACATGCTATAGGAACAAAATATAAAAACAAAAAAATTGGTAATTTTTCGGATATCACTTGCTTTAGTTTTTATGCTACGAAAAATTTAGCAATGGGTGAAGGTGGGGCTGCTGTTTCGAGAGACAAAAAATTAATTGAAAAAATAAGAAAATTAAGTTATTTTGGAATCAACAAAGATGCTTTTAAGAGATATGAAAAAAATGGTCATTGGTTTTATGATATAGAAGAAATTGGATATAAAGCAAATTTAGACAGTATGCATGCTGCATTAGGAATAATTCAGTTAAAGAAACTAGATAAGATGAATCAAAGAAGAAGAGAAATAGCTTCATATTATAGAAAAAATTTAACAAATAAAATAAAATTTAACAAGGATTTGGATGAACATTACCATACTTATCATTTATTTCCAATAAGATTGCCAAAAGGTATTAATAGAAATATTTTTATAGAGGAATTAAAGAAAAATAATATTGGTGCAAGTGTACATTTTATACCCTTACATCTTCATACCTTTTACAAAGATAGGGCAATATATGATTTTGAAGTAGCTAATAGAGTTTATGAAAATATCTTATCCATTCCAATGTATTCGGCTATGACAGATGAAGAAATGAAATATATTGTTAAAATAGTAAATAAAATTATAGGTTGATTTGATGGAGAATTTTAAAGAAGTACTTTTAAAAAGTAAAAAGATTTCTATTTGGGGAATTGGATATTTAGGTTACACAACAGTATTGAGGCTACAAAAAAATGGTTTCTATGCTATGGTTTATGATTTTAATGAATCTAGATTAGATGACTTAGTTAAGAATGATTATCCCAATAAAGAACAATTAAATGGTTGGTCAAAAAATGGAAAAGTACCCATTTTAAATTTTGATAAATTAGAAATTGTCAAAGATAATAGTAGATTATTTGATAATCATATACATATTATTTCATTTCCAAATCATGATAATTTTAATTATCTTGCATTGGCAAAATTATTTATTCGAAATAGAGATAAGTTAGAAAACTCTTTAATAATATTTCAATCAGCAGGAATACCAAAAACTATAGAAAGAGATTTTTGTAAAATATTTAAAGAGTATAATTTAAACATTGAAGTATCAACTGTTTTTAGGAGTGATTGGATAGTAGAAGATTTTTTTAATAAAAATTTTAAAAGAATTATTTCTGGAAATAATAAAAATGCAATTAA
>JAADIZ010000005.1 GCA_013151055.1 Campylobacterota bacterium
GGATATACTCAAGCTCAAAAGATTGTAGGAGCTGCTTGTGGACTTGAAGGTGTAAGACCTGGCATGTACATAGAGCCTATAACTACGACAGTTGGAAGTCAAGACACAACTGGTCCCATGACTAGAGATGAGATAAAAGAGTTGGCAGCTCTTGGATTTAATGCTGATCTTGTTTTACAGACTTTTTGCCATACGGCAGCTTATCCAAAACCTTCAGATGTTCAAATGCAACACACTCTTCCAGACTTCATGGAGACAAGAGGTGGAGTTAGTTTGAAACCAGGTGATGGAGTCATTCACTCTTGGTTAAATCGTATGACTTTGCCTGATACTGTAGGGACGGGCGGCGATTCTCATACTAGATTTCCAATAGGTATATCATTTCCTGCGGGAAGCGGACTTGTAGCATTTGCAGCTGTTACGGGAAGTATGCCACTAAATATGCCAGAGTCTATACTTGTTAGATTTACAGGAGAACTTCAACCTGGAATTACACTTAGAGACTTGGTAAATGCCATACCGCATACCGCTATAAAAAAAGGACTTTTAACTGTTCCTAAAAAAGATAAGAAAAATATATTTGCTGGAAAAGTTTTGGAAATTGAAGGACTTCCTGATTTAAAAGCTGAGCAAGCATTTGAATTAAGTGATGCTAGTGCTGAGCGAAGTGCAGCTGCTTGTAGTATCGCTCTAAATACCGAGCCAGTAGTTGAATATCTAAAATCAAATATAGTTTTACTAGAATCCATGATTGAAGCTGGATATCAAGATGCCTCAACGCTACAAAGAAGAGCTGATAAGATGAAAAAATGGGTAGAAAATCCAACACTGATAAGAGCTGATAGCGATGCACAGTACAGTGAAATTATCGAGATAAATATGAATGAAATCACAGAGCCAATTTTATGTTGTCCAAATGATCCTGATGATGTTGCAACTCTTAGTGAAATTTTAGCAGATGAAAATAGACCAAAAAATATAGACGAAGTTTTTGTCGGAAGTTGTATGACAAATATAGGACACTATAGAGCTTTAGGCGAAGTGCTTAAAGGCGAAGGACAAGTTCCTACTAGACTTTGGATTGCACCACCAACAAAGATGGATAAGGCAGAGCTTATAGAAGAGGGCTATTACTCAATATTTGGCTCAGTTGGAGCTAGAATAGAGATACCAGGATGTTCACTTTGCATGGGAAATCAAGCAAGAGTAGCAGATGGAGCGACTGTTTTTTCAACAAGCACAAGAAACTTTGACAACAGAATGGGAATGGGTGCCAAAGTTTACCTAGGAAGTGCAGAACTCGCCGCAGTTTGTGCTTTATTGGGAAGATTACCTAGTGCTAAAGAGTATCTTGAAATAGTACCAAAAAAACTAGAAGGCAAAAAAGATGATGTCTATAAATATCTAAACTTTAACCTTATAGAAGACTATAAACTGGCAAGATAACTTGTATATTTAAGCCATCTGCTAAGATGGCTTAAAAGTTTTGTATTATTTACTTAACTGACCTTACGCACTATAATGAGCAAAGCCCATTATAGTGGCAGGGACAAAAGTCCCTACAACCCCCTAAAGCTACGAAAAATAGGACTTTTCGAGAAAAAAGTGCGTAAAGTCAATTACTTAACTCATTTCTCACTATTTTAACTGCTTCAACCATATTTTTTAAACTTGGTTTTACCTCTTTCCACTTTCTAGTTTTTAAACCACAATCAGGATTAATCCATAGTTGATTTTTTGGTAAGACTTCAAGCAAAAGTTTGATTTGCTTAGTGATTTCATCCACACTTGGGACTCTTGGCGAGTGTATATCGTAAACTCCAGGACCAACTTCTTGTTTATATCCAACTTGTTTAAATATCTTAAGCAGTTCATTTCCGCTTCTAGCAGTTTCTATCGAGATAACATCAGCATCCATATTTTCTATGGTTTCTATGATGTCATTAAATTCACTATAGCACATGTGAGTATGGATTTGTGTCTCAATTCTAGCAGAACTTACAGATATCTTGAAGTCTCGTACCGCCCAGTTTTCATAGATTTTTATCTTATCATTTCTTAAAGGGTAACCCTCTTTAAATGCTGCTTCATCAACTTGAATTATTTTGATGCCTGCATTTTGCAAATCATCAACTTCATCACTTAATGCAACTGCAATTTGCTTTGAAACTTCGCTTCTTGGTTTGTCGTCTCTAACAAATGACCAATTTAAAATAGTAATAGGTCCTGTTAGCATACCTTTCATAATCTTTTTTGTTTTACTTTGTGCATAAGTAATCCAGTCTATAGTCATAGGCTTTGGTCGGCTGATATCTCCATAAATAAAAGGTGGTTTTACACATCTGCTACCATAGCTTTGTACCCAACCGTTTTGCGAAAAGCCATATCCTTTCAATTGCTCACCAAAATATTCAACCATATCATTTCGTTCAGGTTCACCATGGACTAAAATTTCAATTCCACAATCTTCTTGAAAAGCGATACAATCATCTATATAATCTTTCATCTCTCTTTCATAGATTTCATTAGAAATATTGCCTTTTTTAAACTCTCTTCTAGCTTTTCTAATTTCTGGTGTTTGAGGAAAAGAACCGATAGTAGTAGTTGCTAAATCTTGATAACCCAAAAGATTTTTTTGAATTTTAATTCTATCTTTGTATTTTCCATCACGACTAAATTTTTCAAAGTTTTTTACTCTATCTTGCACTGCATTATCATGAATTAAAGCTGATGTTTTTCTACTTTTGCTTGCTTTCTTATTTGCCTCAAGTGCTATTTTTGAATTTTTATCTAAGTTTTCTTTGCCGTTGAAAAATAGTTTTGAAATCAAGGTAATTTCATCAAGTTTTTCAACAGCATAACTTAGCCAATTTTTTATTTCTTTATCCATATTGACTTCGTATTTTAAGCTAAAAGGCGTATGCACAAGAGAAGAAGATGAAGAAATGATTATTTTTTCTTTTGGTATAGTTTTTTCTATGACTTTTAGGAGTGTTATTGTTTTTTCGATGTCATTTTTCCAAATGTTCCTACCATCTACTACACCAGCAATTAATTTTAACTTGCTATTTTTAATTATCTCTAGTGATTTGAAATTTTCATCACCATATAAAAAGTCAAGTCCAATGCCCCAAATAGGAGTATTTACCAAAATCTTTGTTGCTTCATTTGAGTGTTCAAAATAAGTCGTAACAATTATTTTTATATTAGCACTTACATTTGCCAATTTATCATATACTGATTTTATAAGGCTTAAAACTTTTAATTCATTGTCTTTTACAAAGATTGGCTCATCAATTTGCACCAAAATTTCATCATCAAGTTTTGCAATGTTTCTTAATAAATCTTCATAAATAGGCAGTATTTTCCCTAATAATTCATAAGTATCGCCCCTATCCACTCTTTTTGAAAGTGCTAAAAAGGTAATGGGACCTATGAGGTTTATTTTTGTTTTTATACCTAATTTTTTTGCTTCATTGTACTCATTTATTGTTTTTTGACTATTGAGTTTGTAGTTGTCTTCTAGTGATAATTCTGGTACTATGTAGTGGTAGTTTGTATTAAACCATTTTGTCATCTCCATTGCTACATTTTTCTCGTTTCCTCTAGCCATAGCAAAATACAACTCTTCATCTTTTAAGTTTTGAAATCTTTTAGGTATTGCATTTAACATGATAGAGGTATCTAAAATATTATCGTATAGACTAAAATCATTTGAACTTATGTAGTCGATACCTGCATCTTTTTGGTAATTCCAATGTTTTTCTTTTAATTGGCTTGCTACTTTTGTTACATCACTAAATGGGCATTGTTTTGACCAAAAACTTTCTAATACTTTTTTTAATTCTCTTTGCTCTCCAATTCTTGGAAATCCTATAATATAATTTTTTTTAGACATTATTTTATCCTTAAATATTTTTAAATTTATGTTTATTTTTCTAGTTAAGAGATAAAGTACGGAGGATGAACACCAGTTCTTCTAAATGCAAAATATTTGTTATAGTAAGAACATCTTGGTATAAAATGATTTATTTTTAATGATAAATTAGCTTTTAATCTGTAAAAAGAGTTGCAATGACAAGGTTTTTGATTTGCAACACAAAGAGTAGTTAATAAATCTAAAGGAGGGTCGTTTTCATCTAACTCACCATCTTCTTTGGCGGAGTTATTTGCAAAAAGATAATCCGCTTTGATGATTATGGATTGTATAGTATTTTGTATATTATGAGCTAAGATACTAGCAAATGTAAAATATATTTTTCCAAAACCTTTAGGCGATTTCACTTTTTTCCTTTTTTTAGTAATTTTAGCATTATACCAAATTATATCAAATAGTTTTTATATTAGGTGCCTATAATCAAAATATTAGTAAAATACAAACTAATTTTAAAATGAGGTTATTTTTGATGTTAAAACAGAAGATAAAAAATAGACAAAGTGGTATATTGCTTTACGGGATGACTCCTCCAAGGGTTAAGAATTCAAAAGAAGAATTAAAAATGATAGCTTCAAAGCATATAGATAGAATAAAAAATCTAGATATAGATGGTCTTATTCTTTATGATATACAAGATGAGTCAGACAGGACAAAAGAAGAACGCCCTTTTCCTTTTATCGAGACACTTGATCCTTGTGTTTATGCAAAAAACTTTCTTGATAGCGCTTTGAATTTTCCTGTTATCATATACAGGGCAGTTGGTAAGTATGATAAAAAAGGATTTACAAAGTGGCTAGAAGATAGAGTTGGCAGAGAGTTTTATACTGTTTTTGTCGGAGCAGCTAGTAAGAAAACCAATGTTGCTATAGGTCTAAAAGAAGCATATAGGCTAAAAAAAGAAATTGGCGGAGATATAACGCTTGGTGGTATCATGATTCCAGAAAGACATATAATTAAAAAAGATGAGCATCTAAGAGTGTTTTCAAAGATAGAAAACGGTTGTGAATACTTCGTATCGCAAGCTGTTTATAATGTAGATGCTGCCAAAGAATTCTTGCGTGATTATTCACTATATGCCAAAGAAAATGATAAAACCATGGCTCCGATAATTTTCACTTTAACACCTTGTGGTTCCACTAAAACACTAGATTTTATGAAGTGGCTTGGCATTCACATACCAGTACAATTAGAGGATAAATTAAAAAATTCGCAAGACATACTTGAAGAATCAGTTAAAACTTCGATAGATACTTTTAGGGAGTTATACTCATACGGCAAACAAAGAGGCATACCTATTGGTTGCAATGTTGAAAGCGTTTCTATAAGAAGAGTAGAGATAGAAGCTTCAGTTGTACTTTTAAAAGAAGTAAAAAAAATTATAGATGGTGAAACTGAGTAAAAAAATATACATCAACTTTTTTTATTTTTTATTTCATCTTTTTCGAGTCTCTTGTCGATAAACTTTGAGAGGATACTTTTCTCTTTTTTTCTAAAATGATAGAAAAATGTAAATACTCCTATCATCAAAATAATTATGGCACTTGTAACAAGAGATTTGGGAGAGTGTACTGCGTTGTATTCAATCAATACTACTGCAGCACTAAAGCAGAGCACAGTCCCAAATCCAGATATTATACGATTGCCACCAGTCTCTTTGTGAAGTTTGAAATTAGCAAGGTTTACTAGTGCAAAAACTATCAAAAAACCAAGACTTCCTGCAACAGAAATATTATCTAAATCAAAAAGAGTTGCAAAAACTATACCAAGCAATCCTATAATAATCATTCCTTCAAATCCATATCTTATCTTTTTTTCTAGTTTTTGTGGAAGTTCTCCAAGTTTTGCAATCAGATATGCTGTGCGCCCACCCCCATAAATTGTGGCATTGATTGCTGACGCTGTTGATAGTAGTGCTGCGATACCAATAAATATAAAACCAATGTGTCCAAAAAATGGCTCAGCAGCTTTTGCTAAAACATAATCTTTGGCTGTTGTAGCCTCTATAAAACTTAAGTTTCCAACCGCTACAGCAGAGATGGCAATATAGAGCAAAATGACAAATATAACTGAGGCATAGTATGCTCTAGGGAGATTTTTTTCAGGATTTTTAATATCTCTTGCAGTATTTGCTATCAGTTCAAACCCTTCGTATGCCAAAAAAATCATAAATCCACCAGCCATTACCGAGGGTATTGGCATCCATTGTGAAGATGCCATATGAGACCAGTTTATGCTAAAGTATCCAACTGTAGCAAAGATAAGTAAAATGCCTAGCTTAATAAAAACCATGATATCTTCCGCTTTTCCTGTCATAAAAGCACCTAGTAAATTTATTAGAGTAAATAGTATGATTACTGCCGCAGCTAATACCTTGTGTAGCCAATCGATATTTGTACCTGTTATCAAAGCGGAACCATAACTTCCAAAAGCATAAGCGTAGAGTGCTAACATTATTACATAGCTAAGGAGCATCATGGTATTAATCAATGACGAAAACAGTCCGTTGCCATAGGCTTGAACCATAAACTCTATAGTGCCACCTTCGCTAGGATATCTTAGTGATAATTTTACATATGAGTAAACAGTAACAAGGGCAATAAAACCAGCAATGCCAAAGGCTATGGGTGCAGCCCCTTTAGATAACTCAATAGTTAAACCCAAAACAGCAAAAATTCCTCCCCCAACCATACCGCCGACACCAATGCTAAAAGCTTCAATGAAACCTATCTGTTTTGCCATATTTAATCCTATGTAAATTTTTACAATTATAACATTAATAATGAATTTATTTATTCTTTACTGTAGTTGTGTTAACATTGCTTAAAATATTATTGCTACTATACTCAAAGGAAATAAAAAATGGATATGCAAAACAGTAAAAATGCTTTTTATGAAGCAAAAAAAGTAATTCCTGGTGGCGTTGATTCACCAGTGAGGGCATTTAAGAGTGTTGGTGGAACCCCAATTTTTATAAAAAAAGGTCATGGCGCATATCTAAGAGATATAGATGGAAATGATTATGTAGATTTTGTTCAAAGTTGGGGACCACTGATATTTGGACATTGTGACAAAGATATACAAAAAGCCGTCATAAAATCAGCCAAAAAAGGTTTGAGTTTTGGGGCACCAACTAAAATAGAGACAAAATTGGCAAAAAAAATATGTGACCTGTTTGATGGTATAGACAAGATTAGATTTGTTAGTAGTGGTACAGAAGCTGTCATGAGTGCCATAAGGCTAGCTCGTGGATACACAAGGCGAGATGATATAGTAAAATTTGAAGGCTGTTATCATGGGCATAGTGACTCTTTGCTTGTCCAAGCAGGAAGTGGAGCAGTTACTTTTGGAACGCCTAGTTCCCCAGGGGTTCCAGCTGATTTTACGAAACATACACTTCTTGCAAAATATAATGATATTCAAAGTGTAAAAGAGTGTTTTGTGAATTCCAAAGATATAGCTTGTGTGATAATAGAACCGATAGCTGGAAATATGGGCTTAATCCCAGCAGATATAGAATTTCTCGAAGAGCTAAAAAAGGTTTGTGAAGAAAATGGAGCTTTATTGATATTTGATGAGGTCATGAGCGGTTTTAGAGCATCATTAAAAGGAGCTACGGGTTTGGTTGGAGTTAAACCAGATTTGATAACTTTTGGTAAGGTAATTGGTGGAGGAATGCCAGTGGGTGCATTTGGAGGATTAGGAGAGGTAATGGATCAGTTAAGTCCTGATGGACCAGTTTATCAAGCTGGGACGCTTAGTGGAAATCCAGTTGCTATGCATGCTGGCTATGCATCCTTGAAAAAAATAACTAAAAATGAAGAAATATATGAAGAGTTCGAAGAAAAAGCAACTACTTTGATGCAAGGTTTTCAAAAAGAGGCAAAAAAAGCAGGAATTACTCTTCAAATAAATGTCAGAGGCAGTATGTTTGGTTTCTTTTTTAATGAAAATGAAGTTAAAAATTTTGATGATGCTTTGAAATCAGATACAAAAATGTTTGCTAAATTTCATGAAGGTATGCTAACTCGAGGTTTTTACTTTGCTTGCAGTCAATTTGAAACAGGATTTATTAGTACAAAAATAAGTGATAAGATGATAGAAAAGAGTATAAAAGCAGCATCAAAAGTATTTAAAGAGATTGCATGAGTGAGGAAAATAAGCCAAAATATAGACCTATTATAGAGGGTGCTGAGCAGTTATCGCTTGGTATATCTATGGTTGTGGCAGTTTTGTTAGGAGTGGGAGCTGGACTTTTGATGAAAAAATATTTTCATCATGATTGGCTTCTTTGGCTTGGTGTATTTTGGGGAGTGAGTGGTGCGATTTTAAATATTTATAAAGCATATAAAAAACAAATGAAATCGCTTGATGAATTAAAAGATGATGTCAGATATAAAAATTATAAGCCAAAAAAATATGATGATGACGATTATGATAGCTTTGATGGTGAAGGAAAATATGAGTAAAATTTCATATACTTATCTGATTTGTGATATTTTTGTAATTATATTTTCATTTATAAAAGGCGGAAATTGGCTTTTAAATACGCAAATTGCTTTTATATCTTCTATGCTTATCACTTTTGCTTCATTTTATGCGTATAAAAAGTCTATTAAAAAAAGAGTTGAGAGTTATGGCGGTGAAGAGTTTAGAGATGTTAGCGATGAGTTAGAAGACCCATATAACCTTTTTGAAGATGAAGATGATGAAAAAACAAATAATAGAAGTAGAAATAGTGGAGTTTTTAAATATACAATTAAAGGTTTTGCTAGTGGAATTGGTGGAGCTATAAATCCTCTTAGACTTTTGTCTTATGGTTTTTTAATTGTATCGTTTTTGATTTTGACAAGAAGTGGATTATTCAATGCTTTTGCTTTTTTTGCAGGATTGAGTGTAGTCCCAATTACGAGCATTTTTAGTTTGATATTAAAGCAGAACAAATAATCGTTTTTGTATCTTTAAATTGTACTATTGAGTTAGCATTTACAGATATCTGTTCTATCTGCTTTTCTAAGGTTTCATCTCTGTTTTCACCATCTATATGAAGTGAAAATATGGGATATTTTTTGTTATTAAATTTTAAATACTCACCAGTATTTAGAGTTAATTTTGTTTTTATAGTTGATGAATCTAAATACGATTGAAAGATTTTATTGACAAGTTTTGTAAATTCTTCTATCTCTAATCTTATATCTGGAAAAGCAGGGTCAAATATCTTGATGTGTTTAGTTTTAGCAGAGCTCGCACTTGCTGCACTGATACACAAATCTAGCAAAGAATAAATATTTACTATTTCCCCGTATTCACCAATAGTTGCGAGTTTTTTTGCTGCTTTTTTGTATAATTTTATGCCAATTTCTTCTTCATCCATATATCCTACGGTTATGGCATAAAAAGAAAAAGAACCATAGCCAATGTCAAGAACAGTTGTCTTAAATCCATAAGTTATATTTGCATAATCTCTAGCTAATTCAAATATATTTTTGGTTGTAGTTTCGCCTAAAAGGTATTGAGCTTCTTGGTTGATGTATTTGACTTTACCATTTTTATCAAACGAAACGAAAGGGTTGTAGTCATACTCAATCCAAGATTCGCAAAAGTCCATAATTTACATCAACTCTCTATGTAATTCTTTAGTTTTCTTCCCACTTTTGGGTGTTTCAATTTTTTGATAGCACTACTCTCTATTTGCCTAACTCTTTCTCTTGTTACGCTTAACTCTTTTCCTATCTCTTCAAGAGTTCTATCGCTTTCATCATGCATCAAACCAAATCTCATCCTAATTACAGCTTTTTCTCTATCATTTAATTGCTCTAGTACATCATCAATTTGGTCTTTTAAGTCATGTTGGAGTATAAAATCCATAGGAGAAACACTAGATTTATCTTCTACAAAATCGCCAAATTTTCCATCTTCTTCGTTGCCGATAGGTGCTTCTAAACTGATAGGCTCTTTTGTGATTTTTATAACATTTTTCACTTTGTCTACGCTTAATCCAACTTCTTGAGAAATAGTGTCCACATCAGGCTCTTTGCCTTGTTCTTGCAAATGTTTTCTTATTATTTTGTTTATTCTATTTATAGTTTCAATCATATGTATTGGAATTCTGATAGTCCTAGCTTGATCAGCGATCGCACGGCTGATAGCTTGTCTTATCCACCAAGTGGCATATGTTGAAAATTTATAACCTTTTTTATATTCAAACTTATCAACTGCCTTCATGAGTCCGATATTGCCCTCTTGAATCAAATCTAAGAAAGGAAGACCTCTGTTTGTATATCTTTTAGCGATTGATACAACAAGTCTCAAGTTTGATTTTGCCATTCTCGTTTTTGAGGCATCAGCAATTTTTTTACCTCTTTTTATCTGCTCTAGTATCTCTTTCAGTCTATCTTCTTCTAAATCAAAACTTTGGTTGCTTGCTTCTTTTGTTTGAAACAGTTTTTTGATTTTCATATAAGTTGAAACCATTGTAGCTTCAGGAACTTCAAGAGTTACTTCTTCTTTGCTCATTCTTGTTATTTTACCAAGTATTTTTTCATGGTTTTTTCTTAAGTTGTCGTTAAAAAGTGGAAGCATATATTCATATCTTTTTAATTCTTTATCAAATTCACCATCACTTTTTAGTGCGGTTTCTATGTACTTAACCAGCTCATTTATAAGTTTACTAGTAGGTCCTAAGTCCATCAATTTTTCTTTTAAGATTTTCTTTTTATATGCAAGTGTTAAATCATATGTCATCTTTTTTTCTGGAGTATCTAAATCTTCAGGTATCTTCAAAAGAGTTTTCATCCAGTCTTTTTTGGCTTTTTCAAGCATTTTAAAACTTTCTAAAACTTTTATGGTTCTGCTATCATCTTTCTTACCAATTTTTTTTGTTTTTGTTTCATCTTCATCATTATCATCTTCATCATTATCATCTTCAAAACTTCTAAAAAGCTCTTTCACTCTTCTCTCTCGATTTATCAATGCTTCTTTATAGTCAATGATAAAATCAATCAAATAAGGAACAGAACAAAAAGCATCTATGATTATGTCTTCGCCAAATTCTATTTTTTTGCTTATATCTATCTCTTCCTCTTTTGTTAAAAGAGGTATTTGCCCCATTTCTCTTAAATACATTCTAACAGGACTATCACTTCTTGACCACTCAAGTAACTCTTTCTCACTTGCTAAGTCAAACTCTTCTTCAAGTGCTTCATCTTGGAGTTTTTGTCTCTCTTCTTCTCTTTTTTTAGCTTCTTGTTTGTTTCTAAGTTCTGCAATTTCTGCAGAACTGATAAGGGATACTTTATATTTTTTTAGTAGGGTGATTATTTTTTTTGCATTTGAGGCAGTAGGTTGTTTTGGAAAAACATCCATGACTTTTTCATATGTAACATGACCTTTTTCATTTTCTTTGAATAATTCTTCTAATTGTGTGTATATTTCTTTGGTGGACATGCTTTGTAGCCCCTTATTGTGTAGTATTAAGAGATGGATTATACCCAAATTTATTTAAGAAGAGGTTAAAATAACTAAATATTTTTTTGGAACATCTTTTGCTTTGGTAATTATAAATTATATAAAAAGGTGGTATCTTCGTGCAAAGTGGATATTATGATGTTGCAGGCGGTATGGTTACACAGTTTAACAGACTTGATGTCATATCAAATAATCTTGCAAATTTAAATACAACAGCTTTTAAAAAAGATGATGTTATTATCGGTGATTTTAAGAGAATTTTTCAAAATGCTCAAGACAATATGCCCATAGCCAATAATACAAGAGAGGGTGCAAAGTTTTTAAATGCAAGTATAGATGGCGTTCCTCAAGTTGTTGAACAATATACAAAATTTACTCAAAACGGCATGAAAAATACAGGAAATAATCTTGATTTTGCACTAAAAAACGCAAATTCATTTTTTATGGTAAAAACACCAAGTGGCATAAGACTTACTCAAGACGGCTCATTTGTTGTAAATGGTGATGGAGTGCTGAGTACAAAAGAAGGATATCCTGTCTTACCCGCAGATTATTTTACAAATTCTAAATTGATAAAAATTCCAGCAAATAGCACTTTTTCAGTTGGAAAAGGTGGAGGCATATATATAAATGGCGACAATGCAGGAAAAATGTTTATAGCTACAACAGATGATATGAAAAGCCTTCAAAAAGAGGGTAGCAATCTTTTTAAATTTCCAAATATAAATGCAATAAATCAAACTCCTAGTCAGGATATCATCGCACAAGGATTTTTGGAAACAAGTAATGTAAATCCGGTTTCACAAATGATAGGCTTGATAGAAGCAAACAGAATGGTAGAGATGTACCAAAAAGTAATGAATTCTCAAATGAATGATTTGAACACAGATGCAATAAATAAATTAGCATCAGTACGGGCATAAAAAAGGAAAAATTAAATGGTAAGTTCACTATATATAGCAGCAACTGGTATGATAGCACAACAAAAACAGATAGATACGACATCAAACAATATCGCCAATGTAAATACGATAGGTTATAAAAAGCAAAGAGCAGAGTTTGCAGATTTGATGTATCAAACTATGCGATATGCTGGAACTTCAACAAGCGATACTACCGTCTCCCCAACTGGTATAGAAGTAGGGCTTGGTGTAAGACCAACGGCTATCGCCAAACAGTTTACCCAAGGAAACTTTAAAGAAACTGGAAATCCTCTTGATATGGCCATAACTGGACATGGGTTTTTTCAAATACAGCTTCCTGATGGAACAACTGCTTACACAAGAAATGGTTCTTTCAAGCTTGATCGTGATGGAAATGTTGTAAATAGTGATGGATTTAAATTGATACCAAATATCACAATTCCCGCAGATGCTACACAGATTTCAGTAGGAACAGATGGAACAGTTTCAGTTTTACAAGCTGGTCAAACAGAGTTATCCAATATAGGACAAATTGAATTAGCAAACTTTGTAAATCCAGCAGGACTCCACTCTTTAGGTGACAACAATTTGATAAATACAACAGCTTCAGGAGATGCTATTACAGATACTCCAGGCTTAAATGGTATCGGCGAGATAAGACAAAACTTTGTAGAGATGAGTAATGTTCAATTAGTAGAAGAAATGACAGATTTGATAACAGGACAAAGAGCGTATGAGGCAAATTCAAAAGCGATTACAACAAGTGATGAAATGCTCCAAATTGTAAATGGACTTAAAAGATAAATTATAATGTTGATTCTTTTGCCTTTAGTTTTGATAATTGTGGTAATTGCAGCTATAAATCATATATATTATAGTGATATAAACCCAGCACATGTAGATAAATCAAAGCACATAGAGAAAAATATAAAAAACCAAGATGCTGCAAAAAAGTATCTTGATAAATATATAAAACAATAGATGAAATTTTTATCTATTGTTAAACTTACAATTCCAGTATTAATGGGCTATATTCCTCTAGGCATGGCATTTGGGCTTTTGCTTTCAAAGCTGATGATACCTTGGTATTATGCTTTTTTTATGTCAACTTTTATCTTTGCAGGAAGTGGTCAATTTTTAGCATTGAGTCTTTTTGCTTCACAAGCTACGATACTTGAAATTGGGATTGCCACATTTTTACTAAATTTAAGGCATTCATTTTATGGACTTTCTATGATAAATACATTTGAAAATTTTTCTTGGAAGAGATATTATCTTATATTTGGATTGACAGATGAAACATTTGCACTTCTTAAAACAAATGAGATAGAAGAAAAAAACAGAGAAAAAGTTTATCTAATAATCACAGCTCTAAACCAAAGCTATTGGGTGATAGGCAGTGTCATAGGTGCCCTTTTAGGAAATATTTTGCCTTTTAATTATAAAGGCATAGAGTTTTCTTTGACTGCACTTTTTGTTGTCTTATCCATAGAATTATATAAAAAAAGCAAATTACATAAGCCATTTTTGATAGCTGTAATAATCGGAATAGTAGGCATGTTAGGTTTTCCAAGTGACAAGATGCTCATACTCTCGCTCTCTTTAGCTGCTGCAGTTTTGATACTATTTAAAGGAAGCCTAGAAGATGCAAAATAGTTACTTGATTAGTGGAATTGTGATTGCCGTAATTGCAACCTACATGACAAGACTCATTCCTTTTTTATTTTTCGCAAAAAGAAAACCGTCACCTATGATAAGATATATAGAATGGAACATGCCATTGATGATAATGGTGATTTTAGTATTTTATGCTCTAAAAGATGTAAAGTGGGCACAATACCCATATGGAATGGCAGAAATCATAGGAGTAGCGGTAGCTATACTTATACACTTAAAATTCAATAATGCACTCCTTAGCATCATAATTTCAACCATGACATACATGTTCTTAATACAGAAAGTTTTTGTGTGATTTCAAGTTAGTAAATAAAAATTTAACTTATTATTTAGTATAATAAGTTAAAAAGTAAAACGAAGGCTAAAAATGTCAACTTATATACTTGGTCATACAAATCCAGACTCAGATTCTATCATTGGTGCTATTTCTTTAGCGTATCTTAAAAATCAATTAGCTGAAGATTGTATAGCTGCTAGGCAGGGTGAAATTTCTCCAGAAACCAAGTTTATATTAGAAAAATTTGGTGGAAAATTACCACTTTTAAAAACTTCTTATGCAGGTGAAAAAGTATATATTGTAGATACTACAGATTTGGCAATTTTGCCAAAGGATATCTTGAAAGCTACAGTTTTGGGTGTTGTTGACCATCATAAGTTAGGAGATTTAACTACTTCTACTCCACTTGAATGTTGGATAAGACCAGTAGGATGTTCCAACACTATCATAAAAGAGATGTTTGACTTTTACAGTGTTAAAATTCCAAAAGAATTAGCGGGTATGATGATGTGTGCAATTTTAAGCGACACTGTTATCTTTAAATCTCCAACTTGCACAAAAGCTGATACAAAAGCAGTCAAAGAGCTAGCAAAAATAGCTAGTATTGAAGATTATAAAAAACTTGGTATGGAGATGTTTATAGTAAAATCAGCTGTTGGAGATGCAACTGCTAGGGAATTAACAACAAGAGACTATAAAGAGTTTGATATGGGCAGTCATAAAATAGGAGTTGGACAGCTTGAAGTTGTAGATTTGAGTGTATTTGATGACAAAAAAGAGATGCTTTTTGAGGATATGAAAAAACTAAAAGAGCAGAACAATCTTCACGGTGTGATTATACTTTTGACTGACATCATGATAGAAGGTTCACAACTTTTAGTGGTAAGCGACGATGAGAGTATCATAGAAAAAGCATTTAATAAAAAACTAGAAAACCACGAAATGTGGCTAGAGGGAGTTTTAAGTCGTAAAAAACAGATTATACCATTTTTACAACCACTATTTTAGATATTTAACCTATTTGGGTTAGGAATTAGTTGTTGTTGCAAGAACAAAAGCCGTCAACTTCTAATTTTTTGTTTTCGGCTTCTAGTTTTTTTCTGTACTCTTGATATTTTGTCTCTTTTTTTGAGATAAAAGTTTTTTTTAAACTATTCCAGGTTAGATTTTGCTTTTGGCTTTGATTTTTATCTAAATTTGCACTAAAAAGAAGAGCAGATATACCAAGAGATAAAAATATAGTTTTTAACATATACCATCCTTTGTAATTATGCGTTATTGTATTAAAACTATGCTATTATTTCACTTATGCAGTTAATATCAATTTCTAGCTTACTTTATATGTTTATTCCTGTCATTATCGTTGGTTTTGTCTATTTTGTCTGGACAAAAAATTTTAAAGAGATTGGGCTTGCAACTTTTAGAATGATTTTACAGCTTCTCATCATAGGATACTTTTTAACCTATATATTTCACAATGATAATTCCCTAGTTGGTTTTATTATTCTGTTTTTTATGGTAAGTGTCTCTAGTTTTATAGCCCTTAGAAATGTTGAAAACAAAGGGTTGAGCACATATATAAAATTTTTTATATCTATTGCAATTGGCGGTAGTTTTAATCTCATCTTGGTTCTGTTTTTTGTATTAAATTTAGACCCAATTTATCAACCAAGATTTATAATTCCGCTAGCTGGCATGATATATGCAAACTCCATGAATGCCCTATCTTTGGGAGCTGAAAGATTTGAAAATGAGATAAAAACAAAAAATTATGTCACAGCAAGAGCTATCTCTTTTAAAGCATCTTTGATACCTCAAGTTAATGCTTTTTTAGCTGTTGGCTTGGTTTCACTGCCTGGCATGATGACAGGACAAATACTTTCAGGTGTCAACCCAATTATCGCGGTAAGATATCAAATAGTTGTGATGGCGATGGTTCTTGGAAGTGCTGGCATGAGTGTCATGATATATCTATATTTACAGGGGAAAAATTATGAAAATTAAGATAAAAGATAAGCAAAATATTTCAAAATGCTGTTTTGTCTGCGGTGTTCAAAACACCATAGGTTTAAAAGCAAAATTTTATGAGGGAGAAGAGGGCGAGTCTATAGCTCTGTTTACTCCTCAAAGCCAATTGCAAAGCTATCCTGGGGTTATGCATGGTGGCATTTCAGCAACTATTTTGGATGAAACGATAGGCAGAGCTATCATGAGCTTATATGGTGAAAATAGCTTTGGAGTGACAATAGAGTTGAATTTAAGATATAAAAAACCAGTTCCAACCCAAGTAGAATTAAAAGTTGTTGGCAGAATTACAAAAGACAAGGGAAGAATTTTTGAAGGAAGTGGAGAGATTTATCTTCCAGATGGTAGCATAGCAGTAAGCGCAACTGGCAAATATATGAAAAGAGATTTGAATCAAATCACAAAAAAAGAGTTTGCACAAGATGAGTGGTTTAAATCTGATGGAAAAGATATTAAAACAATAGAGGTATAGCGTGAATAAAAATTATAATAAACTAACAAAAGAAGAAGAGTATATCATGGAATACAAAGGAACGGAAGCTCCGTATAGTGGCATTTATAATGATTTTTATGAAGATGGAACTTTTGTGTGTAAAAGATGTGACGCTGTGTTGTATGATAGCAAAGATAAATTTAACTCAAGTTGTGGGTGGCCTAGTTTTGATGATGAATTACCAAATGCGATAAAAAGAAATGTAGATACAGACGGACGAAGAGTAGAAATCGTTTGTGCAAATTGTGGTGCTCATTTAGGGCATGTGTTTGCAGGTGAAAAAATCACTCCAAAAGATACTAGGCATTGTGTAAATTCTTTGAGTATAAAATTTTGTGCTCGAAGTGATGAACAAAAAGAGTCATATGCATACTTTGCAGGAGGTTGTTTTTGGGGAGTTGAGTACTTTTTTAGCAAGACAAAAGGTGTGATTGAGGCATTATCAGGTTTTATGGGCGGAAAATTAGAAAATCCAACTTATGAAGATATTTGTTATAAAAACACGGATCATTTGGAAGTTGTGCAGGTAAAATATGATAAAAAACAAGTCAACTATAAAGAGCTAGCAAAACTTTTTTTCGAGATACATGACCCTGAACAAACAAATGGACAAGGAGCAGATATAGGCTCTCAGTATCTATCGGC
>JAADIZ010000123.1 GCA_013151055.1 Campylobacterota bacterium
TCAAGCTGTTTTCTTTGCCCATCATAGTAAATTGGCTGTTCTTTCATAATTTTTGCATCTTTCATGATTGCCAGAAACCAAGTATCGCCTAACAATTTTAACACTCTTTTTTTAATATCTTCTAGATCATCAATATCTAAAATCATTTTATACCTATTACATAAGCTTTCATACGCATTTTGAATATATTTCTTATCAAAACCACCCATCATCTCGAGCATGTAGTGAAGTGCCAATCCAAAATCTCTAGATTTGAAATCATCTGTTTTTATCTTATCTGCTTGTGTTTTTTCACTCTCTTGCACTCCAAATCTTTTTGGCATAAAACATATAAGCTCTTTGCATTTTATCGGCTCTTCATCTTTTTTTATATATATTTCACCATTTTGGAATTTTCTTAATTCAAGATTTTGAAAGGCTGAGTCTTTCTCTTTTGCTAAAATAAAAAGATTATCTCTAGCTCTAGTAAATGCAACATATTGGATATTTATGGCATCTTCACACTCTTTTAGCTTCTCTTTTTCTTTTGCCCTTGCGTAATCATCATCAAAAAATTCTCTATTTTTTATATTTAGGTATATCTCTTTTAGCTGTATTTCAACATAATCAAATATAAATGTATTTCCACCACTTCTTGGTCTTTTTAATCTATCAACAACAAAAACATTTGAAAACTCTAAACCTTTTGATTTGTGAATAGTTAAAACTCTTATGGCACTGTTTTCTTGAGAAATTGAATTTTGAGAAATATCTTGAAAATTAAATAAGAAATCCTCGATATCTTTAAATTTTGCACAAACTTCTATAAAAAGTAAAAAATCGTCTTCTAAGGAAAAAATATCAAAATATCGTATAATTTTTATGATTAATGTATCTATATTTTCATTTATATCAAAGAGATAATCATCTTTTTTATAAGTTTTTCCGCTTATTGCTTGAAAATTTTCCAAATAAAGCTCATCTTCAAAATACAAATAACAAACAAAATCAATAATTGCCGAAATCATTGGTATATCGATAAGTTTTCGCTTCGCTTCCATGGTTACATGTATGTCTTTTATTTCATCTTCAATCCACTCTTTTAATAGCAATGCCTCTTTATTTGTGTAACAAAGCACGGCTATATCATCGCATTTTACTCCTAAATTCAATAAATGCTCAATTTGTGAGATAAGATTTTTTTGCAATTCATCATCAATATAAACTCCAACAAATCCCCTAACACTTTGCGTTTTAGTCATTTGTCTTTTATAATCTTGGATTTTATCTTCAAATGTATCGTTCACAAAACCAACTATGCTAGATGAGCTTCTGTGGTTGGTTCCTAAAATCCCTCTTTCCAAGCCAAAAGAATTGACTGCATACGAAAAAATCTCTTTTGCACCGCCTCTAAATCTATAAATAGACTGTTTAACATCACCAACCAAAAATAGACTTCTTTTTTCTCTTATACCAACTCCCGAAACAATTTCCTGAAAAAATGGCTCAAGAATTTTATATTGGACTATATTTGTATCTTGAAATTCATCTACTAAAAGATGATTAAAATTGCCGTCCATTCTAAAATACAAAAAATCTCGTGCTATATCATCTCTTAGGATGTCATACAGTTTATTAACCATTTCTAAAAAACTAAGTGTTGAGTTTCGTTTTGATTCAACACTTAAGGCTTGAGTAAATGCTTTGTATAATTTTGCAATTTCACTTAAAATATATGTTTCTTTGGCTCTACAAAACCCATAAAGTTTTACTTTTAATTCTCTAAACAAAGTATTTATGCTTTCGTTACAATATTTGTTATAACTCCAATAATTTAAGTCATTTCTTTGCAAAAATTTCTTTTGTAGTAAATTTTTGACATTAGTAATTTTAAGAGTATTAACTCCTCTTTCTCCCAATCCATTTTTGAGGAATTGTTGTTTCATTTCTTTGACGATAGCTAAAATCTCTTCTTCTTTTGGATAAGCTGCACTCTTCATTGCTAATTTTTCAAAATTTATCTCACTGTGTTTTTCAAATAAGTTACTCATGAGCGAAAAAACATCATCTAATTTTTTATCTTCATTTAAAGCAAATAAAATAAGTGATTTATAAAGCATTTCACTTTTGCAAATCTTTAAAAATCTTTCTATTTTATCATCACTAACAACACTATCCTCAAGTTGAAAATCAGGCATAACTCCTATGTTGAAAGAAAATTTTCTTAAAATTGAAGAGAAAAAAGAGTCGATAGTAGATATTTTCAAATCACTTTGTAAAAATTCTTTAAAAATTTTAGATTTTAGCCTTAATATTTCATCTCTGTTTTTATTTGTCGTAGTACAAATTTCATTTAGCTCACTTGAATATTCCAAATTTTTCAAAGTTTCAAAAATTCTTTTTTTCATCTCTAATGCGGCTTTATTTGTAAATGTCAGAGTTAAAATCTCATTTGGATGTACACCCAAAAAGAGTAAGGATATATATCTTACACTTAGTGCATAAGTTTTTCCGCTTCCTGCACTTGCTTCTAAAGCTAGATTTTTTATCATCTTAAATTTCTCTTAAACAAAGTTTTTTGTATGGACAGTAGATGCAATTACTTTGTTTTTCGCACAATTCAAAAGTTGTGATTGGCTCTCTTAAACTATTTAATGTAGATTTAAGTTTTTCTATTTTTTCTTCGAGGTTACTCTCATGATAAAGTTTACCATCTTTTAAATTATAGTAGCTTACTTCGTTTACTTCTTTGATATTGTTTGCCAATAAATAGTAAAATTCTAATTGAAAATTTGTCATATTTTCAGGCTTTTGTCTTAAAAGTTTATCTATGTTTCCGCTCTTGTAGTCAATGACTTGAAGTTTTTCATCTTTTATGTCTATTCTATCTAACTTTCCACAAATTTTAAATCCCGCGAATTTTTGTTCTAACCAGACTTCTGTATCATATAATCTATAACCGTCTTTGTATCTAAAAACTTCATTTTGTGCAAATTTTTTAAGAGTTTCAATCCATATCTCCCAATTAAATTCTTCTATCTCGTTAAGATAATTTTCTTCTAGATTCTTTTTAATTTTTCTTACCAAAACTTTTGCATCATCAAATCTTTTATCTTCTTTAAATACCTTTTCCAAAATCTCATGAATCTTTAAACCAAATGTTGCATTTGAAAAAGTTAGTATATTTTTTGGCTCTTCTAATTTGCATATATATTTAAAGTAAAATTTTCTTTTACAAGTTAGCAAAGTATCTAGCTTTGTAGCTGAGAGCTTGCTATTATCAAGCTTATAAGAAATG
>JAADIZ010000108.1 GCA_013151055.1 Campylobacterota bacterium
GAGTCTGGTGCTTTTATCATGACAGTTGGTCCCATATTTTCTGGCGAAGCAGAATCTGTTAATCTTCAGCTAGAAACGATTGGGGAAGAGATTATACGAGCTTTTCCTAGACTGTTTTTCAAATACAGAGGTATTGAAAAACTTGCTGAGGGACAAGCGGTAGATGATGTACTTCTTTTAACCGAAAGAACTGCGGGCACTACTGCTTTTTCTCATGCACTTGCTTTTTGTTTGGCGGTTGAGCAATTAAGCGATGCAAAAATACCAAAACGAGCACAAATGCTAAGAGTGTTTTTTGCAGAAATAGAGAGACTGCGAAGTCATATAGGCACGCTAGAGGCTATTTGTAACTCAACAGGATTAGTGGTTGCAGCAAATCAAGTAGCAATTTTGGAAGAAAAGATGCTAAGACTTTCTAGTGTCTTGGCAAAGCATCGCTATCTTTTTGGTTTAGCAATTCCTGGAGGATTAAGCTGCGATATAGATCAGTCATTGTGTAAAGAAGCTGTTTTAGAAACTAAAAAAATTATTGAACAACTAAACGAAATAGAACTTTTTTTGATAAATACCAGTAGCTTTTTAGATAGGTTAGAAGAGGTTGGGATTATAACTTTCACTCAAGCAAAAACCCATGGTTTAGTAGGACCTATGGCTCGCGGATCCAATTGTCGTAATGACCTTAGAAGATTTCAGCCATATCTAAACTATGATGAATTTGAATTTGAGATACCATGTGAAGAAGAAGGAGACGGGTATGCAAGGCTCAGAGTTCTATTTGCCGAAGCAAGAGAGTCGGTAAAAATCATAGAACAAGTTGTACTAACAATGCCAGAAGGAGAGATTTTTTCAAAAGGAAATATCAAGGCAGGTACAGCATTATGTGGAGTTGAAACACCAAGAGGAGCCACTTGGCACCAGGTACAAATAGATGAAAATAGAAAAATAGAAAAGTATCGTTTGCTTATGCCATCTTTCACTAACTGGCATGGGTTTCATGTAGCAATTGAAGGTTTTGCATTTCAAGACTTGCCTATTATATTGGCAACTCTTGGGCTTAGTGTGGCTGAAAATGATAAGTAAACAAGGAGTTGTGATATGAGTAGTTGGGTTAAAAAAGGTTTGAAAACCGGTATTGTTACCACTCATTACCCTAAAGAGGATGAAAATGCTCCTGGGATTTCTCCAGGTTTTCCAAGCGATACAAATTGTGATAAAATTGATAGCGAGACTCTTTTATCCTCTTGTCCAACAAATGCCTTATATCAAAAAAATCACTTAATTAAAATTGAACCTGAACTTTGTGTCCATTGCTATCGTTGCTTACGAAATATAGAAAAACCATTAACTTGGGATGACGGATTTAAATGGGCAACTATGAAAAAAGGTTATACTTATCTTCCAAAAGAGTTTCGTAATTCAATACATATTTTAGTAGTTGATGCGGGTGATTGTGGAGCTTGTCTTAATGAAGTAAAATTGCTAAATAATCCTTTTTATAACATGCATAGATTGGGATTTTTTATCACTCCATCACCAAGAAAAGCAGATGTTTTATTGGTAGTTGGACCTGTGACAGAGCACATGAAAACTGCTTTATTAAAAGCTTATAAAGCTATGCCAACACCAAAACGAGTGATGGCAGTAGGTGCTTGTTCGTTAAATGCAGGTGTATTTAAAGATAGTTTCGTAGTTACCTCAGGAGTTGAAGAGATATTGCCTGTTGATATAAAAATTCCAGGATGTCCACCTCCTCCACTTGCCATACTTGATGGTTTATTAACTCTCATGGGTGATAAAAAAGGAAAAAAATATGAATAATCTCAATTTCTTATTTACTGCTACTTTTATCATATATATCGCAGGTATTTTTGCTGTGTTATTGCTTCCAAAAAAAATGACTACAAAAGCATTAAGCATATTTGGTTCAATTGGCTCTTTAACACTTTTTGTATTTGCAACAAATATTCTTTTTGGTGTCAACTCTTACAATATCTCGCTTTGGAGCATCCTAAATATTGGGAAATTCACCATAACTGTAGATCATCTCTCAGCTTTTTTTCTAATCGTAACCGCAATAGTTGCATTGCCAGCTTCTGTATTTGCCTCAACAAGACTTGATAATAATCCTAAGGATCATAATGGTTTTTTAGCTGCACTATTTCTTAGTTTATTGATAGCTATCGTTTTGGTTTTAACTGCTAGCCATGTATTTTTCTTTCTTTTATCTTGGGAAGTTATGTCCATACTTATATATTTTCTTGTCAACAGTGGAAAAGAAGAACACAGCGGCTATGTGATGCTTGCCATTGGAGAGAGTGGTACTCTTGCGATACTTATCTCTTTATTGTTATTATCTACAAATGCTGGCACCTTGTCATTTGCAGGATTAAGTGCAAATGCTTCTAGCTTATCAGCAGGACTGCAATGGGCTATATTTATCCTTTCTTTTTTTGGATTTGGCATCAAAGCAGGGCTTATTCCTCTGAATTTCTGGATTCCTCGTGCTTATACTGCAGCCCCTAGTGCTTTTATACCAATCATCGCTGGAGCCACTTTAAATCTTGGATTATATGGAATTATCCGTATTAATATTGATTTTCTATCCATTAGTGAAGTTGGAATTGGAGTTGTGATACTTATAGTCGGTGCAATGACTGCAATTGTAGGGATACTGTACGCCACAATCGAAGATGATTTCAAGACTGTTTTGGCTCATAGCTCCATCGAAAATGCTGGAATAATCACCACCGCACTTGGTGCTAGTGTCATTTTTCTTACTACTGGGCATAAAGTTGTGGCATCTATGGCTTTAGTGGCTGCACTTTATCATCTTTTAAATCATTCTGTTTTTAAAACTTTACTTTTTATGGGTGCTGGGACACTTGAAGAAGCTTCAGGCTCAAGAAGTCTTAATCAATTAGGCGGCTTACTTAAAAAAATGCCTTGGACAGGTTTTTTTGTCTTAATAGGTGTATTATCTATCTCGGCTATGCCTCCATTTAATGGTTTTGCAAGTGAATGGTTAATACTTGAATCCCTTCTTCGCAGTGTTGAGCTAAGTTCATTTGGTGTAAAAATTGCATTTATAATAGCTGGGGCAACTCTTGCACTAACAGCTGGTCTAGCAGTAACTTGTTTTGTTCGCTTATTTGCCATGAGTTTTTTAGGAATGCCACGAACAAAATCTATACAAAAAGCAAAAGAAGCAACAAAAAGCACTCTTGCTTCAATGGCATTTTTAGCATTTATGAGCCTTTC
>JAADIZ010000180.1 GCA_013151055.1 Campylobacterota bacterium
CTCTTCTTTTTTCATTTTTTTAAGATATGCGACTGCATGTGAGCTTTCAAATGCAGGTATAATTCCCTCTTTTTGACTAAGCCACACAAAAGCATCTAATGCTTCTTTGTCTGTTATATTTTCATATCTTGCTTTTTTTGTATCTTTTAGATAAGCATGTTCTGGTCCGATACCAGGATAATCAAGTCCAGCTGAGATGGAGTAAGCTTCTTGAATTTGCCCATCATCATCTTGAAGTAAATAGCTCATTTGACCATGTAGTACTCCAGGTTTTCCTTTAGCAAGAGAACAGCCGTGTTGATTTGTCTCTATCCCTTTGCCTCCAGCTTCTATACCTATGCATGTCACACTATCTTCTTCCAAAAAGTGGCTAAAAATCCCCATAGCATTGCTTCCACCACCGATACAAGCAATTACAAAATCTGGCAATCTTCCCTCTTTTTTCAAAATTTGTGCTTTAGCTTCGTATCCAATTATGGCTTGAAAATCTCTTACCATCATGGGATATGGATGAGGGCCTGCTACGGTGCCGATGACATAAAAAGTGTCCCTAGCATTTGTAACCCAGTATCTAATAGCATCATTCATGGCATCTTTTAGAGTTTTACTTCCGCTTGTGACAGGATGAACTTTTGCACCTAAAAGCTTCATGCGAAAGACATTTAGCTCTTGTCTCTTTACATCAATTTCACCCATAAAGACATCACATTCTAGTCCCAAAAGGGCGGCAATTGTGGCAGTTGCAACTCCGTGTTGTCCTGCTCCTGTTTCTGCTATTATTTTCTTTTTGCCAACTCTTTTTGCGAGCAAGCCTTGTGCAATTGTGTTATTGATTTTGTGAGCACCCGTGTGGTTTAAATCTTCTCTTTTTAGATATATTTTTGCACCCAATTCATCAGATATATTTTTTGCAAAATATAAAGGAGAGGGTCTACCAACATACTCATTAAAATAGTAATTTACCTCTTGCCAAAAATCCTTATCAAATCTTACTTTTTCATACTCTTTATCCAATTCTAAAAGAGTAGGCATGAGAGTTTCAGGAACATATCTACCGCCAAAAATCCCAAAATGACCATTGCTATCTGGGTCAAATTTGGATTTTTTAGGAATATACATTAATAAAGCTCCAAAACAGAATATACAGGTGCGATGGCTTTTATATCTTTGTCGCCATTTAAGAATTTTAAATTTATAACAAAACATGCTTCTTTGCAATTTGCACCTGCTTTGTTTATGAGCGTAACGGCTGCTTTTGCAGTCCCACCAGTAGCTATCAAATCATCAATTAGCAATACATTTGGTTTTAGTTTGTCGCATTTGAAGGCATCTATATGAATTTCAACTTCATCCACTCCATACTCTAGTGAATATTTTTCGCTGATAGTAGTGTATGGTAGTTTTCCAGGTTTTCTAATGGGTACAAATTTTATACCAAGCATCGTAGCAAGTGAGGCTCCAAATATAAAACCTCTGCTTTCAATTCCTGCTACATAGTCTATATTTTCATCTTCATATCTGTCTTTTAAGTGATTCATCAAAAGAGTGTAAGCTTTCTCATCTCCTAAAAGAGTTGTTATATCTTTAAAGTCAATTCCTGGTTTTGGAAAATTTTCAACTGTTCGTATGGATTTTAGTAAAAAATCTTTATCATTTTTGGTTAATGTCTTCATGTACTGCCTTATTTAAAAATTCTTATTTTCATATAGATGATAAATGTGGTGATAATGAGTACAGAAGAGTAAGCTATGATACTTGAATCAATCATAAAAGTGCCTCAATTTTACCTTCGAGTTCTTTTATTCTTTGTCTTAATTTCTCGCTATCCATTCGGTATTGAGAATTTCTTGTTCTAAGAGATTTTAAGTCATTTTTGATTTTCCCTAATTCGTCACTGAGAATATCAATATTTCCTAGAGATCTTTGAAGTTGGATTTGATATTTTCTGATAACTATTTCTGCATCACCTAAGGTTTGTTTGATTATTATATTTCCTTTTTTTTCCTTTTTAAGGAGAGTTCTAAAATAAAATACCATAACCAATAGATAAATATTTAGTGAAAATAAAACTGTAGCTATCAACCAATTTGTCATTAATCTATCTCAATCTTTGCTACTCTTTGAGCATGTCTTCCGCCTTCAAAACTGGTTTTGCACCAACCCTCAATCATCGACTCAATAACTCCAAGTCCCACAACTCTTTCTCCAAAACAAAGTACATTTGCGTCATTGTGAGCTTTTGCCATTATGGCAGTATAGGCATCGTGACAAAGTGCAGCCCTTATGCCCTTATGCTTATTTGCACTAAGGCTCATGCCAATTCCTGTACCACAGATAAGTATCCCTTGGCTTCCTTTGTTTTTTAAAACTTCAAGACTTAGTTTGTGAGCAAAATCAGGATAATCAACTCTTGAAGCATCTTTGGGTCCCAAATCTACCACTTCATGCCCCATATCTTCAAGTATTTTTATAACATTAGGCTTTATGGCTATACCAGCATGATCAGTTGCAATAAAAAATTTCAATTATTTTCTCCAATTGTTAAAGTTATAACTATAAGATTATACCATAACGAAGTTTAGAAAAGCTGTAATTAACATAAAATATTATACTATATTGAAATTTTTATACAAGGATTTCAACATGAATTTGATGGTATTTGGAGCACCAGGAGCTGGAAAAGGTACTCAAGCAAAATTTTTAGTAGAAAAGTATGGTATCCCACAAATTTCAACAGGAGATATGTTAAGAGCTGCTATAGCGGAGAAGACTGATATGGGTATGGAAGCAAAACAATACATGGATAAGGGCGGATTAGTTCCTGATTCTACGATTATAGGAATTATAAAAGATAGATTAAAAAAAGAGGATTGCGAAAAAGGTTTTATACTTGATGGATTTCCAAGAACGCTCAAGCAAGCTGAAGCTTTAGAAGAGCTGATGAATCAAAGCGGTAAAAAATTAGATAAAGTTTTATCTTTTGATGTTCCTGATGAGCTAATAATCCAAAGAATTGCAGGAAGAAGAGTTTGCCCTAAATGTGGAGCATCTTATCATACAGAGTTTAATTGTTCGCAAGTGGAAAATATATGTGATTGTTGTAATGATGCACTTATAATTCGCAAAGATGACAATGCAGATACTGTTAAAAATAGACTAGAAAATTATCACAACCAAACAGCACCTCTTATAGATTTTTATAAAAAAATGGGTGTGTTTACTCAAATTGATGGTTCGCAAAAATTGATGGTTCGCAAGAGCTTAATATGGTTACAAAAGAGATGTTTAGTAAGATATAAAAAGAGTCTTTAGAATTTATTGACACTTTTGCGACACGATTTATAGGTATAGTGTCTATATGCAAAAGGATTTTAGATGTCAATAGATATAAAAGAGCTTGTAAGAATGAGTCGAGGATTAAAACTTCTTTATGTAGAAGATGATAAAAATGCTAGGCAAACTACACTAAAAATGCTTAGTAATTTTTTTCAAGATATAACAATAGCAGTTGATGGCAAGGATGGTATCGAAAAATTTAAAAGTAAAAAAATTGATTTAATCTTAAGTGATATAAATATGCCAAACCTTAATGGTTTAGAGATGTTAAAGATAATTAGAGAGTTAAATTCAGATATACCTGCTTTGTTACTATCTGCTCATAACGATAGCGATTATTTTATGGAAGCTATAGAGTTGGATATAGATGGATATATCTTGAAGCCTTTAGTTTTTGAACAGTTTGCAAAGACATTATTTAAAATAGTTCAAAAACTAAATCTCTTGATTTTAAAAGATAACTATCAAAAAAATTTAGAAAATGAAGTTAAAAAAAGAAACGCTGAACTAGAACATAAACTTTACTTTGATTCTCTTACAAATCTTTTGAGTCGCTACTCATTTTTTTTGGATATTAAAAAATTATATTCACCTATAATTCTTCTGCTTGATATAGATAAATTTAAAGTCATAAATGAGGTTTATGGCATAGATATAGGTTCAATAGTTTTGCAAAAGTTTGCATATTTTTTACAACTGATGACAAAAAATGATTTTTGTAAACTTTACCGCTTATCGGCAGATGAGTTTGCCATAGTGGATTCATCAAAGCATATTGATACAGAGAAATATGAAGAGTTAATCAAAAATATCTTTAAAAAACTACACCATTTTAAAATAACAATTGATAAAAATATAATATCTATAGATATAACGATTGGTCTCTCAACAGTTGAGACAAATAGCTATGAGAGTGCAAAAATAGCATTGGATTATGCTAAAAAGCATAAAAAACCTTTTATGATGTACTCTAGTGCAATTGATTATCGAAAAGAGAATAGTTTAGCTCTTAGATATAGGGATGAAATTTCTCTAGCTATAGATGAAGATAGAGTTACAGCGGTTTATCAGCCAATAGTTGATGAAAAAGCTCAAATTGTGAAATATGAAACATTAATGAGGCTTAAAGATAGAGGTTCAAATAAGCTAATCTCTCCCTTTCATTTTTTGGAAGTAGCGATAAAAACTAGACTTTATGAGCAACTCTCTTCTATAATTGTATTTAAAGCATTGCAGTTATTGTATTTAACAGATAAAATATTGAGTATAAATTTTACATATAGTGATATAAAAAATGGTCTATTTATTCAAAAAATTGAAAATTTTTTATCCCAAAACGATAGAGTTGGGCAAAGAACAGTTTTTGAAATTACCGAGAGTGAAAGTATTGAAAATTATGATGATGTAAAAAGTTTTATAAAGCGTTTTAGAAAATATGGTGTAAAGATAGCAATAGATGATTTTGGGAGCGGGTTTTCTAATTTTAACTATATATTGGAGGTGGAGCCAGACTATTTGAAAATAGATGGATCGTTAATAAAAGATATAGATACAAATGAAAGTTCTTGTATTTTAGTTGAAGCAATTGTGCAGTTTTCTCATAAGTTGGGTATTAAAGTTATAGCAGAATTTGTTCACTCAAAAAAAATATTTGATATGTTAAAAGAGTTAGGTGTAGATGAGTATCAAGGCTACTATTTTTATGAGCCTTTGCAAAAAATATAGGAGTGATTATGCAGACAATTTTTCAAAAAATAGTAAAAAAATTACATGTGAACTCACTATCATTTAAAATTGTGATTTGGTTTCTGTTTTTATCATTAGTGCCACTTACTATTTTTGCTCTACATACCTATAAAGAAAATAGTATCAATATAAAAAGAAATATTGTTAGCCAACTTACAAAATATTCACTTTTGAAACAAAAATATATCCAAAATTGGTTTAATTTTAGGTTTGCAGATATAACTAGTTGGTCGCAATCAATTTATACTGTTGGTTTTCTTTCAAATTTAAGCAGAGGCTTAAGCTTAAGTCGCAAAGATACAAAAGATTTTATAAAGTCTAAATATTATGATAAAATAGTTAAGAAATATGAGAGCAATCTTCTTGCGCTACTAAAAAATTATAATTATGTACTAGATATATTTTTAATAGATAAAAAAGGGGATATTCTCTATACTGTGGCGGGAGATAAAGAGTTAGGAGCAAATATATTAAAACCTCCTTATAATATGACACAGTTTTCTATTGCATATAAAAAAACAGTAAGTGATAGACAAGTTCATTTTTCAGATGTAGAAACCTCAAAAATATCTAAAAATACAATAGTAGGATATTTGACAGCACCATTAAATGATGAGAATGGAAAATTTATAGGCGTAATTGCGTTACAGATTAATTTAGATAATATTTTTTCGATGTTTGCATCAAAAGATGGCTATAGATGTTATCTCGTTGGACTTGACGGTTTCTTAAGAGTAGATATATCTGAGAATAAAAAAGCATTGAAATATAAAATAGATTTGAAACCGTTTGCACACACACAAAAAAATCATATACCAAGTTATAAAAATAGTTTTGGAGAACAAGTTATAGGAATGCATAAAACAATCACTCTTGGTGATATAAACTGGATACTTGTTGATGAAGTCAAGCAAAGTGTAATCGAAAAAGATAAAAAAGGGTATGCAGTCTCACTCTTTATGTATCTATTTTTTATAGCTATTATTGTTTTAATTATTGCAAATTATATTGCATTACAAATTACAAAACCGCTTAATTCACTGGTAAAGGCAAGTGCAAAAATATCAAAAGGAGATAGGAATCTTATCTCTAGTAGTGGAAAAAATGATGAGGTTGA
>JAADIZ010000166.1 GCA_013151055.1 Campylobacterota bacterium
GTTAAAATAAAATTTCATCATATCTTTTACACCATCAAAAGATAGATGATATTGATAGCCACCGTATTTATAAAAAATTTGAGTTGCCCATCTTGGATATTTATAGATAAACATACCGCAAATTGGACATTTTTCATCTTTTTTTACTATAATTTTATGACTCTCATGGCTAATTCCACCTTCTCTTTTTACATCCCACAAGTAAAGAGCAAGAGCTTGCATATGTATTTGATTTAGTTTTGCACATATTTTTGTTTTACTTAACTCTCCCTCAAGTTCATTTATCTCTAAAAAATTATCTAAATCAATCTTTTTACAATTTTTATCATAAATTCTTTTGCCCATAAGATAATATTTTTTTCTATAAATATTTTGCATATAGGATAGATTTTCTTTGAGATTTTTTTGTGTAAACGCTATGATATTTTTAAAATCAACAACTCTTCCACCATATTTGTTTGAAAATTTTATAGCTATATTTTTATCTGCAAATGCGAGCGTACTTACTCTTCCAAAAGTAGCCTCTATACTAGAATTTACTAAAAAATATGCTTTCTTAGCATCTATATAGTTTTGTTTTTTTATATCCAAAACCTTAATAGAGTTCATATCAATTCCATTTTGTTTTTCATCGCTCAACAAGGCGTATATACAGCTATATTGTCTATATCTTCCATTTGATTTTAACTGTGCTATATATGAAGTTTTATAAAAATCAGATATCTTAAAACCTGTGATTGGACACCACTTTTTTTCACTTCCACTTTGGACAAGCCTTGGTGCAACAGTTGCTTTTTTAGAAAAATCGGCAAACAGATGAGATGAGTATAAAATCGATAAAATTAAAATTATTTTTTTCATTCCTAGATGTTATCAAATGTTTGTTAAATTTACACTAATTAATACAAATTTAACAAACATTTACTACAATTACAAAAATTTAAGGAGAGATAAAATGAAAAAAATCTTATTGATTTTAGTTGCATTCTCGTTTGTATTGGTTGCGGGCGATATGAAAATGAAAGACTTTAGAGCCGTTAATGCAAAAAAAGCTGTAATTTTACAAAGTGGAAAGGCAAAAAAATTCTGTACGGTTTGTGGTATGACACTTCCAATGTTTTACAAAACAAACTATGCTGCAAAAGTGAATGGTAAAATCCACCAATACTGTTCTATGCATTGTATGGTTGAAGAAGCTATGAAAAATGGAATGGGCCCAGTATCACCACAAGTTGTTAACATTACTACTTTAAAATTCATAGATGCTACCAAAGCTTTTTATGTAGTAGGTTCAAGCAAACCAGCAACTATGTCCATGGTCAGCAAATACGCATTTGGAACAAAAAGTGCAGCTACTGCTTTCGCCAAAAAATTTGGTGGAAAGATTATGAAATACGCAAAGCTAGAAAAAATCGCAAAACAAAATCTAGATAAAGAAACAATGGGCATAAGAAAAAAACAGGCAAAAATGGCAAAAATGGGAATGAAAATATACAATAAAATGTGCAAACAAACAAAACAAAGATTCTCCTCTCCAGCTTTAGCGAAAACATATATAAAAGAAAAAAAATTATGTGGAAATATAAAAGGGAAAAAATTTCAAGCAGTAGGACTATTCTTAAGCAGGAGATAATTTGATATAATTTCATATGAAAAATTATGAAATAGGATTATTTAGAAATTTAGATGATGCGCTTAAAGACGAGATAAACAAACACGCAAAGCTTATCTCATTTAAAAAAAATGGGCATATTTTTGATAGCTATGACACTAAGAAAAATTTTTATATTTTTCTTAGTGGACGAGTAAAAATTTATCAAATGAATCTAGAAAATTCGAAAGAACAAACCATCTTTATATTGGGTTTAGGTGATATGTTCGATACTATCACACTTCTAGATGGAAAAATTCATGAAATTGCTGTTGAAATATTAGAAGATGGAGAAGCCCTAAAGTTACCTATAAACAGAGTCAGGGAATGGATGGACACAAATCGTGCTTTTAATCGTATATTTTTTCCCTATCTAGCATCTCAAATGAGAAAAATAGAAGATTTGAGTTGTGAACTTTCACTTTATGATACATCAGAAAGATTGATTCATCTCATACTTAAAAATTTAACCCCAAAAAGGAGTGAAGCAAAAACTTTACTACAAAATCTCTCAAGAAGCGAAATAGCAAACCTTATCGGAACAGTCAGACATGTAGTTGATAGGCACATAAAAGAGTTAAAAAACAGTGGTGCTATAGAAGTTAAAAGAAAAAACATAATAGTAAAAGATATACAAAAACTACTCAAAAAACTAAAAATTTCCTAATAAATGCTACTAAAGTAGCAAAAAAAATCTCTCCTAAATTGATAAAATTTCATTAAAGTTTAGTCTATAGGACTAAAGAATTTTATATAAGGAGTTAACAATGTTACTAACAAGATTTGAACCGTTTAAAGAGTTAAGAGAGCTAAGGCGAGGATTTGATTATCTAAGCAATGTCATGGAAGAACTTGAAGAGCAAGGATACGAATCTGGAATTTCATCTTTTACTCCCACTGTAAACAGTAGAGAAGCAGATGATGCATATTTTGTAGAAATTGATTTACCTGGCGTAAAAAAAGAGGATATAGAAATCAATCTAGAAGACAATATTTTGAGAATTTCAGGAGAGAGAAAGGTTCAAAATAGAACAAAAGATAATGAATACTATAAAATAGAGAGTAAATATGGGAAATTTGTCAGAAATTTTACTCTGCCAAAAGATATCAATGCAAACAAAATTGATGCGAATTTTAAAAATGGAGTACTTGAAGTAAAAATTTTAAAACAAAAAACCATAAAAAGCAATCCTAAAAAAATAGAAATCAAATAAGGAGGATATTATGAGTTTAGTAGAAAACACCAAAAAAATTGGCACCAATATAGAAAAAAGCTTAGAAAATGGGCTTGAAAAAACTAAAGAAATATTTACAAATGTTGCTAGCCACTTGCCATTTGCAAATCTTGCCAAAAAAGATAGTGATACTTTTTCTATAGAAATTGATTTACCTGGAGTTGAAAAAAAAGACATAGAGATAAAACTAGAAAACAATCTCTTAAGGGTAAGTGGTATAAGAAAAATGAAAAAAGAGGTGAAAGAGAAAAATTACTACATGATAGGAAGCTATTTTGGTGAAATTTCAAGAGTTTTTGCACTGCCTGAAGAGATAGATAAAGAAAAAGTTGATGCTACATTTGCAGATG
>JAADIZ010000065.1 GCA_013151055.1 Campylobacterota bacterium
AGCCCTTCAGGGCAAAATTTCCACACACATATATCAAGGTGTAAAAACTATAGGATTGAGAGTTATTTTTCCATTGGAGTATAAAAAATTTATAGAAAATTTGAAAAATTTACCAATTTTTACACAAAACGGTAAATACATACTTCTTGGAAATCTTGCTGATATAAAAATCAAAATGAAACCTAGAATTGCCTATAGTCAAAATGGGATGCAAGTTATCAATATGGAAATAAAAACAGACTCTAAAAATTTACAAAAAAATGTAAAAATGATAGAGTCAAAACTAAATAAACTCAAATTGCCTCAAGATGTAAATGTAGAGTTAGCAGGAGATTGGAAAAATCAACAAAATTCTTTCAAGCAACTTCTTTATATCGTTACTTTTGCAGTATTTTTAATTTTTATTTTACTATTGTGGCAATTTAAAAAATATACAGTAGCTTTCATAGTATTTTCAGGGGCTATTCTCTCTTTGTCGTTTGTGGTATATGGACTTTTTATTACAAAAACATCTTTTAATGTATCGGCCTTTATAGGACTTATCATCTCCTTGGGAATTGTGGTCAATAATGGCATACTGGTGGTTAGCTTCATTGAAGATATCAAAAAGAAGTCATCAAGCATAAAAAATGCGATTATAGAAGCTTCAACCCTAAGAGTAAGAGCTATAATGATAACTTCTATCACAACCATAGGAGGATTTTTGCCGATGGCTATGAAGCTTGGATATGGAGGAGAGATGCTACAGCCTCTATCAATAGCAATTATTTTTGGTCTTATTGGCTCCATGATGATATCACTTGTTGTGATACCTTGTTCTTATATGTTTTTTATAAAAAAATAACTGATGATACAATTCACAAACAAAGGAAGACAATGATTAAAATTCTTTTTTGCTTTTTATTGACATTTTTACAAAATAGTTTTGCAAGTCAAATTGATAAAACGATGAATAAGCACTATAGAGTACAGTTGAGTCTTATACAAAAATTTTATACACCATTGAAAAACAGAAAAAATGTATTGATAATCAATTCACACTATAAACATAAGGCTCCTTATTTTGGTTCAAAACTAATTTTTGCAAAAGAAGAAGTTGATCCCTTGGGAACTTACAAATGGGACAATGTAAAGCATACATACAAAAATACAAATAATCTTACCGCTCTCGTATTGAAAAAAACAATCTATATAATAACACCATTAAAAAAATATAGAAATAACAATAAATTTGAAAAATACATAAAGAAGATAGATAAAAACCATCTATCTAAAGATTTCTTAAAAAGAATATTTAAATCCTATGATTCTGTAAAACCAGATTTTAACAAATTTGCCTTTTATGAAAAGATAGTTTTAAATTTGACAACAAAGAAAATTATTAAAATAAAAAATAAAAAATTTTTCATATTGGTTGACAGGGGCACTCAAAAACTTTATATATTTACTTATCACAAAAAAATACGCTATATAGGCTCTGATAAAATTTCTACTGGAAATCCTATGTTAAACAGCAGAAATGATAGGTTTTTTCAAACACCCTTGGCGGTATTTGATAGGGCAAAGTACAAAAGAGGAGACTGGCATACTAATAAAAAAAACTTTGCCGAGTATGGGTATAAGGGCAATAGGATATACTATCTCGGAAAACATCTGATACCATTAAAATACAAAACCGATTATAAAAGAGAGGTACATTTAGCAATACATACAACAAATCCGATTGATATAATGATGCTTGGACATAAAGCTTCAAAAGGATGTATAAGGATAACCCCACAATTAAACACTATTTTAAACAAGAGTGGCATTATTGACAACATCAATGGAAGATACATAATTATTGTTGATTCAAAACTTTCGACAAAAGAAAACATTAAAAGAATAAAATATTTCAGATAACATCTTTTTCATTTTTGTTTCATCTGTAGTCTTTATAATGTCACTATCAATCAAATATATGATTGAAATTTAATACAAGGATTTATATTATGAACAAAAGTTCGTATTTTGCAAGAGGTTTAGTTGTTCTAAGTTTAATTGGAACTATAGCTATGGCTGATACTAGTAAAAAATCTAACGATGGACAATGGTATAAATTTTGGAGTTAGATTATGAAAATTTTAATCATAGAAGATGATTTGGGTATTCTTTCTCTCTTAAAAGAGAATTTTTTAGAAGAGAATTTTATAGTAGATACTGCTCAAGATGGTGAAGATGGAGAGTATTTAGCTGCTACAAATAGCTATGATATGATTATATTAGATTGGATGTTGCCAAAAAAAAGTGGCATACAGGTTCTGTATTCATTGAGAAAAAAATATATAATAACACCCATTATCATGCTTACAGCCAAAAGCGAGGTTAATGATAGAGTGTTGGGACTAAAAAAGGGTGCAGATGATTATGTTGTTAAACCCTTTAGTTTTGTTGAGCTTCAAGCTAGAGTAGAAGCACTTTATAGAAGAGTGATTTCTGATGGACGAAATGAAATTATTATTAAAGATATAAAGATAGATACTGAACTAAAAGTAGTTATGAAAAATTCTAAAATTCTAAAACTAACCGCTAAAGAGTATGAATTACTAATGTTTTTAGTAAAAAGAAAAAATTCCTATGTTTCCAAATTTATGATTGATGAACAGCTTTGGACAAATGAAGAATTTAAACAAAGTAATGTTATACAAGTTATCATATATCATTTAAGACAAAAGCTTGGTAGAGATTTTATTAAGAGTTTTAAAGGTTTAGGATATAAAATTGAGATTTAAAAGTCTAAAAATAAAAGTGCTTTTTTGGTTTAGTTTACTCTCTTTTATAGTATTGGTTATTTTTAGTTTCTCATTTTACTATTTTTTTGAAAAAAGTCTATTTTTGACAATACAAAATGAATTATATGTAGAGGCTGTTAATATAAAAGAGCATATTGATAACAGAGCTTGGGGTAAAATTAAGCACAAGTTCCCATTTGCTATTTTAGAGGGTAATAAAATTGTGTATGGCAGTAAAAATTTTGAACTTAAGAATCTAGGAGTTATTTTAAATTCACAAAAGATTTTTAAGATTATTGATGATGGTGAATATCAAAATGCCATATATATCCAAAAAGTTAAAAAACCATTTTATGGTGCAATATTAGTTTTAAAAAAAGAGATTGACAATAGACTTGAGAATATAATATCTACTATGTCGATTTTAATGCCACTACTTCTTTTATTACTTGT
>JAADIZ010000174.1 GCA_013151055.1 Campylobacterota bacterium
TGATAGATTTCAGTTTACCGAAATTTTAAAAGATAAGATGGCACAAAACAGCATCTCATCTTCTCCTATTATGCTGATTTTTATTAACATTGAAAATTATGAAAAATTAAAAAATGCCGATACAAATCTTACTATGCATAATTTAACCACACAAATACTAGAAATACTTTCTAGTAAAAAAGAGCCTGACGAAAAACTTGTATATTGGGATCAACATTTTTTTATCATTTTTACAAAGGAAGAAAATTTTGAAATTACTAAAAATAAACTAGAAGATATCCATGAAAAGCTCATATATCTTGATTACAAGAAAGATTTTTTACCAAATATCACTTCATCAGCACTTGATATAAGTGCACTAGATTTAAATGAAGCTATATCTTGCATAGAGGATATCAATAATAACTCTTATAACAAAGATAACTTCAAAACTGATAATTTTTATGAATTAAATAATTTAAATGCGTATCTTAATGAAAGTGATCAAATAAAATATTTACTAAATAACTATTTAAATCACAAAACTCCTATAAAACTTTTAAATATATACAAAGGTCTTTGCATAAATACTCAATCAAATATACTTAAAATTCAAGATGATAGTTATTTTGTTTCTTGCGAAAATCTGCAAATATACTCTATGAAATTTGAAAATAAAACTGTCATACAAGCACCTGGTCTTCCAAAAGATATACAAGCAAACATATCTTACATCAACATGGATAAATCATATGTTATACTAAATAATCTATCCTTCATGAACTTTAGTGCAAATAATCGACAGCACACAAGAGTTCAACCAAGAATAAGAATGCCAATATCTATAAAATATGAAAAACTAATGTTTCAAGGTCAAGTACTTGATATCTCCACAAAAGCAATAGCCATCATTCTAAATCATCACATAAAAGATGAGTATTTGTATAAAGATATAATGTTATCTTTCATGTTGCCAAATAGTTCAAGCGAAATAGGATATGACTCTATGGAAATCGAAGCGAAAATTGTTAATCTTTGCGAAATAGAAGAGACAAAATCAAAATTAGTAGCAATGCTTAATCTCGAAAAGCCATATGATTCATATTTGCTCTCTTACATGTACGACAGGCAAAAAGAGTTAATAATAAAATTAAAAAGAGCTGCTAAACTCTAAGTGCCACAAGGTTATCTATCTTTTTCCTGCTTTATAAACAAAAGCTAACACTTCAGCAACTGCCTTATATAGATTTTGCGGTATAGTCTCATTTAACTCACATTTTTTATATAATTCTCTAGCTAGTGGGGGATTTTCCACTATCTGTATATCATTTTTTCTAGCTATTTCTTTTATTTTTAATGCTAAGTAATTCATTCCCTTTGCTAAAATTTTTGGTGCATCTTCTTTTTCTTTATCATATCTCAATGCAACTGCAAAATGTGTTGGGTTTGTGATAATTACATCGGCTTGAGGTATCTCTTGCATCATTCTTTTTTTACTCATCTCCATTTGAATTCTTTTTATTCTTGCTTTTGTTTGAGGGTCTCCTTCCATTTGTTTATACTCATCTTTTATCTCTTGTTTGCTCATTTTTAAATCTTTAAAATAATTATATCGCACAAAAAAGAGATCAAATAGAGCTAGCACCAAAAACAATGCGAGCATAGCAGCTCCTAAAATCAATGCTTTTTCCCTTAGCCAAGATAATTGCTGAAAAATAGAAAGATATACAACACTTGGTAACTCTTTAGTAAAATCAAAAAGATAATGATATGCCAATAAAAAAACAAGAGCGACTTTTAGGATTGTTTTAAGAGTTTCAACTAATTTTTTAATTGATAGTAAGTTTTTAAGTCCTTTTATCGGATCCATTTTGCTAAGATCTGGTATGAGTGGCTTAGTGCTTAAAACAAATCCAAATTGTAGTAATCCAGCAATCACACCCGTAATTGCAATAAAAAGTGCCAATGGAATCACTACAAAAATTATCTCTACAAGTGTAGTTATAGAGATTTGCAAAATTATATTTTTGGTTAGTTCAACACCTATGAATGATTGATAGTAAATATATAACTTAACTAAATGTTCTTGCATAAAGTTAAAAAGTGCTATCAAAGTAAATACACCTACGAGAAGAGTTAAAAAACTACTGACATCTTGACTCTTTGGGACATTGCCATCTTTTCTGGCATCTTCTATTTTCTTAGAGGTAGGTTCTTCCGTTTTTTCTTGATCATCAGGCATGTGGTTTTTTTATTCCTACTGTATCTTCATTGATAAATCTAGCCAAGTTGCATGATGAATTAAACTCCCACTACTAATCGCATCAACTTTTGTAGCGACATAATTTTTTATATTTTCTTTTGTGATATTTCCACTAGCTTCAACCAAGATATGCGAAAAATTCTCATTTTTAAACTCTACAACTTTCGCGATATCATCAATTTCCATATTATCACACATAATCATGTCAACTCCACACCGCATGACATACTTTGCAAATTCTATATCTTCACACTCTATTTCAATTTTTGTAGTATATGGTAATTTATCTCTAGCATTTTGTAAAAATTTTTCTAAATTATCTATAGTTTTTATATGAGTATCTTTAAGCATCAAACAATCATCTAAGCCCATTCTATGGTTATTTCCACCACCACATCTAACAGCATATTTTTCAAAAATTCTAAGATGTGGTCTCGTTTTTCTAGTATCAAGAAGTTTGACACTTGAATTTTCTATGATACTTACATAAGAGTTTGTATTTGTAGCAATTCCACTTGCATGTTGGAGTAAATTTAGTATAGTTCGCTCACACATCAAAAGTTTTTTAGACTTTCCTTTTAGAGTCGCGATAATATCTCCATTTTTTATGCTCGTGCCATCTTTGATGTGAAACTTTATATCTATATTTTCAATCCTACAAAGTGCTTTTGCATAAACTTTACCAGCTAAAATACCGCTGTCCTTTGAAACAATCTTAGCGATAGCCTTTTCATTGTTACCGACTAAATAAAACAGATCACCTCTGCCAATATCTTCTTGTAATGCTTGTTTTACAAATTTTTTTATCATTTAATTTCTCCTTTTCTAGGAAGTAAATTCCTAAAAAATTCCTCTCACTGAAGCTTTGCCTTTGGCAAGAGTTTTATTTAATTTCTCCTTTTCTAGGAAGTAAATTCCTAAAAAAT
>JAADIZ010000021.1 GCA_013151055.1 Campylobacterota bacterium
CAATTTTAAAAAAACTAGAAAAGTATGAACTTTTTGGTATATTTGATGAAAAGTTTGGCAAGCCATATTTGCCTTCGTCCGCTTTTTCTATCATGGGGTTTTTAGATGTTATACCCAAAATCAGGAAGGCAAAAAAAGCTATAAAAAAACTTGTACAACTAAGTTTTAAGACTGATGTTGTTTTACTGATAGATTCTCCAGCTTTTAATCTTCCTTTGGCAAAAGCGATAAAAGAGAAAAATCCAAATGTAAAAATTGTGTATTATATACTTCCACAAGTGTGGGCTTGGAAAGCAAAAAGAGTTAAAAAGGTAGAAAAATATTGTGATGTTTTAGCTTCTATTTTACCTTTTGAAAATCAGTTTTACAATCATTCAACTTATGTTGGACATCCACTTCTAGATGAAATCAAAGAGTTTAAAAGCGAGTATAAAAATACAAATAAAATCGCCTATTTACCTGGTAGTAGAAAAAGTGAAATAAGAAAATTGATGCCGATTTTCAAAGAAGTAGCCAAAAAGATAGATAAAAAAGCACTTTTAGTTGTGCCTCCGTTTTTCAATGACATGCAGATAAAAGATATCTATGGAAATACAGATGAGTTTGAAATTTTAAGAGATGCAAGAGTTGCTTTTTTGCAAAGTAATTTTGCTTTTGTATGTTCAGGAACTGCTACGCTAGAAGCATCACTTATAGGAACTCCACTTGTTTTAGCATATATTGCTAAAACATTAGATTATATGATTGCCAAAAGATTTGTGAAGTTAAAACATGCGGGTTTGGCAAATATATTGTTTGATTTTAGCGGTTTTAAGCCCCTTCATCCAGAATTCATACAAGATGAAGTTACGAGTGAAAATTTATATAATGAGTATATAAAAATGGATAAAAAAATGTTTTTTGAAGATTCGTTAAAACTAAGAAAAATTTTGAAAAATGGAACATTAAATAATATGTTAGATATAATAACAAAAAACTAGATAATTATGCAGGAGATAAAATGACAAAAGAGCCAATGACTGATTTTGGTTTTCAAAAATTGTGTGATGAGTTAAATGATTTAAAAAAAGTACAAAGACCAGAAATCGTAATAGAGATAGATGTTGCAAGAAGTCACGGAGATTTGAAAGAGAATTCTGAGTATCATGCGGCAAAAGAAAAACAAGCTTTTATAGAAAGTAGAATAGCAGAATTGAGTGATTTGATGACAAGAGCTCAGGTGGTAGATCCAGGTAAATTTCCTCATGATAAAGTAAGATTTGGCTCAACCGTTACGCTAGAAGATATGGATAGCGAAGAAAAGTTTACATACGCTATAGTCGGAAGCACAGAAAGCAACCCAGATTTGGGGCTTATATCTTATCATTCTCCCTTGGCACGACATCTTTTAGGGAAAAAAGTGGATGATGAAGTGATCGTGAAATTGCCAGTTGGAGAGAAAGAGTATGAGATTTTAGATGTATGTTATAAGGAAATCAAATTTGAAAAGCGATAAGCTAAAAATTACAGTAGCTCTTATCGGAGCTAGCGGTTATACTGGGCTTGAATTGCTAAAGCTTTTGATTGTTCATCCTAAATTTGAAATTACATATGTAGGAAATAGCGAAGGTGGTATAAAAGTTGAAGAACTTCATCCTAGTTTAAAGTCTGTGTTCTCTTGTGATGTGTTAAAAAGTGATGCAAAAGAGATAGCCAAAGTTGCACAATTAGCTTTCTTGGCACTTCCTCATAAAACATCTATGAGTTTTGCTAAAGAGTTGCTGAAACTTGGTGTAAAGGTCGTTGATTTATCAGCTGATTATAGACTCAAGCTTGACACTTATGAAAAATACTATTGTCCTCATGAGGATAAAAAAAATATTCCAAACTCAGTGTATGGATTGCCAGAATTTTACAGAGAACAAATTAAAGATACATCTTTAGTAGCAAATCCTGGATGTTATCCAACAGCTACACTATTGGGAATTTTGCCTTTTTGTGAATTTATAGATGAAAAGTATCCTATATTCATAGATGCAAAAAGCGGAGTAAGTGGAGCAGGAAAAAAATGCAGTAGCAAGACACACTTTGTCTCTATTGATGAAAATATTTTTGCCTACAACCCTTTGATGCACAGACACGAACCAGAGATAAAAGAGAAAATGAAAATTTATAGTGGTAAAAATTTTGATATCAATTTTGTGCCACATTTACTTCCTATTATAAGAGGCGAGATGATAGATAGCTATATGCTTTTAAAAGAAGATGGATTGAAGCCTTTGAAAATTTTGAGAGAATTCTATAAAAATGAGCCAAATATCAGGATTTATGATCATCCCGTAGATATGAAATCTCCTAGTGGTACAAATTTTTGTGATATTTTTGCTAAAGTTGTTGGCAAAAAATTATATATAAATTCTACCATAGACAATATCCTAAGAGGTTCATCTTCACAAGCCGTGGCAAATGCAAATATTATGTGCGGTTTTGAAGAAAACCTTGGTATCCCAATTATTGCTTATGTCCCATAAGATAAAAGACGGAGCTATCTTTATAAGCGATGCTCATGAAAATAGTAAAAGAGATGATTTTTATCATTTTTTGCTTCAATTAGAATCTAAAAAAATACAAACAAGCCAACTCTTTTTGATGGGTGATATATTTGATTTACTTATTGGTGAAATATCATACTTAAGAAACAGATATAAAAAAGAGATAGATTTGATAGAAAAAATTGCTCAAGATGTAGAAATTTTTTATTTTGAGGGTAATCACGATTTTTCACTAAAAAGCATATTTAAAAATGTAAAAATTATAGATATAAATTCACAACCTAGCATATTTAAGATTGGTGATAAGAAAATTTTACTATTACATGGTGATAAATATGGAGATTTGAAACACAACATTTTTACTTCTGCTATAAGAAGTAAATTTTTGCTTATGTTTTTGAATTTTTTCGATAAAATTTGCACATCTTGTATATCGAAAAAGATTTCTACGGTCTTAGAGAGAAAAAACATATGCACCAAAATTGATAATTTTCAAGTTATGATAAGCGAAAAAATATCACAGTACTATAAGCAAGATACTGAATTTATAGGCGAAGGACATTATCATCAAGATGAAGTATTTAGCATAAAAGGTACAAAATATATAAATTTTCCATCTTTTGCGTGCAATCAAAGTTATATTATTGTACAATTATCCCCAGATATAAAATTTCTACCGATACACTTATCGTAAAAGTCTAAAAAATTATGAGGGGCTACGATGTTTGATGACAACGTGCTAAAAGTTGGCTCTAATGAAATGGAGCTAGTTGATTTTCGTATTTTGAAACAAGATGGAGATAAAGTATACGAGGGTATTTACGGAGTGAATGTTTCTAAAGTTCGCGAAATTATAAAAATCCCAAATCTTACTGAAATCCCCGGTGTTCCAGATTATATTGAGGGTATTTTTGACCTTCGTGGAGTTGTGATTCCTGTGGTAAATCTTGCCAAATGGATGAAGATAAAAGTGCCAGAAAAGAAAAAACTAAAACCAAGAATTATTATCACAGAATTTAGTGATATTTTGATAGGTTTTATAGTTCATGAAGCAAAAAGAATAAGAAGAATAAGCTGGAAAGATATAGAGCCAGCATCATTTGTTTCTGGTATGGGTACACTTGACAAGAGTCAGATTACAGGTGTCACTAGAATTGAAAATGATGAAGTTTTACTTATCTTGGACCTTGAAAGTGTTGTTGAAGAACTAGGACTTTACAAACCAAGAACAGACATGACATCTAGCGAAATCATGCAATTAAAAGGAACGGCACTTGTTCTTGATGACAGTATGATTGCTAGAAAGTTAGTAAGTGATGCACTTAGAAAAATGGGATTAAAAGTAGTAGAAGCCAAAGATGGAATTGAAGGCTTAAAAAAGCTAGATGAATTATATAATATTTATGGCGATAGGCTTGAGCAGGAATTAAAAATCATAATTAGTGATGTTGAAATGCCTCAAATGGATGGTTTCCATTTTGCATCCAATGCAAAAGATGATAGCAGATTTAGCAACATACCAATTGTTTTTAACTCTTCCATAAGTGACCATTTTAGTGAATTAAAAGGAAGAGAGGCAGGTGGCGAAGCCTATCTAACAAAATTTGATGCAGCGGTTTTTTACAGAGAAATTTCAACCGTACTTAGATCGCATATTAAGAATGAAGAGTAAGGGGGCTTGCCATGGATGATATTCAAGAAATATTAGAAGACTTTTTGATTGAAGCGTTTGAATTAATCGAACAAATTGATCAAGATTTGGTTGAGCTCGAAAATAACCCTGAAGATTTAGAACTACTAAATCGTATCTTTAGAGTGGCTCATACAGTAAAAGGTTCTTCATCTTTTCTAAATTTTGATGTTTTAACAAAGCTAACACATCATATGGAAGATGTTTTAAATAAAGCAAGAAAAGGTGAATTAAAACTAATTCCTGAAGTTATGGATGTTGTTTTACGCTCAATTGACATGATGAAGGAGTTACTAGTTGGTATAAGAGATAATGGAAATGATACTGATGTGGATGTGGATATATCAGGAATTTGTAGCGCACTTGATGCTATTTCACAAGGAAATGATATACCAACACAAGCAAAACAATCATCACAAGAGGAGGTCGCTGTTGCTTCTGAAGAAAAAAAACAAGATGAAGAAGAAATTGATTATAATAATTTAAGTGATGATGAAGTAGAAGCTGAAATTGAAAGGCTTTTAAAACAAAGAAAAGAAGAAGATAAAAAAAGAAAAGCAAACAAGAAAAAAGTAACACAAGAGACAGAAAAAACTCCTGCGGTACCCGATGCTTCTTCAAAACCAACTACTGCAAAGCCCAAAGCAAATGTCCCAGCTAAAAAACAAGCTATGAGTGCAATTGAGCAGACAATTAGAGTGGAAGTGAAAAGACTAGACCATCTTATGAATTTAATTGGTGAGTTAGTTCTTGGTAAAAATAGACTGTTAAAAATTTATGATGATGTTGAAGAGAGATATGAAGGTGAGCAATTTTTAGAAGAGCTAAACCAAGTAGTATCATCAGTTTCGCTTGTCACTACTGATCTTCAAATCGCAGTTATGAAAACGAGAATGCTACCAGTTGCAAAAGTTTTTAATAAATTCCCAAGAATGATAAGAGACCTTTCTCGCGAACTTGGAAAAACAATTGAGTTGAAGATAACAGGGGAAGACACAGAACTCGATAAATCTATCGTAGAAGAGATTGGTGATCCATTAGTGCATATTATACGAAATTCTTGTGATCACGGTATAGAAAATAGTGATACAAGGCTCATGAAGGGTAAGAGCAAAGGCGGAACGATAGAGTTAAAAGCTTATCATGAGGGAAACAATATAGTCATAGAGATAGTTGATGACGGAAAAGGATTAGATCCAGATATGCTTCGTAATAAATCTTTAGAAAAAGGAATAATTACTGAACGAGAAGCTGATAGTATGAGCGACAAAGAAGCATTTAATCTTATCTTTAAGCCTGGATTTTCAACTGCTGAATTAGTGACTAGTGTTTCAGGTCGTGGCGTTGGCATGGATGTTGTAAAAACCAATATTGAAAAACTAAATGGTATCATAGATGTTGACAGTGAGATAGATAGAGGAACTATTATAAAATTAAAGATTCCTTTAACACTTGCTATTATACAAGCATTGCTCGTTGGAGTTCAAGAAGAATTTTACGCAGTGCCATTAGCATCAGTTTTGGAAACTGTGAGAATTCCACTAGAAGAAATTTATACAATAGAAGGCAAAAATGTTCTTAGACTTCGGGAAGAAGTTCTTTCATTAGTGCGATTGTCTGATATATTTGGAGTTGAGCGAGTTCTTGACAATAGCGAACACGCATATGTTGTTGTAATTGGTCTAGCAGAATCAAAACTAGGAATTATAGTAGATAATTTGGTTGGTCAAGAAGAGATAGTTATAAAGTCTATGGGTGATTATTTAAAAGGCATAGAAGGAATTGCAGGAGCTACTATAAGAGGCGATGGTCGAGTTACTCTAATCGTTGATGTTGCCGCACTTATGGACCTAGCTAAAAATGTAAAAGTTGACATACGAGCTACTGGCGAGTCTGAAGCAAAAACAAAAGACAAACCTAGTGATTATTTTGTGCTTGTGGTGGATGATAGTAAGATGGATAGAAATATTATGAAAAAAGCTATGAATCCAATTGGCATTAGCGTTGTTGAAGCGAGTAATGGACAAGAAGCTCTCAACATTGTAAAATCAGGTGAGTATAGCTTTGATGCGATACTTATAGACATAGAGATGCCAAGAATGGATGGATATACGTTAGCTGGTGAAATCAGGAAGTACTCAAAATATAAAAATCTTCCATTGATTGCTGTAACATCTAGAACATCTAAAGCAGACAGGCTAAGAGGTGTAGAGTCCGGCATGACAGAGTATATAACTAAGCCATATTCTCCTGAGTATCTTGAAAGTGTAGTGCGAAAAAATATAAAATTGTTAGTGGGGTAAAAGAATGAATAATAAATTAAATCAAGTCTTAAAAAAGCAACAACAACAGATAGATGAACCAGAAATTGAAGAAGAAGATGTAATTCAGTTAGTTGGATTTATTATTGGAAATGAAGAATATGCGATACCTATTTTAAATATTCAAGAGATAATTAAACCAATTGATTATACAAGAGTTCCTCAGGTGCCAGATTATATTTTGGGTGTTTTCAACCTTCGTGGAGATGTGATACCCTTGATTGACTTAAGAACAAAATTTAATCTTGATCCAATTAAGCAGAATGGAGACACAAGATATATCGTATTGAAGGGTGAAGACAATACAGCAGGATTTGTTATAGATAGGCTCACTGAAGCGATTCGTTTAAAGAAAAACAGAGTTTCTCCGCCACCTGAAACTATAAATAGTGAAACAGGAATGATATATGGTGTTGGTAAAAGAGATGATAGTATGCTTACGATTTTGAAAGTTGAGGTATTGTTAAAAAGGGACTTCTAAGAAGCCCCTTTTTTTTCTATCATTTTTCTATCATTTATTAAAATCTGCTATTAAAGTCTCTCTTTGGTCTTTCTTCTCTTGGTCTAGCTTCATTAATTCTCAAAGTTCTACCGTCAAACTCTTTTTCGTTTAATTCGTCTATTGCATTTTGAGCTGCTCCGTCATCGTTCATAGTAACAAACCCAAAACCTTTAGCTCTACCTGTTTCTCTATCTGTGATTAACTTCACAGATTCTACTTCCCCATATGTACCAAATAGAGTTTCTAGGCTCTCTGGTGTTGTTGTGTAGGAAATATTTCCAACATAAATTTGCATCTTGTCTTGTCCTTTAGATAATTTTATATTAGTTAATAAACATATGTAAGATACTTAAATTTTAAAAATAATCGTATCACATATTAGTTTTATTAAAAAATATACTAAGGCAGATATTATACTATAATAATTTGAAATATAGAAATAAAACTTTTATATTCTCTTCTTTTATGAAAATGTAAAATGATTTTTAGTATTATGTAATACAAAGTTTAGTTATTTAGGCTAACGAAGGATAAATAAAATGAAATTATGTGTTTTTGATTTTGATTCTACTCTGATGGATGGTGAAACTATTGATATTTTAGCAAAAGAACTAGGGATAGAAGATAAAATTTCAAAAATTACAAAAGAAACTATGCAAGGAAATATAGATTTTTATGAAAGCCTCACAAAAAGAGTAAGATACTTAAAAGGTTTAAAAGAAAAACAAGTTGATGAGATTTGTCACAATCTTCCTCTTATGCCTGGAGCCAAAGAAACTATAAGTGAATTAAAAAAAAGAGGACATAAAGTTGTCATTTTTAGTGGTGGTTTTAGAAATGCAACGGCTTGGGCAAAAGATATTTTAGATTTTGATGCTGATTTTTCAAATATTTTACACACTTCACATGGGTATCTAAGTGGTAATATTGGGGGCGATATGATGTTTGGATCTTCAAAAGGAGATATGCTTCAAAAATTACAAAAATTACTAAATATAGATAGAACAGATACGATGGTTGTCGGAGATGGAGCTAATGATTTATCGATGTTTAAATTTGCTGATATTAGAGTCGCATTTTGTGCAAAAGATATTTTGAAAAAAGAAGCAAACGTGGTGATAGATAAAAAGAATTTGACTGAGATATTGAAGGATAATAGATGTATGTAGAGGATTTAAAATTTTCACTTTGGTGTGATTTTGTTGAGAGAAGTTTTTTGGATGCCCAATTTGTAGATTTGATAAGAGAAGGTACTATAAATGGAGCGACAAGTAATCCAGCAATTTTTAAATCAGCCATACTAACATCAAAAGCATATAAAGAAGATATAGCTAAATTAAAAGGTAAATCCCCAAAAGAGATATACGAAGCACTAGCAATTAAAGATATAAAAACAGCAGCCCAAAAGTTATTGCCTTTGTACGAAAATGGAAATGATGGTTTTATAAGTATAGAAGTTGATCCTTATTTTTGTGATGATACAGAAGCGACTATAGAAGAAGGAAAAAGATTATTTGATAAAATCAAAATGCCAAATGTGATGATTAAAGTGCCAGCAACAAAAAGTGGATATAAAGCAATGGAAGTACTGACAAGTGAAGGGATAAATGTAAATGCAACTCTTATTTTCTCTCCTGTGCAAGCCAAAAAGTGTTTAAATGCTTTTGAAAAAGGAAATGCAAAATGTACAGATTCTATTTTACCTAGTACTGTTATTAGTATATTTGTGAGTAGATTTGATAGAAAATTAGATGCTAAGCTTAAAGAACTAGGAATGCAAACAGCAAAAGTTGGAGTATATAATGCTTTGAAAATTTATGATTTGATTGAAAATTTTGGATTAGATAATGTTCGATGTCTTTTCGCAAGTACTGGTGTAAAAGGAGATGATTTAAGAGCAGATTATTATATAAGAGAATTGCTTTGTAAAAATTCTATCAATACAGCTCCGCTTCATACAATTAAATATTTTTTGGATTCAAAAGAAAAATTACAAGAAATTAAAATAGATAAAAATGTAGATGCTTTTTTTGAACAATTAGAAAAAAATGGCGTAAATATAGATGAGACTTATGATGAATTGATGCAAGAAGGTGTGGTTTCTTTTAAAAATGCTTTTCAAGAAATCTTAGATGCTGTAGGATAGCAGTATAAATCAATGAGAGGGTTTTGTGATGGATGATAGTAAATACGAAATTGACATAGATAAATTAACTTTTGAAATGACTAAAAAGCTAAAATTTTATTTAAGTAAATTAGTTGAGCACAATGGAAGCGATTTGCACATTAAAAGTGGCTCAAATATAAGAGGTAGAGTAAATGGTCGCATAGTATCTATGTCTAAAGAAATACTTTCACATTCAGATAGTTTGATACTTGCAAAAGAGTTGTTAAGAACAAGATTCCAAGAGTTGGTTCGTGCTAAAAATTTAGATTTCACATTTAAGTTAAATGATAATTATAGATTTAGGGTAAATATCTTTTTTCAAGTTGATGGTATTTCAGCTGTTTTTAGGACAATACCAACTAGTTTGCCAACCATAGAATCGCTTGAGCTTCCCAATATACTTCATACATTCTGTTCTTTGCCTAGAGGTTTGGTTTTAGTAACTGGTCCAACAGGAAGTGGAAAAACAACTACTTTGGCGGCCATGATAAATAGTATAAATAAAGAATTTCCAAAACATATAATAACCATAGAAGATCCCGTAGAATTTGTTTATAAAGATGATAAATCTATCATTAATCAAAGAGCAATAGGTCAAGACGCTATTAGCTTTTCTGATTCTCTTAGAGCTGCTTTAAGAGAGGATCCTGATGTCATACTTGTAGGTGAAATGAGAGACTTAGAAACTATAGAAACTGCTATGCATGCAGCGGAAACTGGACATCTAGTTTTATCCACCTTGCATACAGTCGACGCGAAAGAGACTGTCGGTAGAATTCTTGGAATGTTCCCAGGAAGTGAACAAAATAGAATAAAGATGTCACTATCATCTACACTTCAAGGTATAGTTTCTCAAAGACTAGTAAGGACAATTGGTGGTAACAGAACGGCTGCCGTTGAGATACTAGTGAAAAACAATAGAATAGAAAATCTTATACTTGAAGGAAGAGATGCAGAAATCACAGATGCTATAAAAGAAGGAAAAGATATTTACAAGTGTCAAACCTTTGACCAATCTCTTTTAGATCTATATGCAGCTGGAAAAATTTCTGAAGAAGAGGCATTGCAAAATGCTACAAGTAGAAATGATTTATCTATGGATATTGACTATTGTAATGCAGATGTTGCACACAGACAAAGAAGCCAAAACGACTCTAATGTAAATATAGATAAGGATATCATCGGTTTAAAGAAAAAAACTTAGGTTTTTATCAGTATTTTAGTTTAATTTATGTATAATATCCAGCTTATAAAAGTGCCTGATGCTTATGCATTAAGACACTTAAATTCAAAAAGGATAGATATGTTACAAGGTATAGTTAGAGAGAGTATCACAAAGCAAGCTACTAAAGAGCTTAGAAGAGATGGATATCTAATTGCCAATATTTACGCAAAAGGTGTTGAAAATATCAATGCTGCATTTAAAGAAAATGAGTTCGTAAAAGCAGTTAGAAGTAAAAATACACTTGTATTTCCAGTAAAAGTTGGAGATCAAGAGTTAAATGTTGTTATTCAAGAGTATCAAAAGCATCCTGTAAAAAATACTTTTTTACATGTTGATTTAAGAGTTGCACTTCCAGGAGTTTTGACAAAATATTTAATTCCTATCGTAACTACGGGTACACCAAAAGGATTGAAAGACAAAGGTGTTTTAGCCCACTCTAAGAAGAGATTATGTGTAAAATGTACTGCTGAAGATTTACCACAAAATTTTACTTTAGATGTAAGTGACTTAGGTGTTGGTGATACTATTTTGGTTAGAGACATAAAAACTAGTGATAAGATAAAAATGATGGATGAAGATAGAATTGCTGTAGTTGGAGTTATAAAAGCTAAGTAATTTAATGAATCTAATTGTAGGACTTGGCAACCCAGAAGAGAAATATAAAAAAAACAGACATAATGTAGGTTTTATGATTATAGACGCTCTTTTGGGTGAGTTCCCCCATACTTCTATAAATAAAAATAACTTCAAAGGGCAGCTCTATAAACATAGGGACATCCTTCTTTTAAAGCCCATGACCTATATGAATCTCTCAGGACAAAGTGTTAGAGCTGTAAGTGACTATTTTGAACCAGAAAAAATAATAGTAATTCATGATGACTTAGACTTAGAAATGGGAGTTCTAAGATTTAAATATGGTGGTGGAAATGGTGGGCACAATGGACTCAGATCTATTGATGAATATATCGGGAAAGATTACCTAAGAGTTCGAATAGGAATAGGAAAACCCAAAGATAAAGATAAAATAATTTCACATGTATTGTCTGATTTTTCACTTTTGCAAAAAGAAGAATTGCAAGATATAATTAACAGTGCAAAAGAAGCGTCTTTGGCACTATTAAGTCAAGATTTAGCCAAAGTTGCACAAAAATATACAATGAAAATAAAATGAAAGCATATCAAAAATATATAATATATCATTATTTAAAGAATTTTTTCATAATTTTATTTGCACTTGAACTATTTTATGTTGGCGTCGATTTATTAACAACCTATAAAAAATTACCAAATTCAGCAAATTTACAGATTTTATATACGATGTTCCAAGGTATGTATGCTATAAATTATGTATTGCCACTTTCAGCCGTATTTTCTATGATTATCACTGTAACAGCCATGATAAAATCAAATGAATTAGTTAGCTTGTATGCCTTTGGAGTTAGTAAACAATCCTTTATAAAGCCTATGTTTCTCACAGCACTATCTATAATTCTTGTCTATATCTCACTTACATTTTCTTCGTTTTCATATGCAAGAGAGTATAGCAACAATATATTAAGGTTTAGTCAAATATCTACTAGCACAAGAGATTTATTTTTAAAAAATGGGAATAAATATATATATTTTAAAAAGTTAGATCCCATAAAAAAAGAGGCTAATGGCATAAAGATTTTTAAAGTGTTAAATAGAGATTTAGTGTCTGTTATATCAGCAAAAAAAGGTTACTATAAAGAAAAAAATTGGGTTTTATATGGGGTTGAAAAAATTATAAAACCTAAAGCTACTGTTTTAGATAATAAAGGTTTGGTCGTCCAAAAATTTGCAAAACTAGAGGATCTTAAAGACTTTAGACCTAAGATAATAGATAATATTTATAAAGGAAAATTTAATCTTTCAATTTTAGATGCAATTGATGCTTTAAAATTTTATGATGCACAAGGACTTGATACAAGTCGCATAAAAACTATTATATTTTCACAGATTTTTTTGCCTCTTTTTGCACCTCTTCTAATTATAATATTTATAGCAAAAATACCTATAATTTCAAGATATTATAATTTAACAATACTCTCTTTTACACTCTCTTTCATTGCTGTGATTGTATGGGGAATTTTATTTTTATTATCAAAATTAGCTATGAATTCCGTTATAATGCCAGAACTTGCCATAATGGCTCCAATATTTTTGCTAGGAGTATCCGCTTTTTACTCATATTTTAAAGAGTGAGGCTTGTGATATCCGCTTCTTAACTTTCTTTTTCTACTTTTTTGGATAAAATATACCTTATTCTAAAATAAGGTTTTGCATGATCAATTTTAAAGAGCTTTGCGATAAATATGATACACCTCTGTATGTGTATGATTTTAATCAAATTACAAAAAAATACAATAACTTAAAAGATGCGTTTAAGGCAAGAAAATCAATGATATGTTATGCCCTTAAGGCAAATTCAAATTTATCAGTTTTAAAACATTTAGCAAATTTAGGAGCTGGTTGCGATTGTGTCTCTATAGGTGAAGTGAAACGAGCATTGATGGTAGGAATTGATAAGTATAAAATTATATATAGCGGTGTCGGAAAAAAAGATTTAGAGATACAAGAGGCTTTGCAAAAAGATATATTGATGATCAATCTAGAGAGCGAAGAAGAGATGAAAAGAGTTGAAACTATCGCCAAAAAATTAAATAAAAATGCAAGAATTAGCATAAGAGTCAATCCAAACATAGACCCAAAAACTCACCCATATATATCAACAGGGTTACATGAAAATAAATTTGGCGTGGATATAGATAGTGCCAAAAAAATGTATCTATATGCGAATAAATCACAAAATCTTACTCCAATAGGTATGCATTATCACATAGGTAGTCAAATTGTTGAAACTTTACCGTTTAAAGAAGCCGCAATTGTTATGGCAAACCTATTAAAAAGTCTAAAATCAGCAAATATAGATATAAAGTTTTTTGACATAGGTGGCGGTATTGGTATCAAATATAAAGATGAAAGAACTATCTCTTTATATGAATATGCACAAAATATATTTGAAGCCTTAAGTGGCGAAGATGTTACAATTGTTTGTGAGCCAGGAAGATATATGGTAGGAAATTGTGGATATCTTTTGACAAAAGTTTTATATGAAAAATCCAATGACAAAAAGAGATTCGTGATAGTCGATGCTGCTATGAATGATCTTATTAGGCCTAGTTTATATCAAGCATATCATGACTTTGAATTGCTAGATGATAATGACGAAGAAAAATCATTTGCAGACATAGTTGGACCTATTTGTGAGAGTGGTGATTTTTTGGCGAAGAATATACAAATACCAAAGACAAAGCATGATGATTTGATAGTTTTTAAAAGTGCAGGGGCTTATGGATTTACCATGAGCAGTAATTATAATACAAGAACAAAAGCAGCAGAAGTAGCTATTGTTGATGGAATTGATAGATTGATTAGAGGAAGAGAAACTTTTGAAAATTTAATTGAGTTGGAAAAAGATTTTATATGAGTTATTTTATAGATGTGCAAGGAACGCTAATAAATGATATCGATAAACAACCAATTATTGGTTCAATAGAGTTTATTAATAATCTAAATAAATCTAAAATTCCATATATGGTTGTTACAAATAATACTAAAATTATCAGTAAAGATTTCCATAAATTTTTAGTTAATTTAGGTTTTGATATCCCATTTGAGAATTATTTAGATCCTTTTATGGTTTTAAACAAAAGTGTAAAAACAAAAGAAGTAAAGGCATTTGGTGCAGAAGAATTTAGCAATAGTTTGAATCAAATGGGCTATAATGTGAATTGTGAACATCCAAAAATTATGTTGATAGCCAGTAAAAAAGATTTCAGCTCAAATGATTATGCGTCCATGATAGAAACTGCCCTTGGAGATGTGGATATAGTGGGTATGCATGCTACAAGTGTATATGCAAAAGACGGTAGAAGATATCCTGGAGTTGGAGCAATTTTAGAGATGATTTCATATGCAACTTCTAAAAATTATACGATAATTGGAAAACCAAGTAATGCTTTTTATGAGGAGGCAAAAAGGCTTTTAAACCTACAGCAAAATAGTAATTTTTCTTTTAAAGATATCACTATGATAAGTGATGATGCTATAGGCGATTTGTGTGGAGTCAAAAAACTAGGAGCCAAAACTATTTTGGTGCTAAGCGGAAAATGCAAAGATAAAAAAGAGATATATCCAATAAAAGAAATGATAGATAAAATAGTCCCAAATATAAGCTTTATACCCACAAAGAGAACAGTTGAATGAACCTAAATGAATACAGAAAGCAGATTGATGATATAGATGACGAAGTTTTGAAGCTTTTAAACAAAAGAATGATAGCTGTTAAGGCTATTGGAGATTTAAAGCAGACGACAGGCACAGCTATATATCGACCAGAGAGAGAGCGAGAGATATTAGATAGATTGAAACTTTTAAACGATGGATATCTAAATGATGACGCTATTGATGCTATATTTCAAGAAGTTTTTGCAGTTAGCCGAAATATAGAATTGCCAGAAAATATAGCGTATTTAGGACCAGAGGGTAGTTTTACTCATCAAGTAGCACAGAGTAGATTTGGTGCAATGGGAAGATATATAGGATTAAATTCCATAGAAGCAGTTTTTACTGTTCTTGAAAACAAAGAGGCAAAATATGGAGTAGTGCCGATTGAAAATAATACAGAAGGAGCAGTGGGAGTTACATTAGATTGTCTTGGAAAATATAGTACAAAAATTATTGCTGAAATTTACATGGATATTCATCACTCATTTTCATCTATTTGTGAGAGTTTAAAAGATATAAAAAGGATATATTCTCATCCACAAGGATACAATCAGTGTAGAAAATTTTTAGAAGAACATTTTTTAACTGAAGTAGAATTTATAGCAACAAAATCAACTGCTCAAGCTGCAAAATTGGCAAAACTTGATGAATATAGTGCAGCAATCTGTTCTCATATAGCGGCAAAATTATATGAATTACCAATCCTTTTTTCAAAGATAGAGGATAATTTGGCAAACAAAACAAGATTTTTGATTTTAAGTGATTTTAAGAATGCTAAGTCTGATAAAAGTAAAACTTCAATTTTAGCTAAAACAGCAGATAAACCAGGAGGCTTAGTAGGATTTTTACAAACATTTCAAAAAAATGGGGTAAACCTTACCAAGATAGAGTCTCGTCCGATAAAAGAGAAAGGATTTAAGACAGTTTTTTATCTTGATTTTGAAGGACATATAGACGATGAAAATGTGCAAAATATTATAAAACAAAACAGAGATAGCCACGAAATAATCTGGCTAGGAAGTTATGTAAATGGGGAGTAGCTATGAAATTCAATAATGTATTAGACAATCTAAAAACATATGAGGCAGGAAAACCTATAGAGTTGGTTGTCAGAGAGTATGGTGTGGATGAGAAAGATATTATCAAACTAGCAAGCAATGAAAATCCAAGAGGTTCAAGTCCTTTGGTTCATGACGCTCTTTGCAAAGAGGTTTCAAAAATTCATCTTTATCCAGATGATAGCATGTACGAATTGAAAGAAAAACTAGCAGATAAATTTGATGTTTTAAGCCAAAATGTGATAATTGGAGCGGGAAGTGACCAAATTATATCTTTTGGTGTACAAGCAAAAGCCAATGAAAACAATAAAGTTTTGATGGCAAAAACAACATTTGCAATGTATGAAATTTATGCAAGACAGAGCGGAACTACAATATTAAAAACACCTTCACATCAACACAATCTAAAGGAGTTTTTAGAGATTTATCAAAAAAGTAGTGATATAGCTATTATATTTTTGTGTCTACCAAATAATCCTCTTGGCGAGTGTTTAGATAGAGATGACATTTATAAATTTTTAGATAAAATCAACAAAAATACTCTAGTGATAGTTGATGGAGCATATCAAGAGTATGCAAAATATAAAGATAAAAACAAAGAGATTGAGCCAAACGAGATAATAAAAAAATACCCAAATGTTTTATATCTTGGAACTTTTTCCAAAGCGTATGGATTAGGTGGCATGAGGTGTGGCTATGGTATCGCAAATGAAAATATCATAAAATCTCTAATGAAATTAAGGGCTCCATTTAACATCACAACTCTATCTTTAAAAGCGGGTATTATCGCACTTGACGATGAAAATTTTGTACAAGATTGCATAAAGGAAAATTTTGAACAAATGAAGATTTATGAAAAGTTTGCAAAGGAGTTGGGCTTTGATTTTATAGAGAGTTTTACTAATTTTATCACTTTGGAATTCAATAATGATAAGAATTCGTCAGAAATTTCTGAAAAACTCTTGAAAAAAGGTATAATTGTAAGAAATCTTGGAGCATATGGCATGAATGCAATTCGTGTGACCATAGGAACACCTGAACAAAATATAAGATTTATGAATGAATTTAGAAAAATATATTTAAACAAAATGGAAGGTTAAATGGATTTAAAAATCTTTTTAAATCAGATTACAGC
>JAADIZ010000136.1 GCA_013151055.1 Campylobacterota bacterium
ACTCACACAAGCCCAGTGCAGATAAGAACTATGCTAAAAAATAAGCCACCAATTCGAATCATCTCTCCAGGAGCTGTTTTTAGACGAGATTATGATTTGACTCATACTCCTATGTTTCATCAAATAGAAGGGTTAGTGGTAGATAAAACTGGAGTTGTTTCGTTTGCGAATTTAAAGTATATATTAGAAGATTTTTTGAAATACATGTTTGGCGATGTAGCAGTTAGATTTCGCCCTAGTTTCTTTCCTTTCACAGAACCTAGTGCCGAAGTTGACATTAGCTGTATATTTTGTAAAGGCAAAGGTTGTCGTGTTTGCTCGCATACGGGATGGCTTGAGATTTTAGGAAGTGGTGTTGTAGATCCAAATGTTTTCAAAGCCGTTGGATACGAAGATGTGAGTGGATATGCTTTTGGCTTGGGAATTGAGAGAGTTGCCATGTTAGTGCATAAGATACCAGATTTGAGATCGTTATTTGAAGGAGATTTAAGACTATTGGAGCAATTTAGATGATTATTACAAAGCAGTGGCTAAATGAATGTATAAATATAGAAAATATTTCAACTGATGATATAGCAAAAGAGTTAAATTCTATAGGATTAGAAGTCGATGGTGTTGATAAAATAAGGATGCCAAAAGATGTGGTGATAGGAAGTATAATTTCTTGCGAAAAGCATCCAAATGCCGATAAATTAAATGTTTGCAAAGTAGATCTAGGTGATAAGATAGAGCAAATAGTTTGTGGTGCAAAAAATGTGGCTAGCGGTCAAATGGTTCCAGTTGCAAGAGTTGGTTCAATTTTACCTGGAAATTTTAAAATTAAAGAAGCAAAATTAAGAGATATTGATTCAAATGGCATGATTTGCTCTTCTACTGAACTAGGATTTCCAAAGATAAATGATGGAATAATGGTTTTAGATGAGAGTATAGGAGAGTTAGAAGTTGGAAAACAGTTAAGCGAATTGCCACTTTTAAATGATGATATTATAGAGCTAGAATTGACAGCAAATAGAGGTGATTGCCTTAGTATTCACGGAGTTGCTAGAGATATTAGTGTGCCTTTTAATTTAGATGTAAAGCCTGTGGAAATAAAAGAAGAAGACGAACATCAACTAGGGGTAGGAAGAGTTTTAAATGTAAGTAGTGGCGATAAAATAGAGTCATCTTTTATATTTAAGGCAGTTGATAGCAAGGAGATAAAATCCAATCTTTTGATAGATTTAAGGTTGGCACTTGTTGGAGAGAGTTTTGATGATGATTTAGATAAATTACTGGCTTATGCCACATACTTTACTGGGGTTTTGTTTAGAGCTTATGATGAAAAGGCATTTTGCACTAAAGATGACAAAACACTACTTAGTGCTAGAAAGCAGGCTAATGGACTTAATGCGGTTTTAGGCAAAAAAAGAGTCTCTTTCGTTGGACTTTCTCAAGAAGTCGAATCAAAAGCCACTAAAGATTCTAAAAGAATTATACTTGAAGCAAACTATACGCATCCTACTGTGATACTAGAAAATAAACTGCACAAACAGATATCAACAGACAGACATCTATACAGGTCAAGTCGCGGGAGTGAATCAGATTTGGATTTTGGCATTAACTACCTTTCTAATTTACTTCTTAAGAGTGGTGATGTGATGATATATGCAGGCAGTCAGCAAGTTGTGCAAGATTATGAAAATGTAATTATAAATATTCATATCAAAGAGTTAACAGACATGATTGGTCAATTTGTAGAAAAAAATAGACTTATAAATATACTTCAAGGTCTTGGATTTGAGGTTATTTTTAAACATGAACAAGAGTCTATGAATATAAAAGTGCCTGCATTTAGACACGATGTATTAAATAAGCAGGATATTTGTGAAGAAATTGTCAGAATGATAGGCATAGATAATATTGAGTCAAAACCTCTTATTTTTGCTCAAAGTGCAAAACACAATGACTCTTATGTAAATTTCAAAAAAAGACAAGCATATAGATTTAAGTCAGCATCAAATGGTTTTTTTGAATCTTTGCATTTTATATTTGATGATAGAGCTAGAAACGATAAGTACGAGCTTGATAATGTATATAAAAATAGAGATATCGCAAATCCAATAACCAGCGAATTAAATACACTTAGGTCATCGCTGTTGCCAAATATGCTTGATTCTATAAGTAAAAATAAAAATTATGGAAAAAATAGTATAGCTCTCTTTGAAATTGGTACGGTTTTTAATAAAAATAGAGAAGAAAATATAAATATTGCTTTTGTTTTTAGCGGCGACAAAGATTTTGCAAATATTTCAAATAATGGAAAACCTCAAAAGATAGATTTTTACTCTTTTGCAAGAGCTATATCAAATATTATTGGCAAGTTTGAATTAGAAGTTAAGCTAGCAAAAACAAAATTATCTGATCCATATGAGAGTGCTTTAATTAAGCAAAATGATGAAATTTTAGGCACTATTTCTAGATTGCATACAAATGTTCAAAATGATTATGGCATTGATAAAACTTATATTTGTGAATTAGATTTTTCAAAATTATCTTGGGATAAAACTATAGTTAAGAGCTATTCTAGTTTTCAAGCAATTTCTAGGGATTTGAGTTTGCTAATTCCAAAAGAGATGACTTTTTCTAAAATTAGAGATTTTTTAAACACTCAAAATATTGCTAATCTTATCAATTTTAATGCAATAGATTTGTATAAAGGAGAGGAATTAGGTGATAAATTTAGCTTAAGTATTAAATTTCACTTTCAATCAAATGAAAAAACTCTAAAAGATGAAGATGTAGCAGAGGCTATGGATAAAATTCTTGCTTTACTTAAAAAAGAGTTGGACATAACCATAAGATGATTAGTGTTTGTTTTAAAGATAGCTTTGATTTGGAGATAAAAGATATCGCAAGTGATAAGTCCATATCTCACAGATGTGCTATTTTTTCATTGTTGAGTGACAAAAGCTCGGTTATTAAAAACTTTCTTAGAGCAGAAGATACCTTAAGTACACTCAGGATTGTAAAAGCTCTTGGAGCTAGGGTGGAAGATGATGGAAAAGTCATCAAAATAACGCCTCCAAATAAAATCAAGGAGCCTTCTGATATATTGGATTGTGGAAATTCTGGAACTGCAATTAGACTACTTCTGGGGTTTTTATCTGCAAGAGATGGTTTTTTTGTTTTAAGTGGAGATAAATATCTTAACTCGAGACCCATGAAAAGAGTAGTAAATCCACTAAGAAGCATAGGAGCGAAGATATACGGTAGAAGTGATGGGGAGTTTGCACCGCTTTGTGTAATTGGAAATGATAAATTAAAATCATTTAAGTATGATAGTAAAATTGCCTCAGCTCAAGTAAAAACAGCGATGATTTTAACGGCTATAAGAGCAGATAAGAGTTCGCAATACAAAGAACCAACACTCAGTCGAGATCATAGTGAAAAAATGCTAAATGTAATGGGTGCCAATATAGAAATTGATGGTTGTGAATTAGTGATACATCCACTAACTAAGTATTTAAAACCTTTAGATATTAAAGTTCCAAATGACCCATCAAGTGGATTTTTTTTCGCAGTTGCAGCTGCAATTACAAAAAACTCACAGATAAGATTAAAAAATATGCTTTTAAATAAAACAAGAATAGAAGCGTATAAGGTTTTAGCTAAAATGGGTGCAGTCGTAGAGTTCATAAAAACAGATACAAAATATGAAGATATAGGCGATATTATCATTAAAAATGCACCTTTAAAAGGTGTAGAAGTGAGTAAAAACATAGCATGGCTTATAGATGAATTACCAGCTTTAAGTATAGCTTTTGCAGTCGCAAATGGGAAAAGTAGAGTAAAAAATGCAAAAGAATTAAGAGTAAAAGAGAGTGATAGAATATCGACAATTGTAAGAAATCTAAAAAAATGTAATATTAAAGTAGATGAATTCGAAGATGGCTATGAAATAGAAGGCGGAGTTTTTAAAAGTGCCAAAATAGATAGTTATGGAGACCATAGAATTGCTATGAGTTTTGCAATAGCAGGTTTATTGGCGCCCATGAGAATAGAAGATGTAGATTGCATAAATACATCTTTCCCAAATTTTGTAACACTGCTATCAAAAATAGCAAAAGTGGAAACAAAATGAATTTACATAAGTTACTACTTCGTGCTTCAGTAGAGCGTGAATTGTTTAGGAATTCACTTCCTAAACAAGATGACAATAAAAATAAGTTTCCTCTTGGCGAAGCCAAAGCTTTAGTCGCGAGGAATTTGGCAGGAGCTTTGCTCCTACCAAAGGGGACATAAAATGATATATTCTCGCCAAAGGCGAAGCTTCAGTCGCGAGGAATTTTGCTTGGGCTTTGCCCAAACAAAAGGGGACATAAAATGAAATTACAGAGCACCAGCTCGTGCTTCAGTCGCGAGGAATTTGGCAGGAGCTTTGCTCCTACCAAAGGGGACATAAAATGATGGAAGTTAGACTAGCAAGGCATTATGGATTTTGTTTTGGCGTTAAAAGAGCTATTCAAATTGCACAAAACTCTAAAAATGCCTCAACGATAGGACCTTTGATACATAATAATGAAGAGATAAAAAGATTAAACAGTGACTTTAATGTGAAAACTTTGCATTCAATAGATGAGCTAAATGATACAAAAAAAGCCATCATAAGAACGCATGGAATTCCTAAAGGAGATTTGAAGTATCTAAAGAAAAAAGGCGTAGATATAATAGATGCAACTTGTCCGTTTGTGACAAAACCACAGCAAATATGTGAACAAATGAGTGATGAAGGTTATGATATAGTTATTTTTGGAGATAAAAATCATCCAGAAGTAAAAGGAGTTGCAAGCTACTCTCAAACTAAAGCATATGTAGTTTTAAGTGTTGAAGATGTTAAAGATTTAAAATTTTCTAGTAAAATTGCTGTTGTTTCTCAGACTACTAGAAAGATAGAAGAATTTTTACAAATTACAAATTATTTAGTTACACATTATAAAGAGGTTAGAGTATTTAACACGATTTGTAATGCAACATTTGATAATCAAAATGCAGCAAAACAACTTGCCCAAAACTCAGACATCATGATCGTAATTGGTGGTAAAAATTCGTCTAACACAAAACAGTTGCATAGTATTTGCGAAGAGTTTTGCAAAGATAGTTTTTTGATAGAAAGTGAAAAAGAGATAAAAAATGAATGGTTTAAAAATAAAAAAAGATGTGGTGTAACCGCTGGTGCATCGACTCCTGATTGGATAATTCAAAAGGTTATTGGAAAAATAAACAAAATTTAAGTATAATATCGAACTTCGAGTAATAACTATCTTTGTGCACTATGGATATGATATAGTGCGTAAGGTCAGTTAATAAATCAAACAAAAAGGGAAAGTAAATGGTGAATGAGGCGAACGAAACAGTTCAAACTGAAGGCGTAAATGAACAAGAGGAGATGGATTTTGCGGCTATGCTAGAAGAGTCTTTTAAGGACACAGAAAAAGATGCACTAATAAATGGTGTTGTTGTAGAAATCAAAGATGATGTTATTTTGGTTGATGTTGGTAAAAAATCTGAAGGAAGATTGTATGCTAGCGAAGTAACTGATAAAGATGGAAATATAACATGTAAAATTGGAGATACAATAGCCGTAGTGATATCTGGCTTCAGAAATGAACGACCTATCGTTTCTCATAAAAAAGCTATCAAAAAAGTTAAAGTAAAAGAATTTATCGAGGCTCATAATGCTGATGATGAAAATATCTTAGAAGTTAAAGTTGTAAACAAAAACCGCGGAGGTTTTATAGTAGAAAACAATGATGGCATAGAATTTTTCTTACCTCGTTCTCAGGCAGCTGTGAAAGACATGAACGCTTTGATGGGAAAAAATATCAAAGTTAAAGTTATAAAAATTGATAGCGAAAATGAATCAATAATTGTTTCTAGAAAAAAACTTTTAGATGATGAGCGAAAAAGAAAGAAAGAGATAGTTCAAGATTTAATAGAAAAAGATGAAATAGTTGAAGGTGTTATCAAAAAAATCACTACTTACGGTATGTTTGTGGATGTTGGAGGGGTTGATGGTTTAGTTCACTATAGCGAGATAAGCTACAAGGGTCCAGTAAATCCAAATTCACTATATAGTGAGGGCGAAGTCGTACAAGTTAAAGCTATAAAATATGATAAAGAAAAAAGACATTTATCGCTATCTATAAAAGCAGCTATGCCAGATCCTTGGGATGAGATAAAAGGTGAATTAGAAGCTGGCGATACTATACAAGTTACTGTTAGCAATATTGAGCCTTATGGTGCATTTGTAGATTTGGGAAATGACATAGAAGGTTTCTTGCATATATCTGAAATATCTTGGGATAAAAATATAAAACATCCAAAAGATTATATCAAAGAAGATGAAGAGATAAATGTTGAGGTTATCGAAATAAACTCAGAAGATAGAAGACTTAGAGTTTCACTAAAAAATATCCTTCCAAAACCATTTGATGAATTTTTGAAAAACTTTCATGTTGGCGATGTAGTAACTGGCAAAATAACAACAATTACAAACTTTGGAGCTTTTATCAAGATAGGTGGAATTGAAGGATTATTGCATAATGAAGATGCTTCTTGGGACAGAAACAACAAGTGCAAAGATTTATTTAATAATGATGACGAAATAGAAGTGAAAATAGTTAAAATTGATGATATTAATGAAAAAGTTTCATTAAGCAAAAAAGAGTTAGAAGATAGCCCAATACAAAAATATGCAAAAACTCATGCAAATGGAGATATTGTAGTTGGTAAAATTAGAGATATAAAAGATTTTGGTGTTTTTGTTGAATTAGATGAAAATGTAGATGCATTAATCAGAAAAGAAGACTTAAATCAGCAAGGCGAAGATGAACTTAAAGTTGGTGACGATATTGAAGCTGCTATCGCTTTTATAGATGACAAAAAAAATAGAATTAGACTTTCTATCAAAAGATTATCTAGACTAAAAGAGAGAGAAGCTTTAAAAGAGATAAACAAAGAAGACAAAATGACTTTAGGTGATATTTTAAAAGATCAATTGAAGTAGTAAATGCAAAAAAAGATACTTGGTGTTTTTTTTACGCTTTTGTTTGTTGGTGTGATTGGAATTTTATATAGTTTTTTCAATTATACCAACGATACTATAGTGCAAACCAAGCAATATCCCTCCCCAATGCAAAAAGAAAATAAAACACAAAATATAAGAAGTTCATGGATAAGTGGATTGGCAAAGTCATCAAAAAATAAATATGAATATCCAGTAAATGAGCTTTTTATGCAAATAAATTTGCATAAATATATACCACCAAAAGTAAAATCATATAAATTAGTAATTTCAAACATAGATAGATACTCAGTTTTTTGTGTTATTCAAACGCTTTCAGATTTAAATTTGCCTTTTGTTCTCTCAAAGGATAAAAATGTTCCAAATATTTATATAAATAGTAGCAAAGATGATATGCTAAAAAAAGTGACAAAGAAACTAAAAGAGTATGATATAAATTCAAAAATAGTAGAGGAATGGTTATGAATATAAAAAAAATTATAATATGCGACGCTATACATAAAAAAGGCTTTGAGCTTTTAGAAAAAGAAGATGATATAGAAGTTATAGATGCGGTTAGTTTATCAAAAGATGAACTTCTCAATATTATAGGCGAAGCAGATATAGCTATTACAAGAAGCCCAACAGCTATAGATAGCAAGTTTTTAAAAGCCGCGACAAATTTAAAAGCGATTGTTCGAGCTGGTGTTGGAGTTGATAATGTTGATTTAGAAGGTTGTAGTAAAAGAGGTATCATAGCCATGAATGTGCCGACTGCAAATACCATAGCTGCCGTTGAGATGACGATGGCACATATGCTTAGTTGTGCAAGAAGTTTTGTAAATGCAAATAATAATTTAAAGATACAGAGAGTTTGGAAAAGAGAAAAATGGTATGGCGTCGAATTAAGCGATAAAAAGCTTGGAGTTATAGGCTTTGGAAATATAGGCAGTAGAGTGTCTACTAGGGCACAAGCATTTGGCATGGATGTAATTGCATATGACCCTTATATAGAGCCTTCAAAAGTGACTGATTTAGGGATGACTTATACGGAAAATTTTGATGATATATTAGCTTGTGATTTTATAACTATTCACACGCCAAAAAACAAAGAAACTACTGGCATTATATCATTTGATGAAATAGAAAAGATGAAAGATGGTACAAGGTTGATAAATTGTGCTAGAGGAAGTCTTTATGATGAAAAAGCTCTTTACCAAGGAATTAAAAGTGGCAAAATAGCCTTTGCCGGTATAGATGTTTTTTCTTATGAACCTGCAACTGATCATCCACTTTTGGATTTAGAAAACATATGCGTTACTCCTCATCTTGGTGCAAATACTCATGAATCTCAAGAAAAGATAGCTACACAAGCGGCAGAGTGTGCACTAAATGCTGCTAGAGGAATCACTTATTCAAATGCACTTAATCTTCCTATTAAAGCAGAAGAGTTGCCAAAAGCTATAGTTCCTTATCTTGAATTAACACAAAAAATATCTTACTTTTGTGCACAAATAAATAAATCACAAATAAAATCTATAAAAATAAAAGCAGAAGGAGATATTAGTAAATACGCCCCATCTTTACTTACATTTTCTCTAGTAGGTGCTTTAAAAGATTCAGTTGGTGACAAAATAAACTATGTAAATGCAAATTATGTCGCACAGGAAAAAAATATTGAGACAACTTTTGAAGAAATTCCAAAAGCATCTGGATATCACAATAAAATTACGATTACACTAACTACAAATAAAGGTGTAACTTTTATAGGTGGTACTGTGTTTGATGGTGTTGAACAAAGAATTGTCAGTATAAATGGCTTTGGTTTTGATTTTAAACCAAAAGGCAAAATGATTGTCTTTAAAAACAAAGATATCCCTGGTGTTATAGCGAGTATCGCCACTATTTTATCTAAAAATAACATAAATATAGCGGATTTTAGATTGGGTCGTGGTAAAAATGATAATGCAATGGCTGTTATTTTAGTAGATGAAGCAATTGATAAAAAATTACTAAATGAATTAAATTCTCTAAATGCTTGTTTATGGGTTGCATACGCAATATTATAAATACGACAATAAATAAAGACTTATTAATAAACAAATAAGTCTTTATTATATATCTTCCTCTCAACATAAATATTTCAACATAAAAGCAACAATTTTACACACTTTGTATAAAAAATTCTAATAATCTCTATATTTAAATTTAAATTAAATTTATTATATGATATAATAATCTTATATAAGTTAAAGGAGAAAATATGGCAAGAGTCGTAGTGTTAGGCGGAGGAGTTTCAGGACATACTGCAGCAACTTTTCTAGCTAAATGGTTAGGTAAAAAACATGAAGTTGTTGTTGTTACTCCAAATTCACAGTGGAATTGGATTCCATCAAATATTTGGGTTGGCGTTGGAGGTATGAGCAAGCAAGAAGTTGTTTTTGATTTAGCTCCTGTATACAAAAAAGGTAATGTTGATTATAGACAAGCAAAGGCTATTTCTATTCATCCAGAAGGAAGTAGTGATACTGAAAAACAGTTTGTTACGATAGAGTATACAGGGCAAGATAAAGTTGGTAATAGCGAAAAACTAACTTATGATTACTTGATAAATGCTACTGGACCAAAACTAAATTTTGGTGCAACTGAGGGTCTTGGACCAGACGCAGGAAACACAGTATCGGTTTGTACAGCCGATCATGCTGTCCATGCAAATGAGAAGTTAGATGAACTCATAGCTCAAATGAAAAGTGGCGAACATAAAAAGATTTTGATAGGAGTTGGACACGGTATGTGTACTTGTCAAGGTGCTGCTTTTGAATATACATTTAATGTAGATCACAAACTCAAAGAAGAGGGTGTAAGAGATAAAGCGACTATAACCTATATAACAAATGAGTATGAATTAGGTGACTTTGGTGTTGCTGGTATGCATATAAAATTAGGCGGTTATGTAACAAGTGGAAAAGTTTTTGCCGAGTCATTATACACAGAGAGAGATGTAAAATGGATAAAAAGAGCACATGTAAATAAAGTAGAAAAAGATAGAGTTCATTATGAATTACTTGATGGTAGTCAAAATGAAGAAACTTTTGATTTTTCTATGTTGATTCCTCCATTTGGTGGAGTTGGCTTGAAAGCTTACGATAAAGCTGGAAAAGATACAACCTCTAAGATATTTAATCCCGGTGGTTTTATGTTTGTTGATGCTGACTATTCAAAAGGAGGTGTTCCTTATGAAGAGTGGGACGCTGATGATTGGCCGAGTTATTGTCAAAATCCTCTATATAAAAATATATTTGCAGTCGGAATTGCTTTTGCACCTCCTCATTTGATATCAAAACCTATGAAAAGTCCAAATGGAACCCCGATTAATCCTACGCCTCCTAGAACTGGGATGCCAAGTGCCATGATGGGAAAAGCAGTTGCCCAAAGCTTAAGAGATATTATCTTAAAGAACGCAACAGAACCAACTCATACAGCTAAAATGAGTGAAATGGGAGCTGCTTGTGTGGCAAGTGCTGGAAAAGGTCTATTTAGTGGAAGTGCGGTTGCCATGACCATGTATCCAGTTATCCCAAATTTCAAAAAGTATAAATATGGTAGAGATTTAAATGGAACATTTGGTGAAATAGGACTAGCTGGTCATTGGGTAAAATACCTCTTGCATGTAGCATTTTTATGGAAAGCAAAATTAAAACCATTTTGGACAATAATTCCAGAATAAAGTATAGGAGATTTGCTTAACAAATAACTAGCCAATCTCTTTCTTGGCAACAGCCAAAGCTTTAGTGCAATGAATTTTTTAGGAATTTACTTCCTAGAAAAGAAAACAGTTAAGCAAGGTTTCTTGGCAACAGCCAAAGCTTTAGTGCAATGAATTTTTTAGGAATTTACTTCCTAGAAAAGAAAACAGTTAAATAAAAAACAACTCTCACCGAAGGCGAAGCTTTAGTGAGAGGAATTTTTTAATGGGCTTTGCCCATAAAAAAGGAGAAATAAAATGAAAATAAAACCGTATAGTCAAAATTCTTTCACACCAGTTCCATCAGCATTTACAAAGTTTAGAAGAAATTGTGTTATTTGGCAATTTTTTAGATTTATTGCTATAAATATTAAAATGACAGTGCTTATCTTAAAGTCACATCATTAAACAAAAATTATATTAACTTTTGATATAATATAAATCATTGGAAATGCTTATACTATAGGCATTTCCAAATACAATTATGGAGAAAGTAATGAAGATAATTCTATCCCTTATCTTTTTAATCTTACCTATTTTTGCTTCATCTCAAGTCTACTCAAATCTTGGTTTGTCTAAGGCTATCAAGATATTAAAAAAAGATAATCTTGAGATAAATGTAGCAAAATTTGATGAGAAAATTAAAAATTTTAAGCATAATATCGCAAAAGGCTACAAATATGGAAAGTTAGATTTAGTTCAGCTAGCAATGCGTTCAAATGACGCAGGAAATATATTTGGTTTTAAACTTCAAAGCAGAGAAGCAAGTTTTGCCGATTTTGGTTTTAGTGAGTTTTTAACTCATACTCCAAGTCCTTTAGACCCCTCTGTTTTGGCAGTTCAGCCTAAAGATTTGAACTACCCTGATGCGAGAAATCATTTTCAGACAAAGTTGCACTATGAAGTTCCTATCTACACAGGTGGAAAATTAGAGCAATATGATAAAATTACTTCAGCATTAACAAAACTCAGCAAGCTTGATACTAAAAAAATTATAAATGAGAAAGTATATCAACTTAAAAAAAGTTATTTTGATATATACCTACTTGACCTATATCTTAAAAATTTAAATATTATTGAAAAAAATATGTCAAGACTCGAAAATATGGCACAAAGTATGATAAATGAAGGTTATGCAAAAAAAGTTGATTTGTTAGAAGTGCAATCAAAAAAAGCAAATGTAACTAGGATGATAAATACTGCAAAGGTAAATAAAAAATTAGCATTAAGTTTTGTATCATTTCTTTTAAACTCAAGAGTAAAGTCTGTGGCAGGGAATTACAGAAAAGTTATGCCAAAAACCTTTAATATTAATGAGATTTTAGCCAAGAATATTGATATTAAAAAAGTAGAAGAGGGCTTGAAGATAACCAACATGAATATCAAATTACAAGAATCAGCTAATTTACCAAAAGTTGGAGCATTTGCTGAGTATTCAAGTGCAGATAATAATTTTTTACATGACTTCAGAAAGCATGATGCTTATACTGTAGGTATCCAATTTAAATGGAATCTTTTTAATGGTGGTATCAATGAGGCAAATATTCAAAAAGCTAGAGTTAGAAATCTAAAAGTGAAAACTCAAGAAATTTTGGCAAAAAGAGGCATAGCTTTGAGAGTTGAAAAGATAAAAACACAGATACAAAGTATGGATTTTGATATAAATAGCTTAAATAAAGAGATAGAATTAACAAGAACTATATATAAAAATTATTTGGGACGATACCAAGAAAAACTTGTTTCCATAAATGATGTGATTATCAAACAGTCGTTAGAGATAGAAAAGGTACTGAAATTAAAAGAGGTAGAAAATAACAGAAGCGACAAGATACTAGAATTAGAAAAAATAGCAAATGGAGAAGAAATATGAAAAAAATGTATTTGATTGCAACCTTTTTATTGGCATTGTCATCACAAATATTTGCCAGTGGATTAAATTTAAGTGGAAGTGTGATTTCAGATAATCAAAAAATGATGACAAGTAGATATATGGGTTTTGTTGTTCAAGTAAATGTTGATGAAGGTGATAGCGTCAAAAAAGGGCAACTTCTTTACGAGATTGATTCTAAGGAAATTGATAGTGCAAAAACACAAGTAGAGCTGGCTATTTCTCAAGCAAAATTAGCCTCTCAAATGTATGAAAATCAATACCAAAATGTTGAATTAAATTTGCAAAGATATAGAAGACTTTTGAAAAAAGATATGGTATCAAAATATGATGTTGAAAATCTTGAACTTGCTGAGAAAAACTTAAAAGCGATGGTAGCGATTTCAAAAGAGCAGATAAAGCAAGTAAAAGCAAAACTTAAAGAAGTACTAAATCAATACAATTATCTAAAAATTAAAGCACCTAATGACGGTGTGGTGATAGCAAAAAATATAAAAGTAGGAGAGATGGCGATACCTGGTATGCCTGCTATTGTTCTCTCTGATTTGAGTGATTTGAAAATTTCAACAGAAATTTCTGAAAGCAATTTAAAAGATATAAAAGTAGGCGATAGTGTAGGAGTAGAAATAGCATCTATTGGCTTAAAAACAAAAGGTAAAATTTCTTCTATAATACCTAGTTCAAACCCTTTAACTCATTCATTTAAATTAAAAGTCAAATTTGATCAACTTGGCAAAACAGTATATCCTGGTATGTATGCTGTTGTAAACATAAAGTAGAATTGATATGAGCGATAATTACAAACCAAAAGATATAGCTGGAAAACTCGCGAAAAGTTTTTTGCATAATCCTCTAACTCCATTATTAGGAATATTTCTGCTTCTTATAGGCTATATTGCACTAGAAGTAACGCCAAGAGAAGAAGATCCACAAATAGAGATAAGCGGTGGTGCGGTGATGGTTATGTTGCCAGGAGCTACTCCAAAACAGATAGATAATATCATAGTTAAACCACTTGAGAGAAAAATAAAAGAGATTAAAGGAGTTGAGCATATATATGGTATTAGTGCACACAATATTGGAATTGTAAATGTGGTTTATTATATAGGAGAAAATAGGGAATCATCAAATTTGAAACTATATGATAAAGTTAAGCAAAACATGGATAAACTTCCAAAAGGTGTGATGGAGCCGATTGTAAAACCTTTTGATATAGATATAGACATTCCAATTGTTACAATTGCATTTTATCCAAAAGATAATTCTAAAATATCTCAAGTAGAACTGTATAAAAGAGTAAAGTATTTGCAAAATAGACTAAATACGATAGAAAATGTTGCCAAAACAACCCTTAAAGGTGAAAAAAAACAGCAGTACAATATACAAGTTGATTTGAAAAAATTATCAGGCTTTCATCTCTCGATGGGACAAATTGTAAATGCTCTAAAATCCTTAGCAGTTAATCTTCCTGATATAAAAGATAGAACAATTGATGGAAAACTTGCTATATTTGGAGTTAAAAATGCAATCCAAAGCATCAAAGATGTTCAAGACCTCATAGTTGCACAATATATGGGTTCACCTATCTATCTCAAAGATATAGCAACTGTTCAAAATGGGTACAATATACAAAATTTTCAAAGTGCAGAGATTTTATATAGAAAAAATGGGAAATTTATAAAGAAAAAACAGATAACACTTACGCTGTCCAAACTCAAAGGGACAAATGCTGTTGTGATAGCAGATGCGATTACGCAAAAAATGCAAAACTTCAAAAGTGAGCTCTCAAAAGAAGGTATAGGCTTTACAATTACAAGAAACTACGGTGTGAGAGCTGACGAAGCTGTAAATGAGCTTGTTATGCACTTGCTCGTGTCTATCGCAATTATTGCCGTTTTGCTTATCCTTGTTTTAGGTTGGAGAGAGTCTTTAATCGTCACTTTTACAGTGCCAGCTATCTTAGCTGTTACTATATTTGTAGCTTTTTTAACAGGTCAAACTATAAACAGAATTACACTTTTTGCATTTCTGCTTAGTTTGGGATTGTTGGTCGATGCCGCTATTATTGTGATAGAAAATATTCATAGACACCTTCATGGACACGATGCGATAAATAAAGATATGGATGAAATCGTAGTTGAAGCGACTGATGAAATAGGAGCACCAACAAATATAGCAACTCTAGCAATCATTCTCACTATGGTTCCTATGGCTTTTGTTGGTCAAATGATGGGTCAATTTATGAAACCGATACCTCAAAATGTACCAGTTGCACTTTTTGCTTCTTTGGTGATAGCATATATATTCACCCCTTATTTATCTAGAAGGTTGCTAAAAAAACCAAAACTGCACCATCACAAACACCATTTCCAAAAAGACACAAAAGATTCAAAAGGGGATAATAAATGAAATTGTTTGAAAAAATTATATATTCTATTTTGAATTCTAAATTTAAAAAATTTTTAGTTTTATTGATAACTCTCTTAGCGTTTTTAGGCTCAATTATGATGCTGCCTACCAAGATGGTTTTAGCTAAAATGTTGCCAGGTAAGAGTGCAAATACTTACTCTATATATGTCGATACTCCAGCAGGAAGTTCGATTAAGCAAACAAAAAAAGTTACACAATGTATAAATTCAGTATTGCAAAAAGAAAAAGAGGTGATAAATATCGAAACATTTCTTGGTTTGGGTTCACCACTAGATTATGCAGGACTTGTTAAAGGTTCTGGTTTTAAAAGAAGTGAAAATGTTGCTGAAATTGTTGTAAATCTAACAAGTAAACACAAGAGAGAAGAAAAATCATACATGATGGTGCATAGATTAAGACCAGTTATCCAAAAGAGTTGTGAAAATTTGATAAAAGGTACAAGTATCAAGATGATAGAACAACCCGCAGGTCCACCAACACTAGCTTCTATCGTAGTTGAGCTTTATGGGCAAAATACTCAAAAAGTTCGTGAAATTGCAAATGAAATAGCTGAGATTTTGAAAAAAACAAAAAATTTGGTCGATGTTGATGTGATGCAAGATCATATATATAAAAAATTTGAGCTACAAGTTGATAAAGAAAAAGTTATTCGCTCAGGAATTTCTATCAAACAATTAAATCAAATTTTATATATTGCATTTGAGGGAATGGATGTTGCTATTAAAAATAGTGGAAATTCACCTGAACAAATCCCGCTTTTTTTAGTTTTAAGCAAAAAAACAAAAGATTTATCTAGTTTTTCAAAAAAAGCTCTTAGAGATAAATTGTCATCTTTGAAACTTATGAATAAAAAAGGCATGATGATTCCAGTAATAGAACTTGTAAGTATAAAAAAAGTTAATTCTGAGCCAACTATTATGTCAAAAGATTTGAAAAAAATGGTAAATATAACTGCAGAAACTGACCTTGTTTCACAAGTTTATCCATTGCTCAGAGCAAGAACTAAAATGAAAGAATTTTTTAGTAAAGATTACAATGTTACGGATACTCATCTTTTCAATCTTGAGCTAAAAGATAAAAAAACTGGTGAAATTTATGATTTAAATTGGGATGGAGAAATGAAAGTTACTATGGATACTTTTAGAGATTTAGGTGCTGCATTTATAGCCGCTTTAGTTCTTATTTTCCTACTCATGGTTATATATTACAAAAGTTTTGCGATAAGCGGTATCATCTTGTTAGGAAGTTTTTTATCTATCATAGGTGTAATTGTTGGACATTGGATTATGGATATATTTACGGTTGATACTTTTTTCTTGACGGCTACTTCTTTGATAGGGTTTATCGCATTGATGGGAATTAGCTCTAGAAATTCTCTTCTGCTGATAGATTTTACTATAAGTTTGATAGATAAAGGAATGCCAAAAAAAGAGGCAATAGCCATAGCGACAGCAACAAGAGCGAAACCTATATTTTTAACCGCAGCTGCAATAATCTTAGCAAGTACACTTCTTGCTAGGGATCCAATCTTTGGAGGACTAGGAGTTGCTCTTATATTTGGTACGATTGCTGCAGTCGCCGTTTCTCTTATCTTTGTGCCAGTTCTTATGGATAATACAAAGTCTATAAAAGACACTAAATAATTTTTAGGGGATGTTTGTTGACATCCCCTAAATTAGAATTTTCTTATTAACTGACCTTACGCACTATAATGAGCAAAGCCCATTATAGTGGCAGGGACTTTCACTCCCTACAACCCCCTAAAGCTACGAAAAGTAGGAC
>JAADIZ010000179.1 GCA_013151055.1 Campylobacterota bacterium
AAAATAATGAAAAGAAAAAGTTTGATATTATAGTTCATTTTTTTGTTTTTGAACATATATCAAATCCTTTTAAATTTTTAAAAGATACTTTTGAGATACTAAGTGATAATGGTGTAATAATAGCGGAAATACCATCTTCAACAGATATTCTAACATCTATATATAATATACCTGCTTTTGAAAATTTTTATTGGTCTATAGCACATCACTATTATTATAATCCAAAATCACTAAAATATATTCTCAATATATTAGGATATAAATATGAGTTAATACCTGAACAACGATATGATTTGTCAAACCATATTACATGGATGATGGATGGAAAGCCTGGTGGACAGAAAAGATTTAATATTTTTTCTGCGAATACATTGGAGTCTTATAAAACTGATTTGAAGAAGAGTTGGAATTGTGACACAATTATCTTAAAGATTTTCAAGGATTAAAATGAAAATAATAGCAACATCACCCAGTTTTTCAAAAAATAAAATTTTACAGGATGAAATATATACATATTTTCCAGATGCTAAGTTAAACTTAGATGGAATCAGATTTAAAAAAACAGAATTTATAGAGTTTATAAAAGACGCAGATGCTGTTATAGTTGGCTTAGAACCAATAGATGAAGAGGTATTGCAACATTGCAAAAATTTAAAAATGGTTTCTAAATATGGTGTTGGACTTAATAATATTGATAAAGAAGCATGTAAAAAAAGAGATATAGCTATAGGCTGGACTGGTGGTGTAAATAAACTTTCAGTTGCTGAGATGACACTCGGGTTTATGTTGATGTTTAGTAGAAATTTATTTACAATGACAAATCAACTTAAAAATGGGAATTGGAACAAATCTGGCGGATTTCAGTTAAGTGGTAAAACTATCGGGATAGTAGGAGTTGGATTTATAGGTAAAGAAGTTGTAAGATTATTAAAGTCTTTTGGATGTAAGATTTTAGTAAATGATGTCATAAATCAAGATAAATATTATGCAGAAAATGATTTAGAAGAAGTCTCAAAACAAGAACTTTATAAAAGAGCTGATATCATCTCTATTCATACACCACAAGATGAAAGTACTAATAATTTTATAACGCTAGAAGAGATGAAGATAATGAAAAATTCTGTGTATCTTTTAAATACTGCAAGAGGCGGTTTAATAAATGAGAAGGATTTAAAATATGCTCTTAAAAATGGTATCATAGCGGGCGCAGCTATAGATGCTTATGTGGAAGAACCACCGACCGATAAAGAGTTTTTAGAGTTACCAAACCTTATATGTACTCCTCATATAGGCGGAAATGCAAAAGAAGCAGTTGAAGCTATGGGCATGAGTGCAATTGGGCATCTCAAGGAGTTTTTTAATGTCTAAAAAAGTAATTATTTTTGGTGGAAGTGGATTTTTAGGTAGTTATGTTGCGGATGAATTGACTCGCAGAGATTATGAAGTTACAATTGCAGATTTATCGCCATCAAAATATCTACAAAAAAATCAAAAGTTTATAAAAATAGATGTATTGGATATGGAAGATATAAAATTAGCCATTAAAGAGATGGACATAGTATATAATTTTGTGGCTATTGCAAACCTTGATGATGCTATAAATGATCCTGTAAATGCTATGAATATAAATGTGATGGGAAATTTGAATATTTTAGAAGTTTGTAGACAAAATGGAAATATTCAAAGGTTTATATATGCAAGTAGTGCTTATGCACTTAGTAATGAGGGATCCTTTTATGGTATAAGTAAGCAAAGCTCTGAAAGATTAACAGAAGAATACTATCAAAGATATGGATTAAAATATACAGTTATACGATATGGTTCTTTATACGGCGAACGAGCTAGTCATAATAACTACATATATAACCTTTTAAAAGATGCTATAAATAATGGAGAACTTCACTATAAAGGTGATGGAGAAGATTTAAGAGAATATATCCATGCTGCTGATGCTGCTAAGCTTTCTGTTGATATTTTAGAAAATATACAATATGAAAATGAACATATTATTTTAACAGGCACGGAAAGACTTAAAAGAATAGAGCTTTTGACTATGATAAATGAGATTATGCAAAATAAACTTGAAGTTAAGCAAATATCAGATAATAATATGGGACATTATAAAATAACACCATATTCATATCATCCAACAGTTGCTAAAAAGCTTGTAGCAAATCCATATATAGATTTAGGTCAAGGATTACTTGAGTGTATTCAAGTAATTATGAATGATAAATTTAAATGAAAAAATAATTGATGATTAAAACTATATTATGGGATTTTGATGGTGTTATATCGGATAGCATGAAGATCAAAGGTGATGGTTTTTTGGAATTATTTAGTAATTATGATGAAAAATATTTGGAACTGATAGAACAATATCATTATATAAATGGTGGAGTATCAAGATTTGATAAGATTAGGTATTTTTACAATGAAATATTAAAAGAAGAGATAAGCGAAGATAAAGTAGAGAAATTAGCAAATAAATTTGCTCAAATAATAGAAAAAAAATTATATGATAAAAATAATTTAATTCAGGATAGTTTAAATTTTATACACAATACTTACAATAAATATGATTTTCATATAGTGTCAGGTGCAGAACATGTTGAGCTTAATGAATTGTGTCAATATTTTGAGCTAAATAAATATTTTATATCTATAAATGGTAGTCCCACTAAAAAAGATATTTTAATTAAAAATTTAATTGAAAAGTACACTTATAGAAAGAATGAAATTATTTTGATTGGAGATGCAATGAGTGATTATTGTGCCTCTATTAAAAATGGTATTGGATTTTATGGGTATAATAATTTAGAGTTAAAGAATATTGCAAAACAATATATAAATAACTTTAAGGAATCAAAAATTTGAATCCAAAAGAGTTAGAGCAAAAATATCAAGACAAAAAAGAGTACTTTCATAAATACACAAATAATATTAAAAAAAAGATGAAGATAGATATTTATAGTGTTATTAATTCTACTTTGATAAAAAATCCTTATGCTACTAATTTTCCAAAGAACTTTTTTTTAGAAAAATATCAAAAGCAAAATAAATTTATAGCATTTTGTAAAAATACTTTAAACTTTTACTTGAAACAATTTTATTTTTTACAAACCTATTTTAT
>JAADIZ010000062.1 GCA_013151055.1 Campylobacterota bacterium
GAAATAATTAAACTAATAACTATCACCCAATATCTTAAACTCCTGCTACTAGGTTGTTTTTTTGCAACCATATCAAAGCCAAACTTTCTTCTTGTCCAATTTGCTCCATCTGTTATTATATTTACAGGGCACACCCAAGAACAAAAAGCTCGTCCACCAAGCAACCCATAAAAGAGTAATATAATTACGGCTCCTATGAGCAAGTTTGATGATACCACCGCTCCTGCTACAAACATTTGAAGTACAGCATATGGATCACTAAGTGGAATTAGTCCAAATATGGAAGATGAGCTTAGATTTCCTGCCAACACTTTCCATCCGTAGTAATTACCTGATAAAAAAAGTAAAATTATTGATATTTGAACAACTCTTCTAGATATCAGATATTTAACACTATTCATCTAATAATCCTCCTAAGTCATTTAATTTATCTATTGCTTTTTTTTGACTTCTTTTTGTAACAGTACGAATTGTATTTGCATCTTCCACCCTTTGTTCGTCTTTAGAGTCCCACCCCTTTACATAGTGGTTTCCGACCCTTCCCATAGAAATTTCACGAGGAAGTACAAAAATTGCAGCTTTTTCAACCACACAAGCCCTCTCACAAAGTCCACATCCTGTACATATATCACTATGAACAACAGGAAGCAAAAAAGCATGTTTTCCTGTTCTTTTATTCATTTGCATATCTATACTCAATGCTTTTCCCATAAGCGGGCAAGCACGATAACAAGCATCACACTGAAGTCCCCAGTAAGCAATACAACTCTCTTTATGAACAACAGCTAAACCCATTTTTGCCATATTTATATCTAGTTTCTTACTCTTTTTATTTGTAACGCTGAGTACATCTAAAGCTCCACTAGGACATGCAGGTACACAAGGTATATCATCACACATAAAACAAGGATTCTCTCTTGCGATAAAAAATGGATTTCCAAGAGGTTTGTTATCTCCTGGACTAGCAAGCCTTAGAGTTGGCTCTTTTGTGCCAATTCTTTTGCCTCGTTCGTCATATATGAGATTGCTATTTCTATTTCGACAAGCATCAACACATAAGCCACACTTTATGCAAGTTTTTAAAAATTCATCTTCCTTTAGAGCACCTGGAGGACGAAGTAGAAGCTTATTTGCTTTGACTTCGTCTACATAGGCACTCCAAATAAGTCCACCCAAAATTGCTAAGCCCATATTTCTAGTTGTTGCTAAAAATCCTCTACGGCTTTTGCTGAGTGGTTGTTTGTATGATTTTACCTTTGTTTGTTTGTGATTCAAAATCTACTCTTTTCTATACTTTATATATCTTAACGGCACATTTTTTATAATCTGTCTGCTTTGACATAGGACATGTCGCATCTAAACAAACTTTGTTGATAAAAACTTTTTCATCAAACCAAGGAACAAAAACCAATCCTTTTGGTGGTCTATTTCTTCCTCTTGTTTCTATTCTTGCTCTTACCTTTCCTCTTCGGCTTTCAATCCAAGCTAAATCACCTCTTTTAAGTCCTCTTTGTTGTGCATAATCAGGGTGCATATAACACAATGCTTCAGGAACAGCACGAAAAAGCTCAGGTACTCTCATAGTCATAGTACCACTATGCCAATGTTCAAGCACACGACCTGTACATAACCAAGTATCATACTCACTATCTGGCATTTCAGGAGGATCCATATAAGGTCTTGCGAAGATTTTGGCTTTGTTTTTTAAAGATTTTTTCTTCCTAACTTGTACGCCTTTTAAATCTCCATGAAACAGAGCTTTGGCAATAGGTCCATAAAATGCAAACTGGGCATTTGGTCCAGCAAAATGTTTAACATATGGGTCGTATTCGGCATTAAATCTCCATAAAGTTTCCTTGCCATTTACTACTGGCCATCTAAGACCTCTAACTCTTTGATATACATCAAATGGTGCCAAGTCATGTCCGTGACCTCTACCAAAATCTGCATACTCTTCCCATAAATATTTGTGTATAAAGAAGCCATATCCTTTAAAAACTTTTCCGTCACTTCCTACAACATTTCTTTCATCGCCAAAGACTTCAGAGTCATCATAGCCTTTTTGAATTGGATCATTTACTCTATCCGCTTTATAAGTTTTTGCTCTATCATTTGCAAAAAGAATATCATACATGGTTTCATCACCTCTGTAGCCCATGGCTCTTGCATCTCCTCTGACATCTGCAAGTTTCTTGCCATTTCTAAGAGTATATGGTCCCCATAAATCATCTACCGTAAATCTTTTTGCAAGCTCAACCCATTGCCAAGTATCGCTCATAGCATCTCCTACTGGCAATACTTGTTGTCGCCAATGCTGACTTCTTCGCTCAGCATTCCCGTAAGCACCCCATTTTTCATAAATCATAGCACTTGGAAGAACCATATCAGATACCATAGCGGAAATTCCAGGATATCCATCGCTTGTAACTAAAAAGAAATCTTCTATTTCTCTTGCAGCTTTTAACCAATGTTTTGCACTTGCACTGTCTTGATAAGCGTTACAAACATTTACCCATGCAAATTTTACAAATCTGTCTTCGATATCTCTATGAATCTTCATGATATGTTGATTTCCAACAGGATTTAATGTGTTTTCAGGAATGCTCCATCTTTTTTCAGCTATAACTCTATGTTTTTTAACTTTTACCATTAAATCTGCCGGAAGTCTATGAGTAAAAGTTCCAACTTCTCTTGCAGTTCCACAAGCACTTGGCTGTCCTGTTAAAGAGTACGCACCATTCCCTGGCTTTGCTTGCTTATTTAATAAAAAGTGAACATTATACGAAAGTGTATTTACCCAACTACCACGAGTGTGTTGGTTCATGCCCATCGTCCAAAAACTAACCACTTTTCTATCTTTTTCTATATATAAAGCTGCTAAACTTTTAAGTTTTGCTTTAAAACTCTCTAAATTCTCATCAGGATCACCTTTAGATACTTTTGCTACATAATCTAGCGTATAAGGTTCAAGTGATTTTTTATACTCTTCAAAGCTGATTTCCCAGTGTTTTAAAGTACCTGCACTATTTTCCATAATATCACCAGCTTTATAGCCATAAGGTGCGAGTGAAGGAGCTTCAAGAGAGCTTACTTTTTTCTTCATTTCTTTGCTGATTGTTTCCATCTCTTTTGCATCATATAGCCCAGCTTTTAATGAAGGCTCACCTGCCCTTCTCATTCCATATCCTATATTTACAGGACCTGCTGCAAAAATCATATGTTTTTTTACAAAATCCCAATCAATTGCATCTGGTCTATTATAGACAATCTCTCTTGCAATATAATTCCACATTAAAAGATCAGTTTGTGGTCTAAAAATAATAGTATCATCAGCTAAATCACAAGTTCTATTTACATAAGTTTGGATACTTACAACTTTGACATGATTTGGATTGCTTAGTTTTCTGTCTGTACATCTTGACCAAAGGATTGGGTGCATTTCTGCCATGTTTGAGCCCCAAGTGACAATAGTATCGGTCAATTCTATATCATCATAACAACCACTTGGTTCATCAATTCCAAATGTTTGATAGAAACCAACAACAGCACTTGCCATACAATGTCTAGCATTTGGGTCAATCGCATTGCTTCTAAACCCAGCTTTCATCAATTTTTGAGCAGCATATCCTTCCATTATAGTGTATTGACCACTACCAAAGACAGCGACTGCTTCAGGACCATTTTTCTTCAAGGCATACCTGATGTGTTTTTCCATCTCATCAAATGCCCTTTTCCAACTAATAGGGGCAAATCTACCGTGTTTATCGAATTCGCCCTTATCATTCATTCTTAAAAGTGGAGTAGTAAGCCTATCTGCACCATACATAATTTTGGCATTAAAATAACCTTTAATGCAGTTAAGTCCACGATTGACTGGAGCAGCTGGATCACCTTTGACCGCAACAATCTTTCTGTTTAAGCCCTCGCCTTTAGTGGCTAACATAATTCCACAACCTGTCCCACAAAAACGACAAGCTGCTTTATCCCATCTCCAACCCAATTGTGTTGCATCAGCAGCAGCTTTTGCATCACTTGGGATCGAAATCCCCACAGCAGCTGCAGCACTAGCAGCAGCAGTTGACTTCAAAAAATCTCTTCTTGAAAGCGACATTATTACCTCCTATTTGAATTTTATTATTAAAATGGTACCACATACGATAAAGGAAATTCTATGACTTAGGTCAAAAAATAATTTTTTGTCCCTACAATCCCCTAAAGCTACGAAAAGTAGGACTTTTCAAGAAAAAAGTGCGTAAGGTTAGTTATTTTTTCTCTTGTGTTTGTGAAATATTAGATATATTGCTTAAATTTGATTTTAATTTTTCTAGCATTTTGGTTACGTGTAGAAGATTTTCTGTAGATTCTATTGCTATATCTTCGGTTGTACTTATCTTTTTATCAAATCCTTTTTTCTCATTTTCATCAAGATTAAGAGATACAAAAGCTTCGCTTGCATCTTCTGATAAACTCTCTAGCTCCTCAACTGCCTTTTCAGCTTTATCTATAGCATCTTGAGAGTGGCTTAAGGCACTGTTTACTTTTTGAACAAAAGAGTTTATGTGACCCGAAGCCTCTTTAAGTTCATCTTCATTTGTCTCTCTTAATTTAAAATTTTCTGCTCTTATATTGGTTATATCTGCAGATGCAAGCATTTTTGCTTTTTCTATGAAGTCGCGAACATGATTTGAAATCTCTTTTGTAAGCAAAAAACTATAAAGTATAATAATTAAACCCAAACTCAAAAGAGCAAACTGCATATAGATAAACAGCATATTCTTTTGTTCACTATAATCAGTAAATAACCATACAGCTTCATCCATATTTTTTAGCACTATTACATTATTTTTATACACATACTTCATGAGCTTATTTATATTTGTTTGCTCTGTAATTAAATCAGACGAGTATTTCTCAAAAACTTTCCAATACTCATAAGTTACTTCACATGCCTTATAAACCTCTTTATTATTTTTTATTTTTTTATCGTTTAAAAAACTCTCAATTGTTTTGCTATATAGATTTTTAGCATTTCTATATATAATGTAATCTTCCCCATTTGAAGTTCTAAGATATCTCTTTAAAAAGAGTCCCATTCTTTGTGAAAGCATTCTTTGCCTGCCGGAGAGGTCTATATACTTTCCTGCCATATTATTTTTAACCATAGTTTTAACTACATTGTCAGACAAGTCTAGTATCTTATTTATTTTAATAGTGAAAACATCTAATTTTGGACTTATTTTTTCTAGATTTGCTTCTAACTCTTGTACGCTTGCCTTAAAAGGTATCCATAATTTTTTAACCTGATTTAACTTTTCGGTAATTTTTTTGTCTTGTGGTGGGTAAATTCCTCTTGCACTGTTTCCATTTATCAAATCAAACAAATTTCCTTCAAATGTCATCATAGCATCATCTACAATTCTAAAATCAGTGGAGTACTTAAGTATATCATAAAATATTTCTTTGCTTATCATTTGCGTAAGCATTCTTTGTTTTCCAGCTATATTGATAATAAGTGCATCTTTTTTAGTTTTGATATTCATGTATAGTGAAATCATAATTGTAGCCACGACTACAAGAGTAAGCGAACCGCCCACAAGTCTTAGTTTATTGTTGATTCCTGATGGTTTAATCATCTATTTTTCCTCATCTAATTATATATCTCTCTTAACTCTTCGGGTTTTTGAATAAATACTTGATTGTTTTGCATCACAATGACACCAATTCTTGTAAGCTTTTTCAAAATCCTAGAGAGTGTTTCTGGTTGCATATGCAACATATAGGCAATTTCATGTTTTTTAAGTGAATTAAAATCTTTCAAGTCATTATCAATCATATGAGCCACTTTAGCAGTTCCATCAAAGACAATATCACGACTTATGATACACTGCATCTGCTGTATCATTAAAAATGACTCTTTCATTATTCTTCTCATTAGATTTTGGTTTGTTTTCATCAATGCTTTAAATTTTTTTGCCTCTATCGCCAAAATTTTACTATCTTCTAAAAATTCTGCATTTGCAAAACATTGGAGTATGTATTCCTCACACAATTTTGAAAGGTCGAAAATTAGGCTATTTTTTGATAATTTATATAAAAATATTTCATTATCAAATCTATCAACTTTATAAAATTTCACAGAACCTTGCAAAATATAATAAATATTTTTTACTTCATCATTTTCATAAAACAATACTTCATCCTTGACAAATCTTTTGATTTTGCAAAATGACAATATTTCCTCTATCAACTCTTGTGGTAAAGATTTTAATAAAGGAGAATCTTGAAGTTCTTCCAACATTTATCAACCTATAGCTTTTCTTGTGATGTATTTTAACATAAAAAGGCATAATCAGCATTTGACTTGCTACAAATTGTGATATAATATATTTTTTATTACTTAAACTAGGAGTAAATAGTGTTAACACCTCAAGAATCATCCAATTGTTTTCCTAATTTTTTAGTTATTTTGTCCGTCCCTCTACTTGTTTTTATAGCTGCCATAGTGGCATATTTTGGCTATCTTCCTTTGAAAGTTGAAATTCACACTATCGTCATGCTAGGGGTTATATTTTTCATATTCATTTTTTTTATAAAACATAATGCAAATTTTGCAGCATGTACATTTAGAAACTCTTTTTATGATATTGGTGATAAATTACAAGAGTACCTCAATCAAAACATGTTCACCATAGGAGAAAATAAAAAATCTCTTTCAAGTATAGAAGACTTTTTAGATGAATACACTAACTCTCTTAGAAATGACAATTTCTCAACAATCGCCGTAACTGTTTTTCCAATGCTTGGGATTTTGGGAACTTTTATATCCATTGCCATTTCCATGCCTGATTTTTCCGTTCAAAATACAAGTGCTTTGGATCACGAAATTACAATTTTATTAAGTGGTGTAGGAACTGCTTTTTACGCTTCAATTTACGGTATATTTTTATCTTTATGGTGGTTATTTTTTGAAAAAAGAGGTCTTAGTAAACTTGAGAACACACTAAATTATATAAAAACTCTCTATTCCAAATATGTATGGAGTAAAAATGAACTAGACTCTTATAAATATGGAAGCAGACAGATAGAAAATCAAAATCTAGTAAATGCACTTAAAGATATATTTACAGCAGATTCTGTTAAGGCATTAAATGAGGATTATCTAAATAATTTTAAAGATATAGTAGAAGCTTCATCTTCGTCTTTCGCTAAGATAACAAATGATATGAGTCTTGCATCCAATACTCTCAGCGAAACACTAGATAAAGTCCAATACTCTAGCGAAGCACTATATGCTACACAAAATTTAGATAGCACCATAAAAGAGTTCACCAAGGCTACAAATTCTCTTGATACTACAATTTCAAGTGTAGATAATAAACTTTCCAAAAATGTAGAATCATCATTTGAAAAAATCGATAAGGAAGTTGCTGATATCATCGTAAAATTAGCTGATTTTGCGTACCTGCTTGATGGAAACCATGAGAAAATTTTGCATGACTTAGAAGAGTATCACAGAGAAATGCTAAAACAGTTTAAGAAGTAAAAAATGCGTTTTTTGAAAAATAAAAAAGAAGACACTACAAACTTTTGGATTTCATATGCTGATTTGATGGCTGGACTACTTTTTGTATTTATTCTTTTAATTGGCGCTATTGTCACAAAATCTATAATCTTGAAAAATAATCTTCTCTCAAGTGAAAACATTGCAAACAGAACAAAAACTGCATTGCAACTTAAAAGTGATGAAATTCAAGAATTAAAAGCACTTCTTTTTCAAAAAAATACGCAATTAAGCTCATTTAGCAATAAAATTGTAGTGCTTCAATCAATCATAAATGATGCAAATGCCTCGCTTTTGGAAAAAGATAAGAGCTTAAAAGACTATAAAGGCAAAGTCTTAGTTCTCTCAAATGAATTAAATGAAAAGAAAGACGCAGTTAAACTGAAGGATGAAGAGTTACTAAAACTTTTAAATACTTTGGGAGCAAAAGAGACAAGGTATGACAGACTTGTAGCTCAAATGCAAAAAACCAAAGAGAAAATCAAGAATTTAACAGGAATTCGTATTAAAGTTATCAGTGAGCTAAAAAGAATACTTGGTGAAAAAATTAAAATCGATCCAAAAAATGGGTCATTAAGATTTTCGTCTAGTATTTTATTTGATGTTGGAAAATCTACCTTAAAAGAAGGCGCAAAAAAGGAACTAAAAAAAGTTTTTACAGAGTATGTTGGTGCACTTATGAGCAATGCTGACATAAAAGACCATATAGATAAGATTACTATAGAAGGACATACGGATAGTGATGGAACTTTTTTATATAATCTTGGGCTTTCTCAAAGAAGAGCCTATGAAGTTATGAATTATCTTTTAACTCTTGATACCGTCAAAACAAATCACATAAGAGCTCTCATGAGTGCAAGTGGAAGATCTTATCTTGACCCAATTTATGGTAAAGATGGTAAAGAAGATAAAGAAGCTTCAAGAAGAATAGAGATAAAATTTTCACTTAAAAATCAAAGTGCTATGAAAGAAATAGAGAGGATTTTAGATGAAAAGTAATTTTAGGCCCATAAATCTGCAAAATGCCTCTTTGCATCTAGATTGGCTTATCGACAAAACCAGAGAGATTTATAAACCTCAAAAAAAATCTCTCTGGAGTAAAATTATAAATATACTTACAAGAATATTTTAACTCAATTTTAGATAAAATGCGGGCAAATAATAAATAGGGATTTTTATGTTTAGATTTGCTCCATCTCTAACAGGAGACATGCATATAGGCGACTTACGAGCTGCGCTTTTTAACTATATTTGTGCAAAACAACAAAATGATAAATTTATAGTGAGAATTGAAGACATCTATAAAAAAAGAAATATAGAAGACAAAGATATACTCAATATTTTGACTATATTTGGCATCACTTATGACCATGTATATTATCAAAGTGATAACTTCAAATACCATTTACAATTTGCTTCAACCCTGCTTGATGAAAAAAAAGCATTTATGTGTTTTTGCAATACTTATGAGTTAGAAGCAAAAAAAGAGTTGGCAAAGCAGGAAAAAAGTGCTTATAAATACGATGGAACTTGCGAAAATTTAAATAGAGATGATATAATCGAAAGCACAAAACCCTCTGTTATAAGAATTAAAAAACCAAGAGTTGATATATCCTTTAGCGACACCATAAAAGGAAATCTTACCTTTTTAAAAGATAGTATCGATAGCTTTATCATTCTAAGAGTTGACAAATACCCAACATATAACTTTGCTTGTGCAATTGATGATATGCTTCAAGGTGTCACTTATGTCATAAGAGAAGAGGATCATCTCTCTAACACTCCAAAACAAGAGCATGTAAGACATAGTTTAGGTTATAATGAGAAGATACAATATGTACACTTGCCAATCATACTAAACAGTACTGGCAAAAAAATGATCAAAGAAGACGATGTAAGTAGAGTGCAATGGTTACTAGATCAAGGTTATATTCCTGAAGCTATCATCAATTATCTCATACTTCTTGGAAACAAAACCCCAAAAGAGATTTTTACACTTAGCGAAGCCCTGGAATGGTTTGATATTAAAATTATTTCAAAATTACCAGTAAAATTTGACTTGGATAAATTGAAATTTTTAAACAAAGAGCATATAAAACTTTTAAGCGATGAAGAGTTAGCAAAAAGAGTTGGGTATAGTAGTAAAAACATAGGAAAAATTGCAAAGTTGTATGCAAAAGAAAAAAGCACAACTTTTGAAATAAAACAAAAAATTGATGCTCTGTTTGCAAAGAAAAAAACAGACGGAAAATATAGCGAAAACCTTGCAGTTTTAAAAAATATAATTAAAGATTCACCACAGTTTGAAGAGTTTGACGAATTTAAAAGGCATTTGATGCAAAAGAGTGGATTTAAAGGAAAATTTCTATTTAAACCTCTTGAAATTTTGCTAACTAACAGCGAAAATGGACCTGAACTTGCAGTTTTATATCCATTAATAAAAAACTATATCAAGGAGATAACACAATGATTGTACTTTCAACATTAATCGAAGCAGTAGCACAAATTTTACATATGGTTATAAATATATACATCTGGGTTGTAATCATAGCAGCTCTTATAACTTGGGTAAAACCTGATCCATATAATCCGATAATACAAGTTTTAAATAGGCTTACCGAGCCCGCTTATGCTTTAATTAGAAGATATATACCCACTGTGATAGGTGGAATTGATTTGGCCCCTATCATAATCATATTTGGACTTCAATTCATAGATTTGTTTGCCGTTAAACTATTATTTAATTTGGCAAATGCTGTATAAATTCAAAGGCATAGCCCTAGTGCTATGCCTGATTTTTCCTCTTTTCTCATTTTCAAAAAATATACAAAATATAAAAGCATTTAACTCTCTTCCTAGAAGCATAGCTAAAGATTATTATATATATAGGTATTTAAAAGAGAAAAACCCGACCTCAAAAGAAGCACTTACTCTTCTAACAGAAGCAAAAAAAGTAAACCTAAAACTTTTTTATGCTTTTGCAAAAAAAATTGATGATGTTGGATTTAAAAAAGTATCAATTTGTTTGAAATTAAAAACAGCTAAACTAATAACTAAAGATGATGAGTGCATTGCCATTGGTCTTAGTATTGCAGATGCCTTATCACTCAAACAAAAAACGATTAAAAACTTAGCAAGAAGATTAAAAAATTATAGAGACATAAATGAGACTTTAGACATTTTATCAAAGGGCAATATATCTGCTAATACAATCAAAAATAAGAAGAAATTTTTAGAAATTTTTAACTCAAGTGGAAATAGATACAGAAAGAAACACTTTGATGAAAATATTAGCAAAGAAAATATACTAAAATTTAGCAATTATAAGCTTTTTAATAAAAGTATAGAGTTGATACTCACGCAAAGAAATCTTCCAAATTTACAAAAATCTCTATTACAAGCAGAACCAAATCCAAATTTTTCACAAAATTCATTTTTTTTTCTTGGCTTAAATGCACTAGAATTTGATAAGAAAAAACTAGCCCTAGATTGGTTTAAATTAGCATTAAATAAAGCTTATTATAGATTTGATAAGGACAAGATACTATTTTGGGAGTACCTTATTACCAAAGATAAAACGAATATTGAGGATTTACTTACAAGCTTTGATATAAATATATATACGATATATGCTCATGAATTAACCTCTAAAAAGTTTGACAATATAATTTCACCAAAGATAGATAAAAAAAATAAAAATTACGACATTCAAAACCCTTTTATTTGGATAAAACTTTTAAGAAGCATAAAAGACAAAAACACAACAAAATTGCAAGAAATTGCAAAAAAATACAAATACAAAAATACTATTGGGCAATATACATTTTTATTGGAAAGGTCAAATGGATATAAAAATAGTTATTTCCCTATACCATTTGGCAATTATCTAAAAAATTACACCAAAAAAAGAGAATCTTTGATACTCTCACTTGCTAGACAAGAGAGTGGATTTGTGCCAGCTTCAGTATCAACTTCTTACGCTCTTGGAATGATGCAATTTATGCCATTTTTAGCTCGCCATGTTGCTAAGCAAAAAAAGATAAAAAATTTTGATTTAGATGATATGTTTAAGCCAAAAATTGCTTATAAATTTGCAAATATTCATCTGAATTATCTTAGCAAATATCTCCATAATCCTCTGTTTATCGCTTATGCTTATAATGGTGGTATTGGATATGTTAGGAGATTATTAAAATCTGGATATTTTTTCAAAAAAGGAAAATATGAGCCGTACCTTAGTATGGAGTTGATTAATTACCCGCAAACAAGAAAATATGGCAAAAAAGTTCTTGCAAATTATGTCATATACATGCAGTTATTAGGAGAAAAAATCTCTCTTAATAGTCTTTTTCAAAGGCTAATACAACCTTAGGATATGGAAAAAGAAAATCGCATAAAAATATAGGTGCGTAAGGTCAATCAATAATTAGATGTCCAACATTTTTTATATAATAAATTTGTGCATGAGGTAAAAAAAAGTCCAAAGTATTATTTGTATTTATGATTTTATCTTTTTCACCTAAAAATATTTCTATCTCAATACCTCTTTGAGCGAGTTTTTCTAATTTTTCAGTATCCCACATATGATTCAATAACTCTTTTAACTCTTTTAAATTACCTTTTTTAAAGTATTTTTGCATATCTATATCGCTTGGATATACAACTTGTTTTAGAAAATTTTTTATGTATAAATCACTATTTTTTGAAAAATTTATGGTTTGCAATCTCTTAAATTTATCACTTCTTTTATGAAAAAAGACTGGCGAAAAAAGTTGGAGTTTGTCTATCCTGCCATCATAGTTTAGTGCATATTCAAAAGCTTTTATAGCCCCATAGCTAAAACCTGCTACACAAAAATCATTATGACAAATATACTCACTAAAAAGCTCTGATTCATCTTTGAAGCAAAAGCCACTAAAAAACTTCATGCATAAAACTTTTCATCTCTTCTTTGCTTATACTTTCTTGGTTATAGAGAATTTGTGAGATTTTATCTAATGGTCTCTCCATTCCTTGAAGAAATTTTTCTACATCACTGTATGCATCATTTAAAATCTTTTCTATATCATTTTGAACTGGCAAGATACTATCCCCCATGCCATAATTTTCGACCATAGCTTGTGCTAGCGATATGGCTCTTTTTAAATCTTGAGTTGAGTTTGTAAATTTTTCATTATATTTTATTTTAGTTGCCACTCCTCCAGCTAGATATACTTTGATTTTTGAAAGCATACTTGTTTTTGATTCAATCTCCGCTTCTATCTCTTTTATCCTGTCATTTACTATTGTTATCTTATCAAAATCAACTTCAAACCAATAAGCACACAATGCTTTAGCTCCTTGATACAGAGATTGTATCTTTTTTTCTTCATCACTAAAGCTCAACACTTTTGTTTTTCCCAACAAAACCTTTGACCTAACAGAATGAAAATCTTCATTTTCTATGATTTTACTATCTCTTCTTAGTGCATTTATCGCAGCTTCATTTACCAAAGTAGAAAGTGCAGCTCCTGAAAAACCGACACTCATTTTAGCTACTTCATCAACTTTTGCCAAACAAGGCTTGTTTTTAAGGTAAACTTTTAATATTTCAACTCTATCTTGCAAATCTGGCAATGGTATAAAAACTCTTCTATCAAATCTACCAGAACGAAGCAAAGCTTCGTCTATGATATCTATCTTATTTGTAGCTCCTATAACGATGACTCCACTACTATCTTCAAAACCATCCATCTCTGTAAGTAGTTGATTTAGAGTTGATTCTCTCTCGTCATTTCTCATGCCACCCCTCGCTTTTCCAACAGCATCTATCTCATCTATAAAGATAATCGAAGGTGCATATGTCTTTGCATGAGCGAAAAGTTCTCTTACTCTTTTGGCTCCCATTCCCACATATATTTGCACAAAACTAGCTCCACTTTGATAAAAAAATGGAACATTTGCTTCACCAGCTACTGCCTTTGCTATGAGCGTTTTTCCAACTCCAGGAGGTCCTATAAGTAAAACCCCCCTTGGAAGAGATATGCCGTATTGTTTGTATTTTGATGGGTATTTTAAAAAGTCAACTATCTCTTCTAGCTCCTCTTTTACCTCTTTTATGCCTGCTACATCGCTAAATTTTACCTTTGAAAGTGCTGGATGAATATCAAATGAAGACAAAGAATCAACCGAAAAAGATTTTTGTTCATTTTGCTCTATATCCATTATTTCCTTTTCTTTCTTTTTTCTCATAACTACCAATATCACGACAAAAAAGATAAGCAAAAATAGCATCGAAACCATATCATCCATCAAAACACCATCACTAGCTATCTCGATTGGAGTATTTTTGAGTAATTTTTTGATATCTATCCCGTCTTTTGCTATGGAAAATACACCAGTTTGTGTGTATAGTATCACTTCATTATTTTCTATCTTAGCTTTTGTTATCAAATTTGCATTCAAAAGTTGCTCATAATAATTGAGATTTATCGTAGTTGGCGCATTTTTCATATATCCAAATACCATCAAAATTACCACTATGCTAAAAGCCATAAGTGACACCAAAAGTTTTTTGGATTTAAAATTTAGCCCAGTTAGCATCTTCTTTAACATCATATTCTCCTATATTTACCCACTCTTTTGTTATATCTGTTTGCGACTTTATATATATCTTATTGTAAAACTGATCATAACCTGTATAATAATCGTCTTTCTTCTCTTCTACTAAAACCTCTAGCGAAACTCTATTTTTCTCTCTAAATTTAATGTTTTTATTATGTATTATACTATTTAACTCTTTTAATCTTGATTTTGCTATCGCTCCATTTATACTTTCATTCATCAAAGCCGAGGGCGTCCCATCTCTTTTTGAGTAAGTAAAAGCGTGGATATGTGTCAAAGGAAACTCTTTTATCTTTTCCATAGCATCTCTCCACAGTTCTTCACTTTCTCCTGGATGTCCTACTATAAAATCCGTTCCAAGTGCATATCCCAAACTTTGCAATTCATAAAAAAGAGCTAAATCATCTTTTACATGGTTTCTTCTCTTCATAATTTTTAGCATCTCTTCATTTGTGTGTTGCAATGCTATATGTAAATGTTTTTCAAGCCAAGGTTCATTCAAAATCTCTCTAAAACTTTCGTCAATCTGTACAGGCTCAATGCTACCTAGCCTTACCCGTCTGACACCTCTTATCTTGCCTATATTTTGCACTAAAACTCCAAGAGAACTCCCCTTGTCTTTTCCATAGCTTCCAATATTTGTACCACTCAATACAAACTCACCAAAGCCATTGCCTGCCAATTTTTCTATTTGTTCTAGTATTTTACTTTCGTCTTGGCTCCTTGCATCACCTCTGACATAAGGAATGATACAGTAACTACACCTAAAATTGCACCCCTCTTGTATCTTTATAAATGCTTTACTTTTACCAAGATAATCCTCAACGATAGTTTTATCCAAAGACTTCAAATCACCAATTTGAACAAATCTATCAACTCTGTTCAAAAGTTTATTTAAATTTTCTTTCTCCGAGTGTCCGAAGACTCCAAAAACTTTCTCTTTTTCAAAAAGCTCCTGCCCTTTACTTAAAGCACCACATCCAGCAATAAAAACTTTTTTGCCTTTACGATTCAGTGAATTTATATAACCTCTAGCACTTACATCTGCACCATTTGTAACAGTGCAAGAATTCACAACTACCATATCTGCTTCATCTTCATTTATTACGAGCTTAAAATCTTCTTTGCTTAGAGTTTGCATCATGATTTGAGTATCGTAGATATTTGTTCTGCATCCAAAAGTTTTAAAATATACCTTTTTCACTTACTCAAAATCCTTTAAAACATCAATCACTAACTTTTTATTTATACTGTTTTCTATTTTATATCTACCAATTCCATTTGCCAATATAAAAGTTATCTTATTATTATTGCTTTTTTTATCCAAAAAGAAATGTTCATAAAAATCCTCGGCAGATTTTATTTCATAATCTATCGGCAAATCATATCTTTGAAGTAGATATTTTATTCTAAGTACATCTTTATTGCTCATTAATCCTAGTTTCAAAGCCAATTCATTTGCCATCACTATGCCAATAGCAACTGCTTCACCGTGAACAAATCTCTTGTACTGTGTTTCATTTTCTATAACATGAGCAAAAGTATGACCATAATTCAAAACTGCTCTAACTCCTGCCTCTCTTTCATCTTGTGAAACTATGGATGCTTTAGTTTTAATGCTTTTTTCGATAGCTTTTTTCAAATCTTCTTTGTCTCTTAAGTCATGATTTTCAAGCCATATAAAAAAATCTTCATCAAATGTTATAGCCATTTTTATAATTTCAGCAATTCCAGCATTTAATTCTCTAACAGGAAGTGTTTTGAGAAATTTTGTTTCACAATGAACAGATATTGGTTGCCAAAAAGAGCCGATGAGATTTTTACCATATTTTGAATTAACGCCAGTTTTTCCACCAACACTTGCATCAACTTGAGCCAAAAGAGTTGTGGGAATTTGCACAAACTCTATGCCTCTTTGAAAGATAGATGCTGCAAATCCCGTCATATCTCCAATAACACCACCACCTAGAGCTACTAAAACAGACTTTCTGTCCAACCTATGTTTAAAGCACTCATCCAAAATATATTCTATCGTCTCCAAATTTTTATATTCTTCACCATCTTGGATAGTGATTACATATAATTCATCTGATTTTATAAGTGAGCGAACCTTTTCTAAATGAAATGCGGCTACTGTTGGATTTGTAATTATTGCCACTTTTGCATCAAATTCTAGTGATCCTAGCTCATCTATAAAGACATCGTAATTTTTATCTTTTTCTTGTGTTAATTTTATGTTTATCTGCATTGCTTTCCTTATTGAGAACTAATTTTACAACAAAGTTTTTTCAATATCGATAAATTTTTTCAAAAACTTTTTTATTTTTTTTACATCAAATATATCTATAGCTTTATTGATTTGCTCCACATAATCTTCTAGTACGGCTATATCATACTCTTTTGCTAAAATACTCACTTTAGCAATAAATTCATTTATTTTATGTATATCATTACTATTGTTTGCCCTACTTTGCAATGGCAATATCTCTTTGTCTAGAATATCACGGATTTTGTTGATATTTTCTCTTGTTTTAAGAGAAAAATCAAAATTTTTATGCTCTGGAAACTCTTCTGTAAGTTTTATATTTTTTTCTCTATTTTGTCTGTATTTGT
>JAADIZ010000120.1 GCA_013151055.1 Campylobacterota bacterium
GGTTTACGGATGAGTGAGGTTTTAAATCTTAGGATAAAAGATATGGATTTTGGGTTTGACAAAGTTTATGTTTGGGATAGCAAGTCTTTGAAAGACAGAACCATTCCTCTGCCCCAAGCTATCAAAAAAAAGCTTTTGGCTCAGGTTGAGCATGTTCAAGATATACACAAAAAAGATCTAAAAGATGGGTTTGGTTCTGTATATTTGCCATTTGCTTACGAAAAAAAGTATCCAAATGCAAAAACTGAGGCTAAATGGCAATTTTTGTTTCCGATGACAAAAATATCCAAAGACCCAAGAAGTGAAATGATGAGAAGACATCATATCCACCCAAAAACTTTAAGTAGAAATATCAAACAAGCAGTACAAAAAGCAAATCTAAACAAACAAGTATCTTCTCATACTTTTCGCCACTCTTATGCTACACATCTGCTTCAAAGTGGTGTTGATATACGAACAATTCAAGAACTTTTAGGGCATAGGTCGGTTGAAACTACTATGATATACACTCATGTTGTCAAAGAGTTAAATAGACAAGATGTCAAATCTCCATTGGATTTTTTATGACTTGTGCACTCTTCGGAGGCTCTTTTGACCCTCCTCATGTTGGGCATGAAGAGGTTGTATCTCGGGCATTAGAAACTCTACATGTAGCAAAAATTTTTGTTGTTCCTACTTACCTGAATCCTTTTAAGGATAGCTTTGGTGTACCAGCTGCCCTTAGACTTGAGTGGCTTAGAAAGCTTTTTGAGAAAAAGGCAAAAGTTGAAGTTTTGGATTATGAGGTTAGGCAAAAAAGAGCAGTTGTTGCTATTGAAACCGTGAGATATCTTTTGAAAAAATATGATATAGAGAAAATTTATCTTATAATTGGGGCTGATAATTATAAAAAACTACCTTTGTGGAATAGCTATGATGAACTAAAATTGCTCGTGGAGTTTGTTATCGCTACAAGAGATGGTATAATACTGCCAAAAGAGTTGAAAAAAATCAAAATAAATGCTAATATCAGCTCTTCAGAACTTCGTGAGCATATAAATCTCTCTTTTATACCAAAAAGCATAAAAAAAGAAGTTTTAGCATACTATACAAGGAAAACAATGGAAAAAAGAATTGAAAATATCGTAAAGATATTGGACGAAAAAAAGGCTGAAAATATACAGTCATTTGATATGAGCGAAAGAGACTATTTTGTAGATGGCGTTGTCATCGCTACAACATTAGGTGAGAGACATGGATTAGCACTACTAGATCATCTAAAGGGAGAACTAAAAAGCAAAGGTGAAAGTTTTCTAAATATCGATGAATCAGACGAGTGGGTCATCTTAGATATGGGTGATATCTTAGTACATCTCATGAGCCCAGAATATCGCTCTAGATACAATATAGAAGAGTTTTTAAGCACTTATAAATCACCTGAAAATTAGCATATAAAAAAGGATAGGATTTTTACATCTTATCCTTGGCTTCTATACCCATAAGTCCCAAACCTGTTCTTATACTGAGTGCCACCATAGCAAAAATTTTAAGATATACTTGCTCATTTTCACTTCCAACGACTCTATTTTCATTGTAAAATTTATGTAAATTTGAAGCTAGTAAGATCAGATAATCACTCAATCTTTGCACCTGTCTGCTGTTAAATGTATCTTCTATGACTTCTGGTAACAAAAGAGCATTGAAAAGAAGGTTCTTTGCGTTTTCATTCAAATTTTCCAACTTTACATCTTTGACATCTTTTATCTTTTTGCCACTTTTTTCAAAGATTTGATTTACTCTAGCATGTGCATAATTTATATAAAAAATTGGATTTGTGCTGTCTTGTTTTTTGAGCATATCTACATCAAACTCTAAGTGAGTATCTGCTTTTTTACTTAAAAATACAAATCTTAAGGCATCTTTACCAATCTCTTGAGTAACATCACTCATCAATATAAAATTTCCACTTCTTTTGCTCATTTTGTATGGCTCGCCACCTTTTAAAAGTGAGACCATTTGAGCTAGTATGATTTCTAGCCTGCTCTCATCATATCCTAGAAAATTTATAGCTGCTTTTACTCTAGCGATATATCCGTGATGATCAGCTCCCCAGATATTTATATATCTATCAAATCCTCTTTGGTATTTATTGTCATGGTAGATGATATCTCCTGCAAGATAGGTTGCTCTTCCATCATCTCTTACTACAACTCTGTCTTTTTCATCACCAAAATCGCTTGATCTTATCCAAGTTTTTTCATCTTTTTTATAGGTTTTATCATTTTTTTGGAGTTTTTCGAAGCTTTCATCCCATTTGTTATACAAAGATTTTTCGCTCACATATTTATCAAATGTAATGCCTATATCTTTGAGATTTTTTTCTATGAGCTGAAGCATCATGTCTTTTCCCCAATCCGATAAAATCTTTATATTTTCTTTATCACTAAAGATATTTTTATCAAAATCTTCGCTAGCCTTATGAGCTAAATCGACTATATATTCGCCTCTATAATACTCATCTGGCCAATCAACTTTTTGTTTTAAGACATTTTCTTGTCCTGCTAAAAATATCGATAAACCTAAAAGATCTATCTGGTTTCCTGCATCATTTACATAGTATTCACTATCAACTCTATAGCCTAAGTGTCTTCCTAGTCTGCAAAGCGTATCGCCTATCACAGCTCCTCTTGCATGACCTATATGAAGAGGTCCTGTTGGATTTGCACTTACAAATTCAAGTAAAATCGATTTATCGTTTTTTTCTTTTGCATAATCATCTTGATTTTTCAATGCCCAAGTTGTGTATTCGTCCAAAAAAGTTTCGCTTAATTTGAAATTTAGATACCCTTTTGTGGCATTTACTTCTTCAAATATTTCATTTTTTGCAAATTTTTTGGCTAATTCTTCGGCGATTATAATTGGGGATTTTCGTAACTCTTTTGCAAGAGAAAATGCAACTGGAGTTGCATAATGTCCGAAAGAGAGGTCTTTTGGTTTTTCTAAGATAAACTCTCTTTCTAATTCTTTTTTTATATTGCTTGTTATCTTTTTCTTCAAATTCTTAAACTTTTGTACTATCTTCTACAGGTTTTGTATCTACAGTTTTTTCAT
>JAADIZ010000044.1 GCA_013151055.1 Campylobacterota bacterium
CCTTTGGTATTGGTAAAGGAGAATTATTTTATTTTATTATCGCCTCTAATTTTATCAATATCTAAACCCATAGCTTTAAAGTTACTTCTAACAGAATGTTTCTCTTTTAAAACATTTGAATTATAATATCCCATCACACTCTTTGGCAACAATCCTTTAGCTAAATCAAAATCAGCTCTTGGTTGTGCATTCATATAAAGTACAATATCTGCTGCTTCTTGGTTTTTTAGACTTCCACCTTGACCTAAAGGCATATTTGATTGTACCCAAGCCGCACCTTTGTTTAATTTGCTCATGCCCGCACCCGTATTATAAGAGAGCCATTCGCCTTTTATGTTTTTTCCCCAAAGTGGAGGAAATGTACCTAATCCTGCTCCATTTTTTCCATGACATGTTGCACATTTTTGTGCAAATAGTTTTTTGCCATTTACATAATTTTTATGAGTTGCTTTTTTCTGAATTTTGGCAAAATGTTTAAAACTTTTTGGCCACAATTTCATATTGTGAGGGCTTAAAGGTGCTTTTTCATTCATCTTCATAGGCATTCCAGTTGAAAGCCAAGTGACATAAGCGTACATCGCCATACTAGCTTTGCTGTCTATAATAGGTCTCTTTCCGTTCATGCTTCTCATGAAACAGTTGTTGATTCTATCTTGTAGGGTTTGAATTGATTTTTCTCTTTTTGAATACGCAGGAAAAGCTGTTGCTGTTCCTGTAAAACTTGAGATTCCGTCAGCTGTTCCAGGCTTACCATCACTTCCTCTTAAGTGACAACTTGCACAATTAAGTTTATTTCCCACCAAATCTTTAGTTAGAGGGTGTGTATCAGTATGAAGTATAATTTGTTCACCTAACTTTACCATCTCACCAACACGACCTTTTGGATATGCTTTTGGTGCTGGGGTTGCATACATATAACTTGCACCAATTATCCCAATCACTGCAATTTTTACCAATCTTTTCACGATTTCTCCTTTAGAAACTTTTTGTTTTATGATTATATTTATTTCGTATAACTCAAAAGTAACAAAAAAATTGATATAATTAAAGAAAAATTTAGGAGGTTAGTTGTGAAAGTTATTTGTCCTCACTGTTTGGCTATAAACAATGTTCCCAAAAAAGATGATTACAAAAAAGCAAACTGTGGAAAATGTAAAAACTCTCTTTTGGAAGCTAAACCAGTAGAGCTAACTAGTTCAAACATTGATAGAATTTTGGAAAACTCTGATATACCTGTGGTTGTCGATTTCTGGGCTCCGTGGTGTGGACCTTGCAAGATGATGGCTCCTGTGTTTGCTGATACCTCTTTGGGTTTTCCACTCAAGGCACTATTTGCAAAAGTCAATACCCAAAATGAACAATTTTTAGGAAGTAGGTTTAAAATCCGAAGTATCCCTACTCTTGTTGTTTTTAAAAATGGCAAAGAAGTTGATAGAGTGAGTGGGGCTATGGACTCTGTCTCTTTGGAAAATTATATAAATGGTTTTATTTAATTTAAACTTTGAGGGATTGTTATAGTAAACAAGGCTCCATTGTCTTTGTTTTGAAATGTCAAACTGCCTTGAAATTTATCTTCTATGATGACTTTTGACATATAAAGCCCTACGCCTGTTCCTTTTGATTGGGCTTTTGTAGTAAAATATGGTTCGAAAATTTTATCTTTTATCTCACTTGGAATTCCTTTGGCATTGTCTTGGATTGTTATTTTCACACTATTTTTTTTCAAAATAGATTTTATTTGCACTTTTCCTTGTTGTATTTCATTTGACACTATCGCATCTTTTGCATTATTTAGAATATTTAAAAAAACTTGTTCTAATTTTTTCTTATCTCCTTTTACATACACTTCTTTTTCGCAAACACAAGATAATTCAATCTTTTTATCTTCAAAAGAGTCTTGAATTATATAAACAACATTTTTAATTTCATCTTCAAGGTTAAATCTTTCAACACATTGTGTAGGTTTAAAAAAATCTCTAAATACATCTATAGTTTTAGATAGATACTCTATATTTCTCTCCATTCTTTCAAAACTTTTTAACATTATCTCTTTTGTCAATTTACCACTCTCTTCTAAAAGAATCATTTTGCCGATTGAAATTCCTAGTGTATTTAATGGCTGTTTCCATTGATGTGAAATATTTCCAAGCATCTCACCCATAGAAGCTAGTTTATTTTGATGCTGTATAAGCAATAACTGTTTTTTACTTTTTTCTGTCTCATTTAAAATCGTATTTCTATAATTTAAAAATACTTTTTGGCTCTTTTTAGTGATAAATACTAACATAATAACGAGCAGTATTGCTATAATTGCAAAAACCATAGTAAGCTTGATAAGAGTATCATGAAATCTCTGTTTTAACTCTTCTTGTTTTTGTTTTATAATCTTTTGTATATCAGACATATATTCACCAATCCCTATCGCCCAGTGCCACTCTTTTATGCCAGAGATATAAGATATCTTTGTTTCAGGTTTTTTAATAGCTTGGTCTACCGTGTATTCAAGAAAACCTCCCCCTTTTTTTGCAACTTTTATAATCTCTTTTACCAAATTACTATTTTGTCTTGCATGCGTGAGTATTTTTCCATCATATGAGTATGTAAAAAAATGGTTATTTTTTCCATATTTAATCTCTTGTATCTCTTTGAGTATTTTTTCTTGCAAATTTTTCTTAAAATCTTCTACATATTCACCAGTTCCTATAAACCAGTTAAGTGGCTTAAAATACATATTAAAACCTATCTTTTTATAAACAACTACTTTGCTATTAGGTTTTCTCCAATACCAAGTATAAAAAGTACTTCCATATTTTTTACATAATTTTGCCGTATTTTTAACAACAAGATCGCCTTTAATATCTTGATAATTTGAAAAATCTTTTCCTTCTAATTGTGGGGCGATTGGCAGCAAGATATTTTTTAAGTTCATGCTATATATAAAAAAATAACCCCTTCCTTGGTTAAATCTTATGGGTCTGAGTGCATCTTTAATCATTTTTTTTATTGTATCTTTGTTTTTATCTCTATTTTGCAAGTAAATATTCATGCTTATATCATATGCCTCTTTAACCCTATTTTTCAAATTTT
>JAADIZ010000200.1:0-3746 GCA_013151055.1 Campylobacterota bacterium
TACTAAAGCTACGACTTAAAGTCGAGAGGCTTTTATATTAATTGTCATCTTGTTTAAGAGCAAAGCTCTCAAACAATTCACACTCTACTAAAGCTTTGGCTGTCGCCAAGAACTTGTTTAACTGTCATCTTTTCAAGAAGCAAAGCTCCTTAAAAATTCACACTCTACTAAAGCTACGACTTAAAGTCGTATAAAGTTCTTCTTTTGCTCTTATTTAACAATGCTTACCATTGTTGGTCTTAACACTCTGTCTTTTATCTTATAACCTTTTTGGAAAACTTGCAAAATGTCTCCAGAAGATTTTTCATCACTCTCTAGTTGCATCACAGCTTCATGAAAATTTGGATCAAATCCGCCGTCAACTTCAACTAGCTCTATTCCGTATTTTTCAAAAGTTTTTCTAAATTGCTCTATTGTAAGATTCACTCCCTCCTTGACTTTTTCTAAAAGTTGTTCTGTTGTTATTTTTTCATCTACTTCATTTGTACTAGATGCCATTTCCAAGGCATCTAGAATTGGCAAAAGATCTCGTGCAAACTGCTCATGAGCATAACTTATAGCCACCATTTTTTCTTTTTCCATTCTTCTTTTTATATTTTCAAAATCAGCATTATTTCTTAAATATTTATCTTCTAAATCTTTAAGTTGTGCTTTTAGTGCATCTAATTCACTAATTTCTTCACTAATTTCTTCACTAATTTCTTCACTAATTTCTTCACTAATTTCTTCTTCGCAAGACTCACAATCATCTTGCTCTGATTTAACCTTTTTGACATCTTTATCTTCATTTTTATGTTTTTTACTCATCTTTACTCCTTAGCTTGATTAAAGAAACTTTCAAAGTCTCTATCTAATTTACCTAAACAAAACATTTCGAGCGTATCATCATCCATAGTCACATGTTGTTTAACAGCAATACAACCACTTGGCACAAAATCATCAAAATACATACCAGCATCCAGCGTATCTAAAAATTGAGGTTCTATAACTTTTTGTATAAAATCATCATTTTTTACTTCTTTGGCTATTTTATAGAGCTCACTCTTGCCTTCTTTTAAAAGAGCTGTTTGCATAAATATACTTTCTAGTTTATTATGCAATTCATATAAACCAACCGAAGCAGATATTATTTTCAAATTTTTCATACTACTTCCTATTAGATTTTCCAAAAACAATTCAATTTTAGGGTGATGCTTAATAAGAACTTCTTCTTCGTCAAATACTAAAATCAAGAATCTATCTCCTGCTTTCATCAATTCATTGAAAGTTGGATTTTTATTCTTGTTTAAAGTGCAATAAATACCATAATTTCTTATAGAGTCCTGTACTTTGTCAACATTACATATAGCGATTGGACTTCGTGGCTCCAACCTACTAACCCAATAATCGACCAAAGCTTTTTCTGTTGGAACTCTACCGCTACTCACATGCAATTGCACCAAAGCTCCCTCTAGTGAGAGTTGCTTAAAATATATCCTTATAGTAGAAGGAGATATATCAATGCTCATTCTTCCTTGAAGCTCACTTGAACCAATAGGCTCTTTTGATTTCAAGTACTCTTTAATGATAGATTCTAAAATTATTTCTCTTTTTGATAATTTCATGTTCCTCTTTCACTAAAAGTTATTAGCACTCTATGCTTTTTATTGCTGATGAAATTATACAACATTGAGTGTAGTTTTGTCAAGTAATATTATTGAGTCTCTTAGACTAAACTATATTTAGTCCAAAGGTTAGCCTTTTAGTTGATTAATTTAAATTAAAAAAGTTTGAATTTTATTTAGATGATAATATTTTTATAAAAAATTAGATTTTGAAGATTTTTTTTGTGCTTAATAAAAATACTTTAAAAGTTGAAGCAATTTTTTGATATATGCTTTTTTTTGTACACAAGGATGTAAAAAGTTCGTTTAATGCCTGTTTTTCTGTTTTGGTTAAAGCACTCATTCGTTTTCCTCCAAACCATTTCGTATTCTTTTGGTTACACGCAAAATTTCCTCATCTTCTAATTCACTAAGCATTTTAAAAATAGCAACTGCAGCTTGAGGTTGTGAATTTCCAAGTTTCCAATCTTGATATGTACGCATAGAAATTCCTAATCTTTCTGCCATCTCTCTTTGGCTTATTTTTTTTCCAAAAAATTTTGATTCTACGGCATTATGCAGAAGATTAAATATATCATTAGTTTTCATAGATTTTATTTTAGCCAAGACAAAGTTAATTGCACATAAAAACTGATGAAATATAAGATATTGTACCTAAATTATATTTAATTTGTATGTTTTGATAAGATATTAGAGTATATTTAGATGTTTTTCTCTGTTTTAGTGCTGATATTTATGTTTTTTGTACGAATTAATGTATAAAGATTGAAATTGCGGATATTTAAATGGGAGGAAATAATTTAAGGCCTAATATAATAGACCTTAAAAGTTTACTTATCTCTTATAGACAATTCTTGGATAACTTCTGTGTATTTCTCAAAATTTGTTTTTTTAAGATATCTTAAAAGTCTTTTTCTTTGTCCAACTAGTTTTAAAAGTCCTAGTCTTGAAGAGTGGTCTTTTTTGTTTATTTTCAAATGTCCTGTTAAATCTAATACTCTTTTAGATATAAGTGCTATTTGAACCTCTGGTGAACCAGTATCACCCTCTTTTCTTCCGAATTTGTTGACGATTTCTAATTTTTCCGCCGAACCTAAAGCCATAATGACCTCCTTGATTGGTATTTTTCCTTTTTTTAACTCATCTAGTTTTAATAAGGGATGTAATTATAACTAAAAAAATACAAAAAGTCATCAAAAATCAGACAAAGCTATCAATTAATATAAAATCTAGTATAAATTTAGTACAATATTTGTCTTATTATATAAAGGATTTTTATGCTACTAACAAAAGCTAGCGAGTATGCTCTGTTATCATTAATAATTATTTCACAAAAAGAATCGCCACAAGATGTAGAATCACTATCTAGCGAACTAGCCATTTCAAAAAGTTTTCTAGCTAAAATTTTACAATGTTTTGCAAAAAATGATATTTTAAAATCTTTCAAAGGAACAAAAGGTGGATTTATGCTTGCTTTGCCACCAAGTGAATTATCTGTAAAAACTATCATAGAATGTGCAGAAAAAAAACAAGCAAAAGTTTTTGAATGTTCATTGCATGAGTCTAAATGCCCTAGTGGAAAAGAGACATTTTGTAAAATTTTACCAGTTTTAACAAAACTTCAATCAAAAATTGATCTATTTTTGGATGATATCACACTGCAAGATTTGATTGAGCAACAAAGGTAAAAATCATTAAAAAGAATAGTTTTTTTTCACGAATTAGTCCGATACTTGCTCCAATCGCCAAATCAAAAGATTTGACTATGGTTGTATTTATAATTGCTATTTTAGCCATTATAATAGTACCTCTTCCAAGTTATTTTTTAGATTTTTTCTTAACTATATCACTATCTATTTCTGTACTCATTATCTTAATAGCACTTTATATACCAAAACCAACTGACTTAACAACTTTTCCAACGCTTATACTTATCATAACCTTATATAGATTGTCATTAAATATAGCAACAACTAGAATGATTTTAAGCAATGGTCACAAAGGACCAGGAGCTGTTAGCGAGATAATATCTAGCTTTGGTAAATTTGTTGTTGGTGGAAACTATGTTATAGGTATCATCGTCTTTTCTATTTTAGTTTTGATAAACTTTATGGTTATCACAAAAGGCTCAACCAGAGTAGC
>JAADIZ010000200.1:3818-20405 GCA_013151055.1 Campylobacterota bacterium
GACTTAAATGCTGGATTAATTGATGAAAAAACTGCAAGAAAAAGAAGAGAAGAGGTAATTCAAGAGGCAAACTTTTATGGGGCGATGGACGGTTCTAGTAAGTTTGTAAAAGGCGATGCAATAGCTGGAATTATCATTACCATTATAAATATAATAGGTGGATTTTTAATTGGTGCTTTTCAGTATAATCTAGATATTGCTACAAGTGCAAAAACATACACTATTTTAACCATAGGCGATGGTTTAGTTTCACAACTTCCTGCACTCATCAGCTCAACTGCTACTGGTATCATCATAACAAGAGCAAATAAAGGAGACGAAGACTTTGCTACAGGAGCAATTAATCAACTTTTTGGAGATTATAAGACACTATTTATCGTTGGTTTCATCTTGGTAATGTTTGCATTAGTTCCTGGTTTACCTACTCTTTCATTAGGTTTTGTAGGATTGATTTTTTTATCACTTGGGTATCTCATGAAGAAAACTGTGGTAGATGGATTTTCTTTAACTGCTTTTTTGGATAAAGAAAAAAATGCACAAATAAAAATGCAAGAATCCCAAAAAAACCAACAGCCACCTAAAAAAACTCAAGCTCAACTAAAAGAGGAAGAAGAAAAAGCATTGGGAGATATACTTAAGCTTGAAATTTTAGAATTAGATTTAGGATATCAGTTGATAAAACTAGCGGACCCCCTACAAGGTGGTGATTTACTAGAACGAATAAAAAGTATGAGAAGAAAAATAGCCACTGATTATGGATACCTCATTCCTCAAGTTCGAATAAGAGACAATTTGCACTTACAACCAAATCAATATCAATTTCTACTCAAAGGTGCTGAAATTGGTAACGGTGAAATATACCCTGATAAATTTTTGGCAATGGATAGTGGATTGGTTGTCGATAAGATTGAAGGAATTGCCACAAAAGAGCCTGCTTTTGGACTTGATGCTATGTGGATACAAAGCAGTGAAAAAGAAGATGCTATCATAAAAGGCTATACTACAGTTGACCCTGCAACCGTTATATCCACACATTTAAGTGAGTTGATTAAGAAATATTCAGAAGAACTACTCACTAGACAAGAAGTTCAATCCCTAGTTGAAAAAACCAAAGAAAGTTTCCCTGTTGTTGTGGAAGATTGTTTAAAAGTTGCAAATCTAGGATTAATTCAAAAAGTGTTAAAAGCACTATTACATGAAAGAATTCCTATAAAAGACATGCTTACAATTCTTGAAACGGTAAGTGATGTTGCAGAAATCACGAAGAATACTGAAATTATAGTGGAACAAGTAAGGTCTAAGCTTTCTCGAATTATCACAAAATTATACAAAGACGATGAGGGTTTTATAAAGTTATTGACTTTTAATACAACTACTGAGCAAAAAATACTTGATGCCTTGGTTGAACGAGATGGAGTCAGGGATTTAATATTAAATATAGGGCAAATTAATACACTAGTGCAAGCTGTAAGCGATGAGGCTGCTAAAATATTGCAAAAAGGGATAGCACCAGTTATAATCGTAGTCGATCCATTGTTAAGAAAATCGCTCAATGATATATTTGAAAAATTTAACCTTGATGTTGTAGTGCTCAGTCATGCCGAAATAGACTCAAATGCACAATTTGAAGTTTTAGGAACTATCGAAATAGAAAATTTATAAGGAAAAAAATGATAAAAAAAATGATAAATAAATGTAAAATTTACCATTTATCTCATACTGATTTAGATGGCTATGGTTGTCAAATGGTCACAAATAACTACTTTAATTCTATACAATTTTACAACTCAAATTATGGTAGAGAAATTAATGAAAGATTTAATGAAATTTTTAGTGATATTCAAAATGACAAATTTGCTAAAAATATAATTCTCATTACAGACTTAAATCTCACACCAGAACAAGCCAAAGATTTTGACTCTAAAGTAAAGATTGCAAATGATGATATTTTGATAATTTTACTTGATCACCATAAATCTGGTCAAGATTGTGCGAACGAATTTGAGTGGTATTTTCTTGATGATTCCAGATGTGCTACAAAAATAACTTATGATTTTTTCTCAAATATTTTTGAAAAAAATGAAAAACTATCAAAGTTTGTTGATATTGTAAATGCTGTTGATATTTGGCTTGATGATAAAGATGAATTTGAACTAGGAAAAGTCTGTCTAGGCTTGGTGAGTGGGGCAAAAGAGATAAACAGGATAATGTTTTCACAAGAGAATTCTAGCTATTTGTTTGAGTTACTGAGTAAAATTCAACCATTTTTTGAGTATGAAAACGCTCATATTGTTCTTGATGAAAATATACATAAAATCAAAAAAGAGATATTAAAACAAAGCAAAAATGATACTTTAAATAATCTTATCTCAAAATATAATGTTAATTTACTGACAAAAAATAGAGAAAACATGACTATTAAATACTTAAATCATAAGGGAATTTTAACATACAACATAGGAAATGTTTCTGTTATCGGAAATGATTTTCTAAAAGCAAATAAAGATTATGATTTTTTTATGGATATAACTTCGAGAAAAACAGTCAGCTTTAGAGCAAATGGAAAAGTTGATGTGAGCAAAATGGCATCAAAATTAGCCAACGGAGGAGGACATCCAAATGCAAGTGGTGGTTTGTTTGGTGGCTTCAAAGATAGCTTTATCTATGAAAATATCAAAAATCAAGTAAATGATTTGATAACTAAAAAAATAGGAAATAAAAATGAAAAATAATGAATTAGATTTAGAAATTGAGGAATTGGCCTTGCAGCTTACAGATATGCTTAGTGCCACTTTGTATTTTGCTGGTGTTCAAGAAGAAAAATTGGAAGAAGCAACTGAAGCTTACATAGATGCAATAGATGTAGTTTTAGGAGATGATGACGAAGCTGAGATGGGAGTTGAGGAAATCATAAGCATAGTTAAATATCTAAAACAAACTCAACCTGATCTATTTTTTGGCTAAAAAAGTTACAAAATTTCCCCACTTAAAGATGGTTTCAATACTTTTGAATTTTGCACTTAGCACCATCTTTTTGTTTTCATCTTCGCTATAAGGAACTAGTACATTTTCAAGAGCTTCTCTTTTTTGAGATATCTCAAATTCACTATATCCTTGAGATTTTTTGAAATTGTAATAAATATCAATCATATTTTTATTTAACTTTTTATCTTCAAATATTATCTTTTCGCTAAGTATAAAAATTCCACCCTCTTTTAAACTATTGTATATTTTTTTTATGAGTTGCACTCTTTGCATTGGTCTTACAAATTGAAGCATGTAATTTGCTATTATAACATCACTTTTAGGGATATTTAATTCTAGGATATCAGCATTTTCTAGTTTTATATCAGCACCATATGCATCTATCTTTTTTTGTGCTTGGCAAAGCATAGCACTTGAATTATCAAATCCTAATAAAGTTAATTTTTTATCTACTTTAGAGCGTAATGCTAGAAGTGTATTTGCTGTTGAACAACCTAAATCGACCACCACTCCTTCATCTTTTGTATAAGAGTTAGCAATATCGCAAATCAAAGTTATAACTTCTGAATAAAAAGGGATTGACCTATCTAACATATCATCAAAAACGCTAGCAACTCTTGCATCAAACTCAAATTGCTTTTCAATAGGAATTTCGAATACTTTATCCATTTGTTACCTTTTTTTTGTTTGTTGTCTTTATTTTGGTATAATTTTTCATAATTATACCAAAAAGAGAGCAAATGGAAAATAATCTTCAAGAATTAACTGATGAAACTTTAAAAGAAGTAAGAAAGCTAGAAGTAGTAATGCCAGAAATCTATAAAGATATCTTTTATACAAAAGCTAGTGAATTAAATATCACAATAAAAGAAAAAGACAGAGAACAGGCTATGATATACGCTCTAAAAAAAATTCAAAAAATGAGAAATGAAACAGAGGAATCGACAAAACAGTTAAAAACAAACATAAAAAAAGCAAGAACAGCTATAAATCAAAAAGATGAGACTGCCTTAAAAGACATAGAAATTGAAGTTGAGATTCTGGAAAAAACCATAGCAAAACTACAAGAAAATTTATATCTTGATGAACTAACGAATATATACAACAGAAGATGGCTATATGAAATATTCTTAAAAGACGAAAAATTTACAGAAAATGGCTCATTTGCTTTTATAGATATAGACAACTTTAAAAATGTAAACGATTCCTATGGGCATCTTGTAGGCGACAAGGTATTAATGATGATAGGCTCACTTATCAAAAAAGTGGATGATACTTTTGCTATTCGTTTCGCTGGCGATGAATTTATATTAATAAATAAAAAACTCAATAAACAAAAATTAACAAAAATCTTGATGACCATCAAAAAAAATTTAAAAACCACTCACTTAAAATACAGAGACAAGACATTTTATATAACATTTTCATTTGGAGTTGCTGACTTTAAAGAAAATGATCATTTTAATAAAATTTTTAAAAAAGTTGACTCTTTAATGTATGAAAACAAAGAAACTTAGGTCTCTACATAAGATTTTTAGCCACCTTTATATCTTTTTGGATTTGCTCTTTTAGCTCTTCTAGTGAATCAAATTTTTTATTCTCTCTTATAAAAGCTACAAAAAATATCTCCACTTCATCGACTTGTGATATCTCTTTGTCCATCACATAAGTTTCGCAAGAAAAGCAACCATCTGTGCTCTGTCGTATACCTATAAATGTGATGGATTTGTGTAACTTACCATTTATTAAAATTTTCGTAGCATAAACTCCATTTTTTGGTATTATATACTTTTGAATCTCAACATTTAGGGTAGGAAAAAGCTTTTTAGCTCCCAATCCTTGTCCTTTTATAACTTTTGCTACTATAGAATATTCTCTTCCTAGAAAAGTATTTGCTTTTTTTATTTTTCCATTTTTTAAAAACTCTCTGATAGTTGAAGAATGTACTGAAATACCGTCTAAAAAAAATTCATCAACTACGGTAATCTTGCCTTTAAATATCTCTTTTAAATCACATGCATCACAAGCTCTATTTGCACCAAATTTAAAATCGTATCCAACTACTATTTTTTTTAGATTTGGAAATTTATGTTTCAAATAAGACAAAAACTTTGCACAATCATAATCTCTTATTTCTTTAAAATCTAAATAAAAACAAGGGATTTCAACAAATTTACTTCTATTTTTACCTGGAGTTATACTAGCAATTCCGCGATAAATCACAAGAAGGGCACCATTACTGTCTAACTGTTTAATAAGCTGCTGATGTCCCAAGTGGATACCATCAAAATTGCCAATGGCGATAGAGTCAACTTTATCTTTTTCTAAAGCAATAGAATGTTTCAATATTTCCCTCTTTCCCTCTTAAAAGTGACTCTTTAGTACATAAAAGTTCCCATTTTTGCTGTGCTTTTGCCTCAAATAATTCTTTTGCTTTTTTGATAGCAAAGTTATCCTTTACAACTCCCTTCTTATCTCTTTTGGCATTCACTCCAACTTCAAATTGAGGTTTAAAAAGTATCACAATATACTCTTTTGCAAATCTATCTATCTCTTTTAAAATTTGTCCCACCCCGATGAATGAGACATCACATGTCACTATATCAAAATTTTCTTCACACTTGAAATTTCTTATGTCAGTTTGCTCAAAAAATCTTAAATTTGAAATATTTTTCAAATCTTCATGAAGTTGCCCACTACCCACATCAACTGCTACAACTTCTCTTGCACCCTCTTCTAAAAGCACTTGCACAAATCCGCCTGTACTACTACCAATATCGAGACAATGTTTATCTTTTATAGAAAAAATTTCTTGAGTTTTTAGAAAAGATTTTAGTTTATACCCCGCTCTACTTACATATTGTTTTGGATTTAAAATTTCTAACTTATTTGACTCATCAATCTCAGAACTTGGCTTTGATACAATTTTACCGTCTATCAAAACTTGCAAATTTTTTATCAATTCTTGGGCTTTATTTCTGCTTTTGGCATGTCCATTTTTAAAAAGAAAATTATCTAATCTCATGCCACATCTCTTCTTCGCTCAAAGTATTTACTCCAATAGCTAGAGCTTTATCATATTTACTGCCTGCATCCTTGCCAAATATCAAAAAATCACTCTTTTTTGAAACACTATTGGTCACTTTTGCACCGTATTTTTCTAGCACCATTTTGATTTCATCTCGTGATTTTGACATGCTTCCTGTTATAACAACTGTTTTATTCGTAAATATAGAATCAATTTTTTCTATTTTTTGAGGTATTTTTATATCTAAAATTTGAATTAATTTATCTATTTTATCTCCATTTACTCTCAAAAACTCTTCAAAACTTCTGGCCATCTCTTCACCAAAACCATCTATTGATACAATCTCTTTGGCATCTATTTTATTCCATCTATTTGCAAAAGTTTCAGCTATTTTTTTGCTCGCTACCTCACCTATATGCTCAATTCCAAGTGCATTTATAAATCTATGTAAAGATATATTTTTTGAATTTTCAATGGAATCCAAAAGATTTTTTGCTCTCTTTTCTTTAAAACCCTCCAACTCTAACAATTTATCCATATCTAAAGCATATAAATCCTCAACATTTTTCAATAACTTTTGCTGGAATAAAAGTTCAACTATTTTGTTTCCCAAACCATCTATATTCATGCATTTTTTAGAAGCAAAATGTATGATAGAGTTGACAACTCTGGCTTCACAGCTAAGATTTTGACATTTTATCAAAATTCCCTCATCTAAAACTTCACTTTCACACACTGGACAAACCACTGGTCTAGCTATTTTAACTTCGCTACCATCTCTTCTATCTATCAAAACTTTTGTAACTTTGGGGATAACATCTCCGCTTCTTATGATTATAACACTATCATTTATCCGTATATCTTTTCTATTTATTTCATCGAAATTATGCAAAGTAGCTCGCTCAACCATGGCACCTTCTATATTTACAGCTTTTAGTTCGGCTACAGGAGTTAATACACCAGTTCTGCCTACTTGGATTATCACATTTTTTATCTTTGTAATTTTCTCAATTGCTGGAAATTTAAAAGCTACCATCCATCTTGGATATTTTACAGTGTATCCTAGTTCTTCTTCAAGTGAAATTTCATCTATTTTCACAACCATTCCATCCATTATCATGGGTATCTTTTCTCTTGAGTTCAACAAATCTTCATATAAAGAAAAAACATCTTTAACATTTTTGCTTATCATACTTCTCGGCGGTTTTAAAAAACCTAATTCATATATAAAATTCATCTTCGCACTAAGCATTTCATTTTTTAATGAATTCTCTCCTATACCCCACGGATAAAACATTAGTTTTCGGCCCGCTGTTATCTTTGTATCCAACTGCCTCAAACTTCCAGCAGCCGCATTTCTTGGATTTGCAAAGGGAGGTTCATCATTTTTAATTCTTGTTTGATTTATCAAAGTAAAATCATCTTTTGCTATAACAACCTCACCTCTTATCTCTATAAGTTTTTTATATCCGATCTTTAAAGGAACACTTTCAATCGTCTTAGCATTTTCACTGACATCTTCACCTGCACTTCCATCACCTCTACTAATCGCTTGTTTTAGCTCACCGTTTTCATATATCAAATTTAGACTTGCACCGTCAAATTTTGGCTCGCAATAAAAAGTAAAATCATCACTTGTTTTTTTAATTCTTTGTATCCAACTATTCAATTCATCTGCATCAAATACATCTTCCATGCTCCACATTCTACTTAAATGTTTCGCTTTAGAAAATTCATCCAAAACAATTCCACCAACTCTTTTTGTTGGAGAATTAATATCAGTTAATTTTGGATTTTCTTCTTCAAACTTTAAAACCTTATGATAAAGACTATCATACTCTTCATCGCTAGCAAGTGGATCATCATGTACATAATAAGCTTTCGCCCATCTATTTAACAACTCTATATTTTTTTTATATTGTTCTAAATTCATTTTAACCAACTATCATATACAAGTTTTACTATCGTAACTCCAACCACAAAGAGAAAAAATCCTCTTATAAAGGTCACTTCTTTTTTAACAACTAAAGATGAGCCTGCAAATGCTCCCACAATTTGTCCGCAACCCATCAAAATTCCGACAAAAAATAGAACATTTCCACTAAATAAAAAAACTCCTAGAGAAACTATATTGCTAGTAAAATTCATCACTTTTGTTGTTGCAGTCGCTTTTTTAAGATTTAATCCCATAAGCGTAACCAATGCTATCGTCCAGAATGTTCCCGTTCCAGGTCCAAAAAATCCATCATAAAAACCAAGCAATAAACCAAAAATAAGAAAAAACAGAGGCTCGCTAAATCTTGATTTTTTTCCAACTCTGCCAAAATGAGGATTCAAAAGAGTATAAAGAAAAATCAAAATCAGCATAAAAGGAATAATTTTATTTAAAACATTTGCATCCAAATATAAAATAACTTTAGCTCCAATAAAAGCACCTATAAAAGTAAAAATGATGCCCAAATAAACTTCTCTTAAACTCACCAACCCTTTTCTTATAAAATTCACTGAAGCTGTAAAACTTCCAAAAGAGCTTTGAAGTTTATTTGTAGCAAGTGCCATGTGAGGTGGCATACCAGATGCCATCATAATTGGAACAGTGATAATTCCACCGCCACCAGCGATAGAATCAACAAAACCAGCCAAGAAACCAGCTCCTAAAAAAATCACATAATAATAAAATTCAAATTCCATTAACTACTTTCCAAAATCTCATCTTGCACTTTTAGTGCCTGGACATGTTCTTTGACATCATGAACACGAACGATACTAGCACCTTTTCTCACTGCTTCTAAGTGAATAGCTAAAGTTCCAGGAAGTCTATCTTTAGTCTCGCTTGGAGAGATTATATTTATCATGGATTTCCTACTAGCTCCTACCAAAAGCGGCAAATCAAAATGTAAAAAATGCTCCATATTTTGCAAAAGAGTAAGATTGTGCTCTAAAGTTTTTCCAAAACCAATACCAACATCCAAAATGATATCTTTTATGCCAAATCTCTTAGCTTTTTCAACTCTAACTTGAAAAAAATCATCAATATCCAATATAACATTGTCATAGCATGGATCTTTTTGCATTTGTTCAGTTGTGCCTATCTTGTGCATCAAAATAACTGTAGCGTTGTAGCTTGATGCTAACTGTGCAACTTTATCATTTTGTAAAGCTGTTATATCATTAATCACACTAAAACCATTGTTTAGTGCATATTTTAGACACAAAGGCGAATAACTATCTAGTGAAAATTTGATTTTTTCATAAAGTTTATATTTGCTAACTATATCAATGATGCTTTTTACTCTATCGAATTCATCTTTTTCACTTATAGGCAAACTACCTGGTCTGCTTGAAACTCCTCCGATATCTATAAAATCAGCTCCATCTAGAATCATTTTTTCAATTTTATCCAATGCACTTTTAGAGTCAAATCTGCTTTGAGAAAAAAAGCTATCCTCATTTGCATTTAAAACGCCCATAATTTTAGTTTTTGAATTTTTAATGTTCAAAAATGAAGTCAGAGAATTTCCTATTTCTTTTAAGCCAAATGGTTGAACTTTCTCCCTTCGACTAAGTCTTTTAATTTGTCCTGTTGTGGCAATCAAAATACCATCGCAATACTTTTGCTCACAAGTTACACAATTCTTTGGCACAGCCAAATCTGCACCGATGGAAAGAGCGTCTTGTTTTAAGATATTTGCTGCTGGTGTCCGCAAGTCTTTTATATACAAAAAATGTAGCTTTGATTTTGCACTTAATATTTGCAAACCCTCTTTTGTAACACCTAGTTTTAAAAGAAGTTTTTTTATTGGTGTGTCAGTTGATATTTTATATATTTTCACATCAACTCTTTTTTAAGTAAATTGCCAAAAGCAGTGATATTAGGATGTTATTTGGCCTAGAATTTAACTCGCTTAATTGCAGTAATTTTTCAAAATACTCCATATCTTTTGTCGTAAAAGGAAAGTGGCACTCTATTATAGATTTTGTAACGATGGATTGCATTAAAAACTTTAGCTCATTTTTGCTAATTCTTGAATTTTTTTGGACAAAATCATAAATTGTATTTAGTTCAAGATTTTTTATATCCAAATCTAATTCAATTTTTTCTTCTTCAAAGTCTAGATTTTTAGATAACATTCTTGAACGAATTGTTGGTAAAAAAACATTTTTAGTCTCGCAAACTAAAATAAATATTATATTTTTTGGAGGTTCTTCTAGTATCTTTAGAAGTGAATTTTGAGCATAAATATTATAATTTTTTGCACCTAACACCAAAACTTTTTGATCACTTTCAGCAATATAAGCTTCTTTTACGACATTTTTTGCATCTTCAAGTAAAAAATCATCTTTGATAAAAAGTTTGCTATTCTTGCTAGAGAGTTCGAGTTCAAGATGTTCATAAGCTTTTTGTAAATTTTTACAAATAAGTATATAACTTTGTAGTTTTTCTTTATTCTGCGTCAAAGTCAACCTCTGCAAAAAGCAAAGCATTTATGCTTTTGTCCAAAAGTTTATATAATTGAATCAATTTTATATCTAAATTTTCATCACCCGAAGAGAGAAAAAAACTGTTTTGCAACTGTTCATCCATAACCCAAATAAAGCTATCATCTTTTCTTTTGGCAATTTGCATTTTTATATTGTTATTTTTACCTATAAAAAAATATGTATACCCCTGCGGGAATATTTGACTTAGCAAATCTTCTAAAAGTTCAATGTCCTCTTTTGTTTTTATACTATTTAGTAACGGATATATAGATTTAAGAGAGACGAAGGGTAAGAGTGGTCGATTTTTACTGAGTTTATTTATATCTTTTAGCATATAATCACAAAACCATTCTCGATCATCATCAGTGACAACGAGTATCGCATGTCCTTCAAGTAAATTTTTTAGCATAGAAATATTTAAAGGAACCCATTCAAATCTTTTTTCTTCCATCCAACTCATGGATGCACCATCTTTTCTTATATTATCAAGTGTCCACTTTAAAAATTTTTGCATTCAAAATGCCTTCAATTATCTAATTTATATGCATCATGAAGTGCACGAACTGCTAATTCACCATATTTTTCGCTTATTATCATGGAAACTTTTATCTCACTTGTGCTAATCATCTCTATATTTATATTCTCATCTGCTAGTGTATCAAAAGCTGTACATGCAACACCACTATGTGACTTCATGCCAACTCCCACTACGGACACTTTTACAACATTTTTATCAAATTCAACACTTTGCGAAGCTCCGATATCACGCATCGCTTTATCTGTAATTTCTAGTTCATTTTGAGGAATTGTGAAACCTAGATTTGTGGAGCCATCAACACCAACATTTTGGATAATCATATCTACATTTACATCTTCTTGTGACAATTTTCTAAAAATTTCTGCTGCAATTCCTGGTTTATCAGATACTCCTCTTAGTGTTACTCTAGCTTGGTTCTTATCTATAGCTATGCCACTTACCAATGCTTTTTCCATAATATCCTCTTCTTTCAAAATATATGTGCCTTCGTCTTCATTAAAACTACTTCTTGTGACTAAATTTACATTTAATTTTTTAGCGAGTTCAACTGATCTCGCTTGCAATACTTTGGCACCCAAACTCGCAAGTTCAAGCATTTCATCATAGCTTATCTCTTTTAATTTTTTAGCCTTAGGTTCAATTCTTGGATCTGTTGTGTAGATACCATCAACATCAGTATATATCTCACAAATATCAGCCTTTAGAGCCCCTGCAATTGCAACTGCACTTAAATCACTTCCACCACGACCCAAAGTTGAAACTTCGCCAACATGTGTGATGCCCTGAAATCCAGCAACTACAACTATTTTGCCTTGCTTAAGTTTTTCTTTCATGGCTTGAGTATAAATGTGTTCTATCTTAGCTTTAGTATGTTTTCCATCAGTCACAATTCCTGCTTGCCTACCACTTAATGCTATTGATTCATATCCCATATCACTAAGAGCAATTGCTAAAAGTGCACTCGTCACTCGCTCACCTGAACTAAGAAGTAGATCCATCTCTCTTCTATTTGGATTAAGGCTAAATTGGCTTGCTAATTCTGCAAGCTTATTTGTTTCTCCACTCATGGCTGAAACTACAACCACCAAATCATCTCCAACTTTTTTTCTTTTTGCAATTCTTTTTGCAACTTCTTTTATTCGCTCGATACTACCAACACTGGTACCACCATACTTTTGCACAACAAGCATTTTATAAATAACCCTCTTTTTTAAAATAATTTATAACTTTTTGATACGGAGGTCGCTTAAAATAAGTAACCAATTCAAATATCTCTTTTCTTTTTACAAACTTATAATCATCAAACTCTGGATGTTTTGTATTTAAACTAATCTTTGCATTACTCTTTAACTTAACCAAAAAATACTTCTGGCTTTGACCATCAAATGGATACATCTTCTTAGCGATTGTTTTGGGAAAATCATAACTAATTTCCTCTGGGTAAACACAAAGTACCTCTATTTTATCAGTTCCAATTTCCTCTTTAAGTTCTCTGTAAAGTGCAATTTGAGCACTCTCACCCTCGTCTATACCGCCTTGTGGAAATTGCCAAACATTGTCCATATCATTTCGTTTTGCTATAAAAAATTCACACACCAATGGATACCTACTTGACAATATAACCGCTGCGACATTTGGCCTGTATTTTTTTGTTTCAGACATATCTTTACTTTCTATTATTTTTAGATAAAATGACTGAACTTAATACACTGTAGTTGGCTTTTGCTTACTATAGTGTATTAAGGTCATAAAATGATACCAAAAAAGTAATTATTAAGGACTTAAATGCTTATATATTTGCACATACCTTTTTGCGATAGCAAATGTAACTACTGTGCATTTAACTCATATGTGGATAAATTTGATTTAAAAAGTGCCTATATGAAAGCTTGTACACAACAACTAAAATCTGATTTGCTATTATTTAAACCAAAGGGAAAAAGTATCATTTCTGTTTTTATTGGTGGTGGAACACCATCTACTATAACACCTAATTTGTATATTTCTTTTTTTGAAATAATAAAACCATTTTTATGTGAAAATGCAGAAATCACAACAGAAGCAAACCCAAATTCAGCAACCCTCTCATGGCTTAAAGGGATGCAAAAAATTGGAGTAAATAGAGTTAGTTTCGGAGTGCAAAGTTTTGATGAAAAAAAATTAAAATTTCTTGGACGAAATCACGATAAAAAACAAGCTGTAAATGCGATAAATAGAGCAAAAGAGGTAGGATTTGAAAATATCTCACTAGATTTGATATACGGAACTGTCTTAGATACAAAAGAATTACTGCAAAAAGATTTGAAAATTGCACAAAATTTACCGATAAATCACATCAGTGCATATTCGCTAACTATTGAAAAAAATACTCCTTTTTATAATACACCGAGCGTTGCTTTAGACTCAATTGAGCTTGCGTCTTTTTTTACAAACTCTATCATAGAAAATGGATTTCCACAGTACGAAATATCAAATTTTGGTACATACAACAGTGTGCATAATCTTGGATATTGGAAGCATGATGATTATATAGGTATAGGTGCTGGAGCTGTTGGTTTTTTTAAAAATAAAAGATTTTATCCAACCAAAGATATACAAAAATATATCAAAAATCCAACTAAAACAGACATAGAAAAACTCAATCATGAAGATATACATGTAGAGAAAATTTTTTTAGGATTAAGAAGTAAAATTGGCATAAATCTTAAAGAGTTTAGTCAAAAAGAGTTAGAAAAAATAGAAATACTTATCCAAAGCAAAAAATTAAAAAACAAAGATGATAAAATTTATAACCTAAACTATTTTCTAAGTGATGAAATTGCCCTTTTTATCACTAGCTAAATATCTCTTTTTTTGATAGTTTGATAAATATCCACAATAGTCTTTGCTATATCCTTATTTGGAGCACTTGCTACTCTAAAATCCGTAAAACCAAGTTTATCGGCTATCTCTTTATATTCAACATTTAATTCAAACTTTGTCTCAGAGTTATCAATTAAAAAAGCTATTGGATATATGATAACTTTTCGCTTTTGAAGTTTTTTTAGTTTTTCATCAAGATACGGTTTAATCCACTCAACTGGTCCAAGTCTTGATTGATATGCAAGATGGGTTTTATAAAAATATAAATTTTGCCTCAGTAACTCTTTTCTTGCACGAAAAACATTTTGTTTTATGTGTTTCATATATAAATCGCCGTTATCAATGATTTTTTGTGGCAATCCATGAGCTGAAAAAACAAGTTCAAACTCGCTCGCATCATCCCCGTCAAGAGCTTCTTTTATTTTTTGGACAATTACTTTGTTATAGCAACTATTGTCATAGTATTTTTCAATAATTACAAATTTATCTCTTTTTATTCCCAAAATTTCAGCATTTTTAAATAAATCATCTAGTGAAGACTGTGTCGTTGTGCTGGAAAAATGAGGGTATAAAGGCACAACATAAAACTTATCATAATCCTTTATTTCAAAAAGAACTTCTTTAGCAAAAGGGGGAGTATATCTCATGATATAGTGTACATCAATTCCTAATTCTTGCATTAGCACACTTGCTAATTCTTGCGTAAATGCAACAATAGGAGATTTGCCACCAAGTGCTGTGTAATTTTTTGTTGCTTCTTTGAGTCTATTTTTAACTATGTAATAGGCTATAATTTTTCTTATAAATTTTGGTGCACCAATTATAGCTTTGTCATTAAACATATTATTTAAAAACATTTTAATTTCAGATAGATTATTTGGTCCACCCATATTTAATAAAAGCAAAGAGGTTTTCATGTCAAGTTAATCCATATTTTTTCAATATTATACTATATTTATCTTTTTTTGATTAGAAATAAGATATAATCCACTCTTTAAACTAAATAACTTACCAAATTATTTTGGTTGGTTAACAAGGTGTAAATATGTTTGGTATGGGTTTTAGCGAGATACTCTTAGTAGCAGTCATTGCTGTTCTTTTTTTAGGACCAGATAAACTGCCTGAAGCAATGGTTCAAATAGCAAAATTTTTTAAAAGCTTCAAAAGTAGCATAAATGAAGCAAAATCTTCAATTGAGCAAGAAGTAAAGATACAAGAATTGAAAGAAGATGCATTAGAGTATAAAAAGCAAATCACATCTGTTGCTAATAGTGCTAAAAAGCAGCTTTCTTTAGATGAGTTAGAGGAAATAAAATCTAGCACAAAAGATATAAGTAAATCAATACAAGAATTAAAAGAAAATGCCTTAAGTGCAAAAAAAAGCATACAAGACCCTATGGGTACAAACAGGGTTATTAAAAATGACGAGGCTGGTATCTAATGTTTGATGAATTAAGACCACATTTAGCTGAACTTAGAAAAAGACTTGGCATTTCTTTAGCTGTTGTATTTATTTTATTCTTTGTTTGTTTTTCTTTTTGGGAGCCCTTACTAGCTTGGATGATTGCACCACTAAACGGTGTATTGCCTGAGGGCTCACATGTCATATTTACAAAGGTTCAAGAACCTTTTTTTACTGCAATCAAAGTCTCATTTTTTGCAGCTTTGATGTTTTCATTGCCTATTATTTTTTGGCAATTTTGGTTATTTGTCTCACCTGGTCTTTATGAGAAAGAAAAAAGACTTGTAATTCCATTTGTATTTTTTGCTACATTTATGTTTCTTAGCGGTGCTGCATTTTGCTACTACATAGTTGTACCTATTGGTTTTAATTTTCTTATAAATTTTGGTTCGCAACTTTTCACAGCTATGCCTAGTATCGGCGAGTATGTTGGTTTTTTCACAAAACTCTTATTTGGCTTTGGTATTGCATTTGAACTACCTGTCATAACATTCTTTTTTGCAAAACTCGGATTGGTTGATGATAAAGCTCTTATAGGGTTTTTTAGATATGCTATCATTATCATCTTTGGAGTTTCTGCACTTCTTACGCCACCTGATGTTCTTACTCAATTTTTGATGGCAGGACCTCTTGTTATATTGTATGGTTTGTCTATATTAGTTGCAAGAATGGTAAATCCAGCCAGCAAAGAGGATGAAGATGATGAAAAAGATGAAGATGAAGATGAAAAAGAAAGCGATACTAAAAGTATAGAAGGAACAGAAGAAATAAAGGAAAAAAAATAGTTGATTGAACCTTTTCAAGTTTCTACTTATGATTATTTTTTACCTGAAGAATTAATAGCATCATATCCCAAAAAAAATAGAGATGATGCTAGAGTTCTGATATATGATAGGAAAAAAGATAAGATTACTCACACAACTTTTGGAAATATTTTTGATTTTTTTCCTAGCAATACTGCTGTAATTGTAAATGACACAAAAGTTGTAAAAGCTAGAGTTTTTGGTAAAAAACAAAGTGGTGGTAAAGTTGAATTATTATTAAATTCTCCACTACAAGACAATTTATATAGTGTTTACATCAAAGGAAGAGTCAAAAAGAATACTAAACTTCAATTTGACGATGATTTAAATGCAAATATCAAAGAACTCAAAATTGATGGAAGCAGAATTGTAGAATTTTTTCAAAACAAAAAAAAGATAGATACAAATGAGCTTTTTGACATCTTAG
>JAADIZ010000055.1 GCA_013151055.1 Campylobacterota bacterium
ATATCAGGTGAAAAAATTGATTATATTTTAAAGGCAACTTTCCCATTTTTTGTTATAATGATACTTATAGTTGTAGTTTTAACACTATTTCCTGAAATTACATTTTATTTGCCTTCAAAGATGATACATGGATAAGGACACAAGATGATTAAATTAAATTGCGATATGGGCGAGAGTTTTGGTGCTTGGAAGATGGGTTTAGATGAAGAAATTATGCCACTTGTAGATATGTCAAATATCGCTTGTGGATTTCATGCAAGCGACCCTGTGACTATGGATAAAACTGTCAAGCTAGCTTATGAAAATGGTGTTACTATCGGTGCACATCCTGGATATCCCGATTTGGTTGGTTTTGGAAGAAGAAATCTTAAATGCTCAAATGACGAAATAAAAAAGATGATAATTTATCAAATCGGTGCACTAGAAGCAATATGCAAAACAAACAATGCAAAAATTACATATGTAAAGCCTCATGGCGCACTTTACAATACAATGATGAGCGATAGTGAGGTATTTGAAGCCATAGCAAAAGCCATAGCAACATATGATAAAAAATTAAATTTGATGATTTTAAGTTCGTCTAAAAATAAACAATACACTAAAATAGCTGAGAATTTAGGTATAAAACTTTTGTTTGAAGTCTTTGCTGATAGATCCTACATGGATGATGGCTCTTTGATGCCAAGAAGTATGCCAAATGCAGTTTTAGGCTCTAGCGATGAAGTATTGGAAAGATTGGATTTTCTGATTAAAGAAGGTGCTATAAAAGCACATACTGGCAAAAAATTAGAGTTAAAGGTTGATTGTATCTGTGTTCACGGGGACAATTCTCATGCATTAAGCATTGTAAAAGCTATGAGAAAATATCTTGATAAAATATAAAATAGCTTCAGTTGACAGTATTATAATATACTTTGCAGAGTCTATCTCAAAAGAAAATGTTGCAATAGTTCAGCACAACTATGTCTTGCTAAAAAACTTAAAACATGATGGAGTTATAGATATAATTCCGTCATATACATCTATATTAATTCATTATGATTTAAAATACTTTACAAATGACTCAATTATTGAATTTCTAAAACAAAATTTATCGTTTGAAATAAATTGCGAAAAAGAAGAGGGCAGATTGGTTGAAATTCCAATTTACTACGATATGGAAGTAGGTTTTGATTTGGAAAGAATTTCAAAACTTTCAAGTTTAAGTATTGAAGAGATTATAAAGCTTCACTCTTCAACAGTATATAGTGTATATACGATAGGTTTTTTACCAGGCTTTGCATATTTGGGTGAGGTAGATAAAAAAATAGCAACACCAAGACTACAAAGTCCTAGAAAAAAAATTCCCAAAGGAAGCTTAGGAATAGCCGACAATCAAAGCGCAATATATCCAGTAGTTAGTCCTGGTGGATGGAATATAATAGGAAGAACTTATCTTGATATGTTTGATAAAAATCTTGATAGTTTTTCATATTTATCTGTAGGTGATAGGGTAAAATTTAAGCCTATTAGCAAAAGTGAATTTATCAATAATGGTGGTGTTATTTGAGTTGTTTTAAAGTTATATCTGGCGGACTTTTGTCTTTAATTGAAGATTTTGGAAGATTTGGATTGAGCGATAAGGGGATAACAAACTCTGGAGTTATGGACGAGTATGCTTATATAATTTTAAATAAATTATTGCAAAATTCAGTAAATACAAATTGTATAGAAATTGCACTTGGCGGATTGAAATTAGAAGTTGATGATACTTGCACAATTGCAGTTACGGGAGCAGACGCAGATTTTAGTATAAACTCCAAAAAAGTTGATATATGGAAAACTCACAACTTAAAGCAAGGGGATTTGCTAGAATTTTTATTTGCCAAAAATGGAGCAAGAATTTACTTTGGTGTAAAGGGTGGTTTTGATATAAAAAAAGAGTTGAAGAGTAATTCAGTTACAATAAAAGAAAATATAGGTAAAAATCTTCAAAATGGAGATATTTTAAATTTTTTAGATAATGATATTTTATATGAAACAGTTTATTTAAAAAAAGAGTTTATACCCTCGTATGATACAAATCTAACTTTAAGAGTAGTTTTGGGATATCAAGATAATTTCTTTACCAAAGAAGAGATTGAGAACTTTTTTAAACAGAGTTACACGATATCATCACAAAATAATAGAATGGGCTACAGACTAGAATCACAACCGATAAAATGTAAAATTGATGGAATAATTTCTGAGGGCATAAGTTTTGGAGCAATCCAGATACCAAAAGACGGTCAGCCTATCATTTTATTAAAAGAGAGACAGACAATAGGAGGATATCCAAAAATTGGATCAGTTTTGCCAATTGACTGTTTTAAGTTATCACAATTAAAAGCCAAAGATACTATAAATTTTAAGCCGATAAGCATAAAAGAGGCTCAGGAGAAAATGGAACTGTTTAATTCCTTAATTCTTTAAATCTAGATTGTAAATCTTCTCTCATTTTTTCTGCTATTTGTTCTCCATCTTTTATATTTTCTTTTACAAAGCCATCTAAATTTATAAGTATTTGAGCTATTTGGGCTTCTATGTCTTCTTTTGTTCTATTTTTTGCCATAGAAGTTTCGAAAAATACAAGATTTCTTATATAATCAGATAATTTTTCTTCTGTTTTTTCTAAATTTTTTCCATCATTTAAAACAAAAAGAGAGTTTTGTGTATCAGTGCTAGTGATATCCTTTTTTATATCTCTGATGTATTCTTGAATATGAGCTGAAAATGAAGCATATCTATCATAAGGATTTAACGCATCTATATCCATTCTTTCTGTAATTCTTTTGATATTTTTAATTAAAATAAATGCAACAACGATAGAAACGAAAATGACAGGTGTAAACTGATCCATTTTTTAATCCTTTTTATTTTTGTTAAATTATAGCAAGATAAAGTAAATTATAGGGCAGGTGCCCTATAATTTAATGTGAAAGTATTTGAGATAAAAATAGTTTTAGTCTGTCTGATTGAGGGTTTTCGAAAAATTCTTCAGGTGTATTTTCTTCGATAATTTGACCTGCTTCCATAAA
>JAADIZ010000141.1 GCA_013151055.1 Campylobacterota bacterium
AAGGAACATTAAAAACTTTTTTAACTGTGTATGCTTCAGCATAAGCAGTATCAAAATCTATAGTTTTTTTAAACATAAAGTCATATTTTGGCATAACTGATCCTGGTACTACGCTTTGTGGATCCAACATATGATTTTCATGCCAATCTGTAGTTCTATAGTTTCCAACTCTGTGTAAATCTGGACCTATTCTCCTGCTTCCCCAAAGAAACGGTCTATCATATGCATATTCACCACTTAATGAGTATTTTCCATATCTATCTGTTTCTGACTTAAATGGTCGAATAAGTTGTGAATGACAAGCATTACAATCATTTTGTATATATATTTGTCTTCCTGCAAGTTGCAGTGTTGTGTACGGTTTGACTCCCTTGAGTGGTCTAGCACTCTCCATAAAATCTGGAACTATCGTAACTATACCAGCATATGCAATAACTAAAAACACACCTACTGCAAAAAAGAATGGATTTTTTTCTAACCAATGAAACATATTGTATCTCCTTACGCCATAGGTGAAGCATATTGAGGTTCTTTCTCAATCGCTTTACTTGAAGTTGCTGTTTTATACATATTGTATGCCCACATAAAGACACCAATAAGATAAAAAAGACCGCCAACTGCTCTTAATGTCCAGTACGGATGAAGCACCTCAACTGTGTCTATAAATGAGTAAGTTAGGTTACCATATTGATCAGTTGCTCTCCACATCATACCTTGAGTGATACCAGCTATCCACATACTTGAAAAGTACATGACTATTCCTGTTGTTTGAAGCCAAAATTGTGCTTCAATAAGTTTTTTGCTAAATATCTCTTTTTTATACATTCTAGGTGCCATATGAAACAGTGCACCAATTATCATAAACCCAACCCAGCCTAGTGTACCATCGTGTACATGTCCTGGAATCCAATCAGTAAAGTGAGCTAGTGCATTTACAGATTTGATAGCTTGAATAGGACCTTCAAGGGTACTTAGCATATAGAAAGTTGAAGCTAGTACATAAAATTTTACGAGCGGATTTTCTTTTAATTGACCCCACTCGCCTTTCATGGTTAAAAGCATATTAATAGCACTTCCCCAAGATGGAAGAATTAATATAATAGAAAAAATTGAACCCATAGTTTGAACCCAATCAGGCACGGTAGAATAAAGTAAATGGTGTCCACCAGCCCAAATATAAACAAACATCAATCCCCAGAAACTAAGAAGTGATAATTTATATGAAAATACTGGCTGTCCTGACTCTTTTGGTAAAAAGTAGTATATCATGGCAATAATAGGTACAGTAAAAACAAATGCAACAGCATTGTGTCCATACCACCACTCTACCAAAGCATCATTGCTACCTGCATACATCGAAACTGAATGATACCATTTACCAAAACCAGATACAAAGTAAGTTGGAACTTCCATGTTGTTAAATAGGTAAAGCATAGCGACACCAAGAAAAGTAGCTATGTAATACCAAACAGAAATATAAAGTACTTTTTCTCTTCTTATACCAATAAGACCGAAAATACCAACTCCCCATAAAAGCCATACAACAACAATTGCTATATCAATCGGCCATTCAAATTCTGCATACTCTTTTGAGGTAGTTATTCCCATAAGTAGCGAAACTACAACAGCAGCAACTGTGACTAGATATATCCAAAACTGTAGTTTTCCTATGAACATCAAAAACTTTGATTCTGCCATAGAAACTTTTAAAACTCTTTGCCCTACATAGTACCAAGTAGCCATAATACCACTTAGTGTAAAACCAAACGCAACTGTATCAGTGTGTAGTGGTCTTAATCTTCCAAATGTCCCATACTCTCCAGCTAAATTGTTTAATTGCGGATAAGCCAATTGAAATGCGATGATAACGCCCACACTCATACCAACAATTCCCAAAACGATGGTGGCAATTGTAAAGTATTTCGCAACTGTATAGTCATAGTTAATTGCATTACTAGACTGCATCAATTCCTCCTAAATATATTTTTATGTCACAAAAATATCACATAATTATAAGAATTATAATATATCTTTCATATGATGGAGCTTAATGAGATTAAATTAGTATTAAACTAAAATTAAATTTATATATTAATTTTATACCCTAGCCCTGGTATATTTTTTATAAAATTTTTGCTTGTTTTTTCTCTGACTCTCTTTATGAAAGTCCTAACAGCAGCATCACTGACATTTTTATTTGTCCACACGTATTTTTTTAACTCCTCATGCAAGACATATGAGCCTATATTTTTGACTAAAACAGTTATAAAAAGCAATTCTTTTTTTGTTAGTGCGATTATTTTCTCATCTTTGATTAAGACTCTTCCATTTCTATCAAAGGCAAATCCATTTCCTAGATTTATCAAATCATTTAATGCCAATAAATCTTCTCCAACATAATGTAAAGTATCCATTAATTCTTCTGTATCTATTGGTTTTATAAGGTATTTATTTATGCCAACATCAATAGCCTTAAGCAATCTCTCTTTTTCATCAAATGCACTAAGCACGATGATAGGAGTTTCTTTGGACATCTTTTTTATCTCTTTAGACATCTCCAAGCCATCCATAATAGGCATCAAAATATCTGTTATCACGATATCTGGCTTGTATTTTTGAAACTTTTTCAAACCATCTTTTCCATCTCTCGCTAATATAAAATTTTTAAATTCATCCTTGATTGCATTATTTAAAGCTTTCCTAATGTTTTCTTCATCTTCAACAAATAAAACAGTAATACTCTTAAGATTTTTCACAGATATTCCTTATTATTGGTGCCTAATGGTAGAATTATACTAAAAGTCACTCCATCTTTCAAGTTATTTACAAGTATATCTCCGTTCATGCTATTTTTTACAATCGTTTTACTCATATATAATCCTAACCCCGTCCCTGTACTAGAATGTTTTGTGGTAAAATATGGATCAAATATTTTATCTATAATTTTTTCGTCAATTCCCTTTGCATTATCACTAAAGCTTATTATAGCATTATTTTTTGTATCTCTTTTTATCTCTATATCTATATATCTTTTTTTTACTATATTTTTTACAAAAGCATCTTTTGAGTTGTTAATTAGGTTTATTAAAACTTGAATAAACTCATTTAGATAGCCTTCTATTTGTACTGGTTCACTACAATGCACATTTATATTTAAATCATACTTTCTAATAGTGCCTCCTAGTATATTTAGGGTTTCGCTTACAGCTTCAGAAATTAAAAAATAATCTTTCACTCTGTTTGGATTAAAAAAATTTCTAAAGTCCTCTATAGTGCTTGACATACTTTTAATTACTTCTCTTGAATGATCATAACTTTCTAAGAAAATATTTTCGTCTCCATTGGAAGTAAAAAGTTTTTTCATTTTATATATAGTAATTCCAAGTTCTGAGAGTGGTTGTCGCCATTGATGAGCAATATTTCCTATCATTTCTCCCATAGCAGCAAGTCTTGATTGTTGGTAAAGCAGCCTATCTTTTTTTCTATTTTTTTCAACTTCTTTTTTGATTTTATTTTCAAGATTTAGATTTAATTTCTTTAATTCATTTGTTTTAACTTCAACTCTTTTCTCAAGTGTATTATTTAGCAGTTCAAGTTCTAACTCTTTTTGTTCCAACTCCTTCGTCATGTATATATTTTTTGTGATATCATAGCGTATTGCTATAAATTCTTCTATATCACCTTGTTTGTTTATCATTGGAATCACGGTAGTATTAACATATACAGTTTTACCACTTTTTGTTAGATTTTTTACAGTAGCTTTATATGTTTTTTTAGCCTTAATTGTATCCCATAAATTTTCAAAAACTTTTTTTGGAACATCTGGATGTCTAATTATATTATGATTTTTCCCTATCAGTTCTTCTTTGGAATACTCAAATATATTACAAAACTCATCATTTACAAATGTTATAATCCCTTCTATATCTGTTTTAGATACTATATTGTTCTGTTCGATTGCTTTTTTGTATTGAGCTAAAGTCATGAAGAGACACTTATAACCGACATATAGCCAAGATATGATATATATATACCATATAATATAATGACAATAGAGGCTATTTTTATCATAATTTCTCTCAGATTTCCACTATTTAAAAAGCCTATTATATAACCAAATCCTAAAAGTGATGGAACAGTAGAGAGTCCAAATATCAACATTGTCACTCCTCCCCATAAGACTGAACCGCTTGTCGCCGCAGAGACAGCAAAAAAGTAAACTAAACCGCAAGGTAAAAAGCCGTTTAGCATCCCTAAACCATAAAAACTATATATTTTTTTTGAATGCATAAGAGTTGTAAATATTTTTTTTACGAAGGGAGATGTTCCAAGACTTGACTCAAGTGAAGTGAGAAATCTAATCTTTCCCATCAAAGAGAATCCCATCAAAATCATAAAAATACCAATAAAAAAGAAAAAAAACCCGCTAGAAGTTTTTGAAAAAGAGATAACACTGCCAAAAAAACCAGAAATCATGCCAATTACTACATATGAAGTAATTCTTCCTGAACTATAAATCAAATGACTTAAAAACTGTCGTTTTTTGCTTGTTTTGGCATCTATCTTAGAACTACTGTATGCTACAATAAATCCTCCGCACATACCGATACAATGCCCCAAACTTCCTAAAAATGCTACGATAATGATGGTCGTAAGATTTATAGTATCTATGAGATTTTCCTATTATAAACTTTGAGCAAATTCTTTAAATATATACTTGCTGTCATGTGGTCCTGGACTCGCTTCAGGATGGTGTTGAACCGAAAAAATAGCCTCATCATTGTAAGCAACTCCCTCAATAGTTTTATCAAAAAGATTTACATGAGTCACTTTAGCAATTGTCTGAATTGACTCTGGAACATTATAATTATGATTTTGTGCCGTAATTTCAACAACTTTACTCTTTTCATTTCTTACAGGATGATTTCCTCCGTGTTGTCCAAATGAAAGCTTATAGGTTGGATGTCCGTGTGCGATGCTCAAAAGTTGATGACCAAGACAAATCGCAAACATAGGGATTCTTGCGTCGATAAGTTTTTTTATATTTTCTACTTCTTCTTTATAGTACATGGGATCCCCTGGACCGTTTGATAGAAAAACTGCATTTATCTCTTTGTTTTCATATCTTTTTATAAGTTTTTTTATATCATAATTATAAGGCACAACTTCTACTTCAAGTCCTGCTTCACACAACTCATTTAAGATATTTCTTTTCACTCCAAAGTCAAATACAACCACTTTTTTTGCTGATTTGTTATAGCATTGTTTGTACTTTAATGTTAAATCATCCCAAACACCATCTTTATGGTTGTATATTTTTTTTGTGCTAACTTCTTTTATGAAATTTACTTCTTCAATTCTTGGAAACGATTCTAAAATCTTTTTTAATTCATTTTTATCTTTTGTTTGCGTAGATGCCACCATCATTTTAGGACCATTATCTCTTATGTGTTTGGTTAAAAATCTTGTATCTATATCGCAAATGCCGAGTGCATTATTTGCTTTAAGCAGACTTTCTAATGTGCCGTTTGCTCTAAAATTTGAATATTCTTTATTATAATTTCTTACTATCATGCCACTTGCATGGACAGCATGACTTTCCATATCATCATCATTTACACCCACTATCCCAATTTCTGGCATGGTAAAAACAACAAATTGTCCAGCATAACTTGGGTCACTCATGATTTCTTGATACCCACTCATGGATGTGTTAAAAACAATTTCTCCAACTCTAGTGCCACTACTTCCAAAACTCTTAGCACTCATAAAAGTACCATCTTCAAGATATATCCATAAAGGCTTCAAACTCATAGAGACATGCCTCTTCTTTTTAACTCTTCTTCATACAGCTTTTCAAAAACCAAGTCATATTCAACTGAACCAGGTATCAATTTTCTTTTATAATTATCAATTTGGTCTGCGACACTATCTTCTATGCCCTCAAAACTACTAAGATAATCTTCTATTGCAGTATATATAACATTTTTAACTCTATTTTCAGATACGCTATACTCTATCAAATCTTCTTTCCAAAGAGTATCTAAAACTTTATGTGAAATTTCACTAAATCTATCTTCGTATGATAAAATCACTCCATACTCTTTTGCTAATTTTTTCTTTACAAGCCAAAACATACTTCTTCTATCTACTTGACGGAACTCTATCTCATCATCATTATCATCGAGAATTTCGTCAACTCTCTCTTCAAGAGCCATCTCTTTTTTTATGTCTTCTTCAATGAGTTCTCTTGCAATTTTTGCAACAGGCTCAAGACCTTTGTTTAGTTTTATAACACCGCTATTTAACATATCAATTGCTATTTTATTCGCTATATAAGGAGCGTGAGGTAATCTGACTTTCATCAATAGACCTTAATTATTTATTTTTAGTAAGTACATTTTACCAAAAATAAGGTAAATATCTGTTGAGACTAAAAAAGTCACAATAATTTTATAGTTTTAATACTAAAAATCCTCCGACAAAAATCATGACGCTACCTGCTATTTTATTGATTATATTTTGAACTTTTGGGTTTTTTATGTACTCTTTTGCTCTTGATGCAAAGTATGCATAACTCATAAGAATCGTAGAAAGTGTAGTTAAAACTAAAGATGTAACCAAAACTGTATCTTTATAAGTTAGTTTTGAAATATCAATAAAAGTTGGCAAAAATCCAACATAAAAAGCTATCACTTTTGGATTGCTTAAAGTTATTAGTAATCCAGATATAAAATCACCAATATAACTAGAACTTTTTTTAGCATTCATGTCGAAATGAGAAGTTTTTGCCATATATATTTTGAGTCCAAGATATATAAGATATATACCACCTAGAATTTTTATCACAATAAAAATTGAAGAAAATTTAGCAGCAACTACTCCTAAACCAAATATCGCTAAAAGCAGAAAAATCACATCCCCCAACACCATACCGACTGACATAAAAACGGCATGTGTAAACCCTGAACTAAGAGCTCTTGAAGCGACAGCTAAAACTCCAGGTCCTGGTGTTGCCATAAATATAAAAATTATACCTAAAAAAGTTAGAGAAGTTACTAGGCTCATACTCTATTTTTTTGTTTGATTTACATCAAAGGGAGGACCTTGTCTTAGCCTTAGTGTTATCTTTGAAGCTTTCAGGGCATCCATCTTTGCAAGCACTTTTGATATTTTTTTAGCTGGAAGTCTAAAGAGTATCGCTGAAGCTTCAGAGGCACTCAGGTTTTCAAATACTGCTGCGGCGGCAGAATCTTTCATTTTAGTGTAAATTTCACTGATTTTACTATTTTTAACACCTTTTATGGCATCTAGTAATTTTTGATTTTTGGCTACTAGTTCTTCTATATGCTTTTGTTTTTTATTTAATTCTTCTTTTTTGCTTTCTAAAGTTTTTTCTTCTTCAGATACCTTTGCCTTTTGTTGATCAAAAAGAGAATTAGTAGCAGCCTTTAATGCCTCAAATGATTGTCTAGCTTCATCTATATTATCTACTTCTTTTAAAAGCTCAGATTTCCTGTCTTCAAAAACTTGTGTACAGTCAACACTAGCAGCAAACGACATATTTACCAATACCAAAATTAAATACAAAATTTTCAATTTACTACTCCCCTATAAAGCATATTTGAGATTTCATCCAAATTTTTCTGCTCTTCTTTTTTTAATTTTTCAATTTTTTTAGCTATTTCTTGTTCTTCAAGATATTTTATCTTTTCAAACTCTATCCTAGCTTTTTTATACTCTTCATGTTTATTTGCTAACTCTAAATTTTTAGTATGAAGTTTTTTTGACAGTCTATTTTTCTGCTTATTTAAAACTTTTCTTTGCTCTTGAAAAATAAAAAGCAAACTAACATCTCCGCTTTTGGGAATTTCTAATTTATCCACATCTGTATATATGCTTTTTATTTTCTCTTCTATCTGCCTTATAGCTGATTTTAACAAAAACAATTCACTCTCTATCTTATCTACTTTTTGCTTATTTATCTTAGATATTTTAGAGAATATATTTGTCATTATAAAATTATCGTCTCACTTCTGTCTGGTCCCGTTGAAATAAGTCCTACTTTTGTTCCTGTTACCTCTTCTATTTTTTTAACATAATCTTTTGCATTTTGAGGTAAATCTTCATATTTATCAACTCCGCGAGAACCATTCCATCCATCAAATTCTTCATAAATAGGTTTGATATTTTCAAGTGATTGAGGTAGCGTTTCTACTCTTTTACCCTCTATTTCATAAGCTGTACAAATTTTTACTTTATCAAACCCATCTAATACATCTAATTTCATGAGCGATAATTGATCGCAACCATTTATACGGCTTGCGTACTTAACTGCAACTGCATCAAACCAGCCACATCTCCTTGGTCTTCCTGTTGTTGTACCAAATTCGTGCCCATTTTTACCTAAAATCTTTCCATCATTTCCTAAATCCTCAGTAGGGAAAGGTCCATTTCCAACTCTTGTGCAATATGCCTTTACAATTCCCGTAACATTTCCTATATCCTTCGGGCTAAGTCCTAGACCAATACAAGCACCCGCACTGATTGTCGACGAACTTGTCACAAATGGATAAGTCCCATGATCTATATCTAAAAGTGTTCCCTGTGCACCTTCTAAAAGCACTCTTTTTTCCTCATCAAGTGATTTCCACACCAATGATGTTGTATCTTCGATATATGGCGAGAGAGCTTTTGCATATACATCTAATGTTGATTTCATTTCATCAAAATTAGGAATTTTTATATCCATTGCTTCAAAAATAGCTTTATAAGTTTCAAAATACTCTACCAAACTATGTGCTAACTTTTGGGTATCTCTTAACTCTCCAATTCTATGTCCACTTCGCTCGATTTTACTTCCGTATGCTGGTCCTATTCCTCTGCCAGTCGTACCGATAGCTTTTGCACCTCTTAATCTTTCTCTCGCTTGGTCTATCAGTATGTGATACTCCAATATCATGTGTGCCTTATCGCTGATAAACAACCTGCCAACCAAACCGCCAAATTGTTGCATCTCCTCTATCAAAGCTTCTGGTGAAATCACAACTCCATTGCCTATGATGTTGATAGCATTTGGATTTAGTACACCTGAGGGTATAAGATGAAGAGCAAGAGTTTTATCTCCTACAACTATCGTGTGCCCTGCATTGTGTCCACCTTGATAACGACAAACTACATCATAATTTTGAGCCATCAAATCTACTATTTTGCCTTTGCCTTCATCACCCCATTGAATTCCCACTATCAAATCACATTTCATTTTTATTTCTCCATTGCCTAAAAAATTGTATCTATAATCGCATCAGTATATAGTGCAAAACCAGCTGATTTTACTCCATCACATTCATATTTTCCGCCTAGTCCTAGTGTAAGATTTTTCTCTATAAATCTAAAAAACAATCCATCATAATACCTCATTTTAGCATAATACAAAGGCGAAAAAACTACTCTTTTATAGTTGATTTCTTCACTCATCTCTCTCATACTAGCAAGTTCCTTGCTTACATCTTGCGGAGCCTCTTTAATCACTTCGTCTAATTGCTCTACTTTCTCAACTCTAACTAATTTATCCAACCAAGAAATGCCAAGAGCAAAAAGTTTTTCTATCTCACCTCGCTCAAATATCCCAATATCTAATTCATACTTTGTAGCTATCATATTTGGTATATTTATATTACATATTTGCAAAAGTGGTGAGAGTGAAAATTTGCTTAGAACTTGAGAGCTTATATCAATACCAAATGTCAGGTTTGTTGCACCTATAAATTCTGCTCCAATTTGATTTATCTCAAAACTTGGGTACTTAAAAACTGGCTGGATATAAAACCATTTATCCTGCGTGATACTACGACCCAATCTTTTGCTCATAAGCCGAACAACATCCATCGTGCTATCAGCTCTGAGGGAAAGCACATGATTTTGACTATCGGCAACTCTTATAAGTTCTTTTTCAGAGATACTAGCGTGTTGGTGATATGACAAAAATGGAGTCACAATTTCCTTGAAATTTTCTTCTTCAAATATATCACTCGCACTTCTCTCTATTTCTCTTTTTAGCTTTGCACTTTTTCCAAAGTAAAGCTTACTTCCTGTTGGTATTTCATGTTCATATATCACTGTTTTGCCTTGTATTGTTGTTCACAAAAAACTCTGTTTGCAGTTCCATCGTATTTTCTTCTTCCAAGTTCATCTAATGCTAATTCTATAGCATTTAATGTCCAAGGTGTTTCATAGCCCTCAAAAATTCCCATATGGTTTATACGAAAAAGAGTGGTCTTAACATGTTCTTGTCCACCAGCAATATTTACACCATACTTATCTTTGAGTATCTTTCTTATTTTTGCTGCATCATCATCCAAAACTGCACTCATTGAGTTTGCAGGTGTTTTTGGAAATATCTTAAGACCAAGAGCCTTCAAAGCTTCTCTTGAACTCTTCGCTCTTAAAGCTGTATCGGCATATAATTTTTCTATGCCATCTTTTTCTATCATTTTTAAAACCGCTTTTAAACCTATGATAAGGGTAGTTGGAGCCGTCCAAGCTGTTGTGTTTTTTTTCTGATTTTTAAGCTCAATTGCAAGATTAAAATAGTATCCAGTTGAAGATTTTTCAATCTTTGCTAAAGCATCACGGCTTAACCCTATCATGGAGAGTCCAGGAGGCAACATAAATGCTTTTTGACTGCCAGAAATTAGAGCATCTATATTTGTCGTATTGATTTTCTCCACTCCAACAGCTGTTATACCATCAGCTATAATTTTTATATCTTTATTTATCTCTTTTGCTACTTTAGCTATCTCTTCTACAGGATGCCTAAGTCCACCTGCACTTTCGCAAACTTGTATGCAAATCGTATCTATATCTTTGTCATCATTCAAAGCTTTTTTAACATCTTCGACACTGCAAGGCGTATCCCAATTGTATTTCAATTCTTTGTAAGCGATATTATAAGCATCACAAATTTTTCCAAATCTCTCACCAAATTTGCCAGCATTTACAACTAATGCTTTTTTTTCGCATAAATTTAAAATTGAAGCTTCCATAGCTCCAGTTCCGCTACTAGCCAACATCAAAACTTCATCCATGCCAAATATTTTTTTTAAAAGCTCTCTAGTCTCTTCAAAAATCTCTTCAAATTCAGGAGTGCGATGATGGATAGTAGGCTCACCCATAGCCAAACGAACAGCTTCAGGAACAGGGGTTGGACCAGGAGTCAATAGTAACATTTTGATAACCCTCTTATAATTTTTGCTTCATTTTATCTAAAAGTTACTTTTTGTTTGGTTATATACTTAAAAATAAAATTTAATCATAACTCTGCGACCAATCTCATGACATCTTTTGGATGGGCTGCTATGTATCTTGCTCCATTATCCACTAACTCTTCTTTATCTCTAAAGCCCCATAAAACTCCGATCGAGTCTATGTCTGCACTTTTTGCAGTTAACATGTCGATTTTAGTATCACCTATAAACAAGCAATCTTGCGGTTTGACTTGTAATTCTTTTAAAATTTCTTCCACACCTGCTGAGCTTGGTTTTCTTGGTATCCCTTCTCGTATGCCATAAACTGCATCAAAATTCCAATTTTTAAGGTATTTGATTACACAAAGTTTTGTAAAACTGTTTGGCTTATTTGATAGAATTGCCATCTTAAAGCCTCTTTTTTGCAAAAATGTCAATAGTTTGCTTATGCCATCATATAATTTTGTATTTTCATCATATCTTAGAGCATAAATTTTTTCATACAATGCCAAAGCTTCCTTTATCTCTTTTTCTCTAGCATCAGGCAAGATATCTTGCATCAATTTTAAAGCACCCTCGCCCACTAAATATCTATAATCTTGTACGGGAATAGGGGTTTTTCCAAACTTTTCCAAAACAAGATTTGTACTAATTGCGATATCTTCTAAAGTATCAAGCAAAGTTCCATCTAAATCAAATATTATTGTATTTTTTTTCATATCGCCTTTTTCACAGCTTCTTTTGCATGAATGATGGCGGTATCATACACTCTGACATCTACATCATCTTGTTGGATTAAGATTCCTATTTCTGTACAACCTAGTATAACACCTTGGATATCCGGCGTTTCATTTATAATGTTTTTAAAAACATTTTTTGAGTCTTCTTTTACATATCCTAAACAAAGCTCATCATATATAACTTTGTGGATAAAGTCCATATTTTCAAGATTTGGAATCACAACTTCGATTCCAAAATCTTCCAAAATACTTTTATAAAAATCCTCTTGCATAGTAAATTTTGTACCCATTAGTAAGACTTTTTTAACGCTATCTTTTTTTATTTCATTTGCAGTTGCCTCAGCGATGTGAAGAAATGGAATCTTTATATATGGAGATATTTTTGGCAAAAGCTTATGCATAGTATTTGTACAAATCACTATAAAATCAGCCCCTGCATTTTCTAGTGATTTACAAGCTTGAATCAATATCTCAGTTGCCTCATCCCACCTATCTGCTCGTCTAAATTTTTCTACCTCTTCAAAATTTACCGTAACCATCACGGATTTTGCATTATTGTGAGCACCCAAAAGCTCGTTTGTATAACTATTTATAATCTTATAGTAGTTAGAACTACTCTCCCAACTTAAACCACCGAGTAACCCTATGGTTTTCATTGTCTTATAATTTCTCACATTTTGATTCAGTTTCAACATACTCTTTATTCATCAAAGACATGGCTCTTTGTTTGATACCTTTTATAGTAAAACCAAACTTTTGAAAAAGTTCATCTGCTGGTGCAGATGCTCCAAAACTCGTCATGCCAAGTACATCATCAGCAAATCTATACCATTCAATTCCACTAGCTGCTTCAACTGCTAAAACTTTTGTATTAGGGTCTATAACTTTATCTATATAGCTTCTTTTCTGCTGTACAAAAAGGTCAAAGCAAGGGACACTTACTACATTTGCATTTATTCCTGCGAGTTCTAGGTGACAAGCAGCTTTGAGTGAAATCATAAGTTCACTACCACTTGCTATGATTGTCAGTGTTGCATTATCTCTTTTTTTGATTAGATATCCACCATTTGCAACTTCTCCAAATTCTATCTTGCCTGCTTTTAGCGTTTGAAGTTTTTGACGAGAAAGCACAAAAGCTGATGGTGAATTTTTCATACTCAATGCTTTTTTCCAACACTCTACATTTTCACTTGCATCTGCTGGGCGAAAAGTATAAAAATTTGGCATTGCACGAAATTGACTTAGTTGTTCAATTGGCTGATGTGTTGGTCCATCTTCTCCCACTCCAATACTATCATGAGTCCAGACAAAAAAGTTTCTAATTTTCATCAAAGCTGAAAGACGAGCCGCTGGCTTTAGATAATCACTAAAAATAAAAAATGTAGCACTAAAAGGGATAAACAAGCCATAAAGTGCCATAGCATTTGTGATGGCAGCCATGGAGTGTTCTCTTATCCCAAAATGTATGTTTCTACCTGTTGGAAAAAAGCCCATATCTTTTAGTAGACTTTTATTTGATGGTGCCAAATCTGCACTTCCTCCGATAAATCCTGGAACTGCTCTTGCTATCGCATTTAAAATCTGTCCATTACTATCTCTTGTCGCAACCATACTGTCATCTTCAAACTTTGGCCAAGTAATTTTTGAAAAATCAGGATTTAAAAGTGCTTTTAATGCTTCATTTTGCTCAATATAAGGTACTTCGTTTAAAAGTTGTTTCCATTCTCGCTCTGCTAAATCACCCTTTTCGACTGCACACTCAAATCTAGCTTTCACATCTTCACTTATAAAAAACTCGTCCTCAGGATTGAACCCTGCATCTAGTTTTGATTCTCTTATAACTTCCACTCCAAGAGGTGCTCCATGAGCTGCACTTGTTCCCTCAAGTCCAATTGCTCCTTTTGCTATAATTGTATCTGCTATTATAAGATATGGTTTACTCTGCTCTTTTGCATTTTCTAAAACTTCATTTATCTCTTCGTAATTATGTCCATCAATTCTTGAAACTTGCCAGCCTTGTGCTTCAAATCTCATCTTTACATCTTCACTCCAAGCTAAACTGGTGTCTCCTTCTATGGTGATATGATTGCAATCATAAAACATCACTAAATTATCAAGACAAAGATGTCCTGCTAGTGCACAAGCTTCATAACTGATGCCTTCTTCTAAGTCACCGTCTCCGCAAAGTGCATAAACTTTATGGTCAATGATTTTTGCAGTTTCACTATTTAACTTTTTTTGGGCTATCTTTTCTGCCATCGCAAAACCAACTGAATTGGCGATACCTTGCCCAAGTGGTCCTGTGGTTATCTCAACACCTGGAACATCGCCATACTCAGGATGTCCTGGAGTTTTGCTTTCAAATTGTCTGAAGTTTTTCAAATCTTCTAAGCTGATATCATATCCACTTAAATGCAAAAATGAATAAATCAAACTAGATGCATGACCTCCACTAAAAACCAATCTATCCCTATTTAGCCATTTTGGATTTTTTGGATTATGTTTTAAATGCTTGCTTAAAACTGTGATTATATCTGCCAATCCCATGGGAGCTCCAGGGTGTCCGCTATTTGCTTTTTGCACCATATCTGCACATAAAAATCTAATCGTATCTGCTTGTTTTTTTAACATTCCTAAATCATCCATTAAAATATCCTTTTACTATTACATTTAGCCTATCAGCTAATTTTTTATCTAATTTTTTTAATTCCATATGTAAAGCTTCGAGTGCTTTTTTCTTGTATCTTAAAGCATCATCTAATCCTAAAAGATTTACAAATGAATTTTTGTTTCCGTCATTTTTAGTTGGTTTTCCTGCCTCTTGGGAACTTTGTGTTGCATCTATTATGTCATCTTGAATTTGAAACAAAAGCCCTAAATTTAGTCCAAAATTAAATATCGCAGTTTTACTTTTTTCATCTAATTCACAAATAACCGCTCCCATGAGCAACGATGCTGCTATGAGCTTGGCTGTTTTATTGAAATGTAAAAACTCTAGTTGATTTTGGCTGAGAATTTTGTCTTCAAATTCACAATCAATCGCTTGACCGATGACCATCCCACCACTACCGCCATTTTGTGCTAAAATCTTAACTAATTCGATACGGATTTGAGCACTAAGTGGTGCAGTTGATATCTTATAAAAAGCATCAGTATTTAGAGCGTCCCCTGCTAGTATCGCAGTCACCTCATCATAAGTTACATGCAAAGTTGGATGACCTCTTCTCAGGTTTGCATCATCCATCGCTGGCAAATCATCATGAATTAGCGAGTATGTATGAAGCATTTCGAGTCCTAGTGCTACAGGATAGGAATTTTTAACTAAAAGCGGTGAGCAGATATCTACTATACTCAAAAGCAACATCGGTCTAAAACGCTTTCCCCCAGCTTGCAATATCTCTCGCAAAGCTTTTTGGAAATGCGGGTGAAAACCTTCGATTGAGGGAAGATTGTAATTTAGATAGAGTTCAAAATCTCTTAAAATTATCTCATTTTGATTCACATGTTAACCTTAATGAAAAACTGGAAATTATTTCTATCAAAAAGTAAATTGATCTCTTTTTTATCTGTTTTTGAAAATATTTTTCTTATATCACTTGAATTTTCCACACTAATTCTATCTACTTGCATAAGTTTATCTCCTATATGCAAGCCACTTTTGGCACCAAAAGAGTTTTTTACTATTTTGATGATTTTTAACTTTTTATCAAGATACAAACCTCTGCTTTCTAAAAAAGAGTCACTCAATTCTCCTCCACCAAATCTTTTTTGAACTTTTATTTTGACTGAGTGCAAAGTATTTTTTCTTAAAAATTTTATATTTACTATTTGATTTTTCTTTTGAAACAAAATCAAGTTTTTAGCTTCCTCTTCTCTTGTAATTTTTTTGCTATTTATTTTTTTTATGATATCTCCCACTTTTAACTTTTGGTTCTTAAAAAGAGGGTTTATTGAAGAGACAATCACCTTTGCACCAAGTTTTGAAAATCTAGCACCAATATCTCCATAAAAAACCTTTTTGGAATTTAAAAATCTTTTTAGTAAATTTGAAGATATAAATTTTCCATCTCCAATGCCGATACCATAGACTTGACAACATAAACATGAAATCAAACTATTTGGTGGTGTTTTGCTATTTTGTTTAAAATATATATCCAGTCCCCCACCTCTTTGTGCAAAGTTTCCAGTATACAAGGAGTTTTCACTAATACTTGCTAGCCATTCACCTAGGCTCAGTTTATCTGTGTTTTTTAACTTTATAGGATGAAGTAATTTTTTGCTATAAAAAAGATATAGATTTAAAAATGGATCATGCTTAACAAAATGGTACTTTGGTTTAGTTTTTGAGTATGTCACAGCATAATGTCCAGAGATAGCTATGGCTTTTGTATCTCCAAAATATACTATTGATTTTATCTCTTTATTGTAACATTGTTTGAAGTTTGGATAAACAAAACTAGCACTAAAAAGCACATTGAAAGCAAAAATTAAACTCAGTAGATACCTCATGACAGTTCCTTATTTTAACCCA
>JAADIZ010000085.1 GCA_013151055.1 Campylobacterota bacterium
AATTGGCTTAGAAGCTTTTAGATTTATCATGAATGATGAAAGAATTTATGATATCCCCATGATACTAGAAACCATAAATAGTGATATATGGTCTCAGGAGATTGAGCTTTTGTATTCGCTAATAAAAAAACCTTAAAGGATGAAAATGAAGAAGTACATCAAAATAGCTGGGCTACTAAGTTTAAGTGCTGCAACTCTGTTTGGAGCGGGTTACAAGATACCAGAACAGTCGCTAAACTCTACGGCACTAAGTGCAGCATATGTGGCAAATGCAAAAGGAGCAGATGCGAGTTATTATAACCCAGCAAATATGGCTTTCAGCCGAAGTGGGTCTGATTTGGAGATAGTATTTACATATATAAGGCTTCCAGAAGTTACATATATTGATAATGGGAGTTTTCCCTCAAAAGTTGGTGTTTCAGCATCAGATGCAAAGTCAAATACAGAAAATTTTTATGTACCAACTTTTCATTATATGTCTTCTGAATATAATAAATGGAGATTTGGTTTGTCATTTGTAGCTCCCGCAGGACTCTCAAAACAATGGAGTGATGCATTCCCAAAATCAAGTGCTCAAGAATTTACATTAAAAGTTTTGGAGCTAAATCCAACTGCAAGTTATAAAATAAATGATAAGTTTGCAGTTGGATTCGGGTTGAGAGGAGTTTATACAAGCGGCATAGTTAAAGCTACATCAGCGGCTGTTGTTCAAGATTTAAAAGGAAACTCGGTAGATTTTGGGTATAATCTTGCTCTTAGTTATAAACCAATTGAAGATTTAACCCTTTCTTCTACATATCGCTCAAAAGTTGATTTAACCATTACTGGTAATGCAAATGGACATATTGGTGCATATCTTTATGATACAGATGCTAGTGTAAAAATTCCACTACCTGCTGCATTGACTTTTGCTGCAGCATACTCATTTAATAAAACAACAATTGAACTTGTGTATGAAAGAACATATTGGTCTAGCTATAAAAATCTAGATTTTAATTATGCTGATGCAACTGTTGAAGCGACTTTGGGTGCTCCAAAGCCTAAAAATTGGAAAGATGTTAATGCTTATCGTTTAGGTATAACTCACCAATACAACGATAAGTTAAAATTAATGGCTGGTTTTGCTGTAGATAAATCTCCTGTTCCAGACAATACCTTAGCTTTTGAACTTCCTGATTCTGATGCTAAACTCTATTCGGTAGGCTTTGAATATAAAATAAATAAACAGATGAAGATAGGACTTTCTTATCTATATGATTCTAAAAAAAGTCGTACTGTTGCACAAGGTGCAGCTCTTGGCAAGCTAAACGGAACATTCAGTGATGGTGGAGCTCACCTATTGACAGCTTCATTCAAATATAGGTTCTAGTATGCTTAAATATAAGTATCAAAATTTTTATGAGATTATTGCCAGTAATGCTTCTAATAATCCTAAAAAGATTGCTCTATTTATGGATGATACAAAGCTATCTAATTTAAAGCTAAAGCAAGATATAGATACTTTCGCTAGGTTTTTAGAATTTAGTGGGATAAAAAAAGGAGATAGAGTTGCCATGATTATTGGCAACTCTATCCAATTTGTGGTATCATTTTTTGCTATTACCAAAATCGGAGCAATTGCGATACCAATCAATATTTTTTTAAAAAAAGGCGAATTTGAGTATATATTAAATGATTGTGAAGCAAAACTTTTGATTTGTGCCCCCTCTTTTGCTAAAGAGACAAAAGATTTACTTAAAACTACAAAAATTCAAAAGATAGTTTGGACAGATAAATATGATGATTTAGATGAAAACAACTACAGTTTTGCTGAAATGGATGCTACCGCATTGGGAGATAATGAACCTGAAAGTCTTCCCACGCTTGACGAATTAGCTTGTATAATTTATACTTCTGGAACTACTGGTCACCCAAAAGGTGCCATGCTTAGTTTTAGAAATATTTTGTCAAACTCTGTTGGTGCGATTGAGGTTTTTGGTGTTACAGACAAGGATAGATTTGTCGTATTTTTACCAATGTTTCACTCCTTTACACTTTCGACTACAGTTTTATTGCCTCTATTTGCTGGTGCATCTATGGTTATTATCAAATCAGTTTTCCCTTTTGCAAATGTCTTAAAACAAGTACTTTTAAAAAGAGTAACAGTATTTCTAGGAGTTCCAACTCTTTATAACTCTCTTTTAAAAGCAAAAATTCCTTGGTATTTTATGTTTTTTAACAAAGTCAGACTCTTTATCTCAGGAGGCGCTCCTCTTAGTGAAGCTTCATTAAATGAATTTGATAAAAAATTTAAAAAATCTGCCTTGATAGAGGGGTATGGTCTTAGTGAATGCTCCCCTGTGGTATCTGCAAATACATTCGCTAAACAAAAGCCACTTAGTGTCGGTCCCGCATTTCCTGGCTACATTGTTAAAATTGTTAATGAAGAGATGGTTGAGTTGCCAAATGGTGATATAGGCGAAATCATAGTACAAGGTGATAATGTCATGCAAGGGTATCTAAATCGCCCTGATGCTACTGATGAAACTATCATAAATGGATGGCTAAAGACAGGTGATTTAGGAAAAAAAGATGATGAAGGTTACATATATATAGTAGATAGAAAAAAAGATTTGATTATCTCAAAAGGTATAAATGTTTATCCGCGAGAGATTGAAGAGTGGATAGCAAAATTTGAAGGAGTGGATAGTGCCGCGGTCGTTGGTATTAAAAGTGAAACAAATGATGAAGAGGTAGTGGCTTTTATACAGCCAAAAGAAGATATAAGTCTCAAAGAAATGGAGATAAAAAAATATCTAAAATCCCATCTAGCAAATTTTAAGCTTCCAAAATCTATATATATAGTAGAAGAGTTACCAAAAAATGCAACCGGTAAAGTCTTGAAAAGAGTTCTTAAAGAACAGATTGCTAAAGGAGATTTTGCAAAATAGTGAGATATTTGATTGATTTTTTAGAAAATAAAAGCGTTACAAATTCCAAAATTTTTGATTATATAAAGTGTTCAAAAGATGAAGCAATTATA
>JAADIZ010000089.1 GCA_013151055.1 Campylobacterota bacterium
GATATAAAAGTTGCAGTCGCTGCAAATGTTAGTTTTGCCATGAATAATCTTGTTTCTGCTTTTAATTTAAAATATCCAGATATAAAAGTGAGTATAATTTTAGGCAGTAGTGGGAAGTTAAATGCTCAGATAAAAAATGGGGCTCCTTTTGATATTTTTATGTCTGCAAATATGAAATACCCACAAGATTTGTTTATTCGAGGTTTAGCTATATCTGCTCCAAAAGTCTATGCACAAGGCTCTTTGGCTATTTTTAGTGTCAAAAAAAGAAACTTTACTAAGGGAATTAGTATTGTAGAAGATAAGTCTATTTCAACAATAGCCATTGCAAATCCACAAATTGCTCCATATGGAAAGGCAACTGTAGAAGCCTTAAAAAATAAAAAAGTTTATAATCAAGTAAAAGATAAATTTATTTATGGGCAAAGTGTTTCACAAACTGTTCAATACGCAATTGTAGCGGCGGATTTAGGTTTTGTTGCAAAATCTTCATTATATAGCTCAAAAATGAAAAAATATAAAAAATATAAAAATTGGATTGAAGTAGATAAAAATCTTTATACTCCTATAAAACAGGGTATTATCATCATAAAACAGAGTAAAAATATAAATGATGCAAAAAAATTCTATAATTTTATTTTCTCAAAAGAAGCAAAAAAAGTATTTAAAAAGTATGGATATTCATGAATAAAATAGAAGCTACAGTAAAAAAAATACAAGCAAATGGAGCTGTTCATATAGTGAGTTTTACTGCAAAAAATGAAGAGTTTACTATGATGGCACTTGAATTACCAAAAAATGTGAAAATAAACAAGAAAGTTATTTTAGGAATAAAACCCTCTTTTGTCCTAATAGCAAAAAATAAAATAAAAGAGATAAGTTTGACAAATCAAATATTTGCAAAAATAATATATTTGGATATAGGCAAACTTTTGGTTACTGTGAAGTTAGAAAGCGATATTGGGACTTTTGAGTCACTTATCACTAGAAAAGCTTACGACATGATGGGTTTAAGCAAAGGTGAAGATGCAGTAGTGATGATAAAGGCGAGTGAAATATCAATTGTAAAGGTAAAAGATGGGATATAATTTTGAGCCATTTATCTTATCTTTTAAACTAGCTTCCATAGTAAGTATCATACTCTTTATAGTAGCTTTGCCACTAGCTTGGAAATTGTCGCAAAGCAAATCAAAGCTAAAACCAATATATGAGGCACTCACTGCTTTGCCAATTGTTTTGCCTCCTACAGTTCTTGGTTTTTATGTTTTATATGCTCTTTCACAAAATTCATTTATTGGTAATTTTTTAAATGAATGGCTAGGCATAAAGTTGGTCTTTAACTTTTACGGGTTGGTGATTGCAAGTTGTTTGTATTCATTTCCATTTATGCTCCAGCCTTTGCAAAGTGGTTTTGAATCACTTCCAAAATCCTTGATAGAAGCTTCATATTTATGTGGAAAAAGTAGTTTTCAAACTCTTTTAAAAGTAGCTCTTCCAAATATAAAATCTTCACTTCTAACAGCCATAGTCATCACTTTTGCACACACTATTGGTGAATTTGGTGTAGTTTTGATGGTTGGAGGAAGCATTCCTAAGGAAACAAAAGTCGCTTCTATCGCCATATATGAGTTTGTTGAAACATTGGACTATCACAGCGCTCATGTATATTCGGCTATCATGGTAGCTATAAGTTTTGTAGTCTTACTTTTGGTTTATATCTTTAATTATAAACAAAAAAATCTTGGATTAATGAGATGATAAATATAGATATAATAAAAAACTTAAAAGGCTCAAATGGCAACATGAAGCTAGATATAAACCTTGATATAAAAAAAGGCTCTTTTGTCTCAATTTTGGGCAAAAGTGGTAGCGGAAAAACTACACTTTTAAGAATTTTAGCTGGGCTTGAACGGGCTAATGGAAATATAAAAATAGAAAATGAATATTGGCTTGATGAGAAGATTTTTATACATCCGAGACAAAGAAGTGTCGGTTTTGTTTTTCAAGACTATGCACTGTTTCCAAACATGAGCGTAAGAGAAAATTTGCTATTTGCAAAAAAAGATGAAAAATTAGCTGATATGCTTTTAAAAATGACTGAATTGTTGCAATTGCAAGATACACCTTCGATGATGCTTTCAGGTGGTCAACAACAAAGAGTTGCAATTTGCAGAGCTTTGATGCGAAAACCCAAAGTCTTACTTTTAGATGAGCCTCTCTCTGCGTTAGATATGCAAATGAGGGAAAAATTACAAATGGAGATATTAAATCTTCATAAAATTTTTGAAACTACGACGATTATGGTGAGCCACAGTCCAAATGAAATATATAAAATGAGCGATTTCGTGGCATTGATTGAAGATGGAAAAGTGAAAAAATATGGAACACCAAAAGAGATACTATTAAAAACAAGCGGAAGTCAAAAGTTTTCATTTGGAGGCAGAATTTTAGAGATATATAAAGCAGATATCTTACACATTGCCGTCATTGCGATAGACAATCAAATAGTAGAAATTGTTTTAGATTCAAATGAAGCCAAAATTTTAAAAGTTGGAGATAGTGTAAGAGTTAGCACAAAAGCATTTTCACCAGTTGTTGCAAAAGTGGGATAATTTTAGTCTATAAATTGTGTTGGTTTACAAAAGAGATATCCCTGAGAAAACTCTATTCCCAACTCTTTTACAATTTTTTGTATATCCTCGTTTTCAACAAATTCAGCGATAACTTCTATGTCTAGTGAATGGGCAAAATCGTTGATAGTTTTTGTAATTTTTAAGCTTTTGGGATTTGTGTGAATTGTCTTTATATATTTTTTGTCAATTTTAATGAAATCAATGTCAAGTTCACTAATTCTTTCAAAATTAGAATACTCTATCCCAAAATCATCAATAGCTATTTTAAATCCAGCCTCTTTTAATTTTTTCAACTGTTTTATATTGTTTTTTGCACCGTCTGCTGTTATGCCCTCAAGAACTTCTAGTGTTATTCTGTTTGGATTTATATTGTATTTATCAGACATTTTTAGAAGATGCCCCTCTAGTTTATGGGTGAATAAATCATCTTCTGTGATGTTTATAGATATCTCTACCACTCTATTTAGCGACGCAATATATTTATAGCTTTTTTCTATCATAATCTCTGTTATTTCATGTAAGAAGCCACTATTTTTTGCTATATCTATAAAATGAAATGGACTATAAATTTCATTTTTACTTTTTATTCTTGCGAGTGCTTCATATTTTATAATTTCCCCTGTGGTATTGTTCATTATGCCTTGAAAATACGGAACAATTTGGGCTTCATTTTGTATAAAAATTGCATCATACAACAAACTATTGTATTTGATAAAATTGTCTTTAATCTCTCTTTTTTTGTAAAAAATAAAATCTGAAAAAGGATAGTTTTTTGCTTCTTTTGTGGCGATTGATAGTTTACTAAGGAGATTTTCTTCTCTAGTATGAACAACTCCAAAACTAAAAGATATACGCAAGTTAATAGCCCCATCATTTATCTTCATAGAGTCATTTATAAATTTCCGTTTTATGGCTCTTATCTCTTTTTTATGATTATACGAAAAAAATGAAAATTTATCTGAGGCAATTCTATATATTTTTCTTTGTAGTATATTTTCTATTCGTTTGACAGTTATTTTGAGAATCATATCTCCTATGTCAAATCCATAAGCTTCGTTGATTTTGCTAAAATTTCTTATATTTAGCATTACTGAATTACTATTTTTATGTTGTTTGATATCCTCTTTAAATTTAATTTTTCTATATGAGTTAGTTGTTGTATCCATATGGAGCAATTTAAGCTTTTCATCTATTTGATTTTGAACCTCTTTGTCTAAATTTGAGATATGTTTTAAGCCTTTTGTATGTTTTTTAAATACCAAATAGACTGTAATTATGAAGATGATTGTCATTAAAACTATCATTCCAAGCAGAGCAATTCCTTTTTGTGCTAATTCAAATCTATCATACACGAAAGCCAAATAATAGCCTAAAGTTTGGTTTTTTGAATTTAAAATAGGGATATTTAATACATAGTACCCATCTACTATCTCATCTGTTTTTGGTACAAATTTGTAAGTTTTAATATTTGTGAAATAATTGATTTTATACTTTTTAAATAACTCTATAAACTCCAAATTTATCTTATGATTTGATATGATATAATTTTGTTTGAAGGTTTTTATTGATGATGTTTTTAACAAATTATTAAATTTTTTGTTTATTATAATGATACTATATACCATATTGTTTTGTAACTCTTTAAAGATGGACTCAAAAGTAGAAGTTATCTCCACAACTCCTAAAAAATTGTGGTTTTTATCATAAATTGGCATAATTGCCCTAAAATCTATACCAAATTTGTTTACACTTATATCAACAAATGAATGAGGCTTTTTAAAAATAGATTTTAACTTTTCACTCTTGATAAGAGCATCTTTCCCTAAGTTTTTATTTGTCCAAGAAAAATAACGACTGATACCTTTTTTGCCTATTATATGAATTTTGATATTCTCATAATGAAAATACTCTTTTGAGTTTTCAAAAAAAGTATTTGTATAAAGAGCTTGAAAATTGCTACTTTTCATGATATCAATCAGTTTTTTATTTAATGCAAGATTTTTTGCTAGTGCTAAAGTGTCGTGTTTTTGTGTTTTAATTTCACTTTTTATCTCTCTTCTTAGTGAAGAAGTATAATTTATTTCACTACTTTCAAAATAGTTGTTTTGCAAAAGAAAATATGAAATAATAGAAGTTGTAAATATGCATATCAAGACAAAAATTGATATGATTCCACCCTTAAACATATGCAATTTACTCTGTTTTAAAGCTGTTTAGTTTATTGTTTAAATCTTTTGCTGTATTTTTAACTTGATTTGCCACATCTTTAATATTGTCAACTATCTTTATGCTATCATTAGATGATTTATGAACTACTTTTACCTCTGATAGCACTTTTTCAACATTTTGTGCCAATTCTATAGATTCGACAAGTGATTGTTCAGAGATTATCTGTGCTTTTTTCATGATGTTTGATGTCATATCAACTTCGCTACTAGCAGATGAGGCATCTAATGTTAAATTCTCTATATTTTTGGCATTTATGCTTATAGCTTCACTTGAATTAGCTATTTCTTGTACCATTACATTAGTGCTCGCATTTATCTCCACAAGGGCTTTTTGTGTCTGTTCTGCTAATTGCCTAACTTCATCTGCAACCACAGCAAATCCCCTACCATGCTCTCCTGCCCTTGCTGCTTCTATGGCAGCATTTAGTGCTAGTAAATTTGTCTGGTCAGATATATCTGAAATTTTATTTAAAACCGATTTTGTCTCTTCGGCTGTTTGGTTGAGTTCTTTTATTTTTTGTGCTAATTCCAAGCCTGTTTGTGACTCTACTTGCATTTTTTTCGCCATTTCAGTGATGCTATCTTTTACTTTTTGTAGGTTATTATCAGCTTCTTCTATATCATCTTTGCTTTTTTGGGCACTCACTACAGAACTATCCAATACATCTTTCATGCCAATTCCCATGTCGTCAATATTTTTCATTAACGAAACATTTTTATCAAGTTCGTTCAGTACTTCATTTGAATTTTTATTTAATTTGTCAGAGAGGACTAGATTGTATTTGCTAACGCTTTTAGCATCTTTAAGTGAGTTTTGCATTTTGTTTATAAAAGTATCCACCCAATTTCCAGCAATTGCCAATTCATCTTCTTTTTTAAAGTTTAATCTTTTTGTTAAATCACCATCACCAGTAGCAATATCTTTTACTCTAAAAGTAAGAGTTTTTAGTGGTTGCAAAACCTCTTTTTTAAAGAAAAATAAAAACCCAAAAATGGCAAGAAAAGCCGATACAATAAGGCTTGCTAAAATCATATAGTCAAAGTCTTTTATCTCTTTATTGCTCTTTTTCAAGGATAGTGTTAAGTTCATAACACCCAATACATCTCCTTTTTTTGAGGTTGCATGACAATTAAGACAAATATTTGTAGCGATCAGAGGCTTTAAAAGTTGTAGGGTGCCAGATCCCTTTTCATGTTCGATTATTTTCTGTTTTTTGCTTTTAAATACTTGAATTATGCTTGGATTTTTTGTAAAAGTATCCTTTAGTCCAAAGATGCTTATTACATTTTTTGACTTGGAGATAGATATTTCATCTATGCCGTCTATTTTTTTTATTGTGTCCAAAGTGTCTTCTACTATTTTTGGATCTCCTAGATTCATACTTGTTCTGATACTCACAAATATAGCACTACTTAGAGTTTCAATATTATCAGCAGTTGAGTTTTTTATAATTTGTTTAGAGTTATACGATATGAAAAATAGCAAAATGATAGAACCAGCGATAAAAAATAACAAAGTGGTTGCTACGAGTTTTGCTTTTATAGTTTTAAGCATAAAATATTCCTTTTGGTTACTTGCAGATTACTAATAAACCCACAATTTAAGATACAATTAATCTAAAATAACTTTCACAAATCATAATATATAAATGTTTTATTAGAAAATAGAAAACATTATATTCTCTATACTATTATACTAAAATCATTTTCAAATTTATCTAAAATTTGGATTAAAAATTCTTAATTTTGAAAAATCTCCTTTCTTACTCTAGAAGAGGAATTAGTTGCTTTTAGGTTTTAAATTTATAAGCGACTTATTTACAAAATATTTAACGAAGTGAGAATTAATAGCAGATACTAATGCAAATGCCAAGACACGGAGAGGATAAATTTGCCAGTAGCTCATAGTGACTACTGGCAAATTTTAAAACTAATTTCTTTCTACCAAACTACACTTGGAACTGATTCAGGTGGAGTTGTAGGTAATCTATACTTGATAAAAGCATGATTAGTTGCTGCGTGACAATCATTACAGCCTTGCTCTGCTGCTGCATAGTGAGCTGTAAATGAATTCCAGTCTTTTGCTTTTATATCTGCTAAAATTGGATCAAGATATGTATGCTCAAATGCTTTTAAAGCTTCAGCATGACCTGGTCTTGTAACTTCACCAACTTCTTGGATTTCTGTTTGCTCTTTAATTTCATAGTTAGCTAGTCCCCAGTTTCCAGCTCTTGCTGCATAATATGCTATATAAAATCTGTGACCATACTCAATCATAACAGTACCTAGACCTGGTGTAATTTCTGCAATTTGACCTAAAGTCATGTTCTTATTGTGTTTTGTAGGCACAACTTGATCATTCATATTTTTTGCATTTGCACCAACGCCTGCAAATAAACCAATAACCGCTGCTGATAATAGTAATTTTGTAAATTTACTTTTCATCTCTAACTCCTTTTAAGTTTTGATACCAAAAGTTTACAGCTATTTAGTTTAAGGTTCATTTAAGTTTAGATTAACTTTTCTTAAGGTTTAACCTTGTTTTTATTAAATTTTGTTAATATTAGACTTATGAATATCTTAATAATAGAAGACGACAAAAAAATAGCAAATTATTCTAAGCAGGGCTTTGAGGAAGAAAACTTTACGGTTGATGTTGTATATAATGGTGAAGATGGATTGGAGTTTTTGCGAAAAAATAGTTATGATGCAATTATTTTGGATTGGATGCTTCCTGGAATTGAAGGTATAGAAGTTTGTAAAAAAGCCAGAGAATTTGGACTTACAACACCTATCATTATGCTAACAGCCAAGGTATTTTTAGAAGATAGAGTGCTTGGACTTAACAGCGGGGCAGATGATTATGTGCCAAAGCCATTTTACTTTGAAGAGTTACTAGCTAGAGTAAACGCACTCATGAGAAGAGCTACTTACGATAATAACCCAAATATAAAAATAGCTAATCTAGTCATCGATATACACAAAAGAGAAGTGACAAGAGGTGGAAAATTGATAGAATTAACGCCAAAAGAGTACAGCATATTTGAATTATTAGTGCAAAATAGAGGAAAAGTAGTAAAACTTAAAACTATCATAAAGCAGCTTTGGGAAAATGAGAATGATATAAGTAGCAATATAATCAATGTTTATATGCACCACCTAAGACACAAGATAGACAGCAACTATAAGGTAAAACTGATAAAAACAGTGCGTAAGTTAGGCTATAGAATAGACTCTTAATTAAATTTTACGGATATACTGGTCCCTTTGTCAACCTTGCTATTAATTCTTATCTTGGCCTTATGGATTTCTATAATCTTTTTAACCATTGATAAACCCAAACCATAGCCTTTTATATGAGTTTTTCCTGGTGCATTTACTCTGTAAAACTCATCATATATCATAGGTATTTTATCTTGTGGTATTCCTATACCTTCATCACTTATTAGAAATACAGATTTGATTAAGGATATGGTAATTTTTTTGCCTTGAGGTGTGTATTTTATAGCATTATCTATCAGATTTGTAATTAAAATTCTCAGTAGAGTAGGTTCAGCTTTTATCTGAATATAATCTAGATTTTTTATATCTAAAACAACACCTTTATTTTTTGCTATCACACTGTACTCTTCAAATATTTCCAATACTATACCGTCTAGTTCCACAAATTGAAAATTTTCTCTTATATTCATATTCTGAATTCTTGTGAGCAAAAGAAGATTGCTTACCATATCTTGAAGATATACAATTTCGCTGTCTATTGCACGCAGAGAATCTCTATACTCTTGTACATTTTTATTTTTTTTCAGAGCTAAATGTATCTGAAGTCTCAATGCTGTTAGAGGAGTTTTAATTTGATGAGATGCATTTGAGCTAAATCTTTTAATATTTTCATAGGATTCATTTAATTTTGTTACTAATTCATATCTAAATATTCCCAAAGTTTTTATGGAAGCTGCCGCTATAACTAAAGCACAAAGTCCTCGAAGTGCTTGAACTGGAAAGTGAAAGATATTTATAAATGTTTCAGTATTTATTATGTTGCCTGGAAAATAGGATATAGGGTCAACTACGATACCAGAAAACAGTGCATAAGCAGCAAAAGCTGCACCTGAAATTTTAAAGTATAATTTGAGTGTATTTGTGTTTTGATTCTTTTTTAGGGAATCACCATAATGATACAATCCACCTCCTAGCAAAAATGCACCCCAAAATCCATATGTATATCTGATAGCAGCATTTATACCGCTGATGGTTGGATGCAAATAAATCAAAAATAGCAAGCCGATACTTATGAGGGTATAAATTGCAGGCGGATAGTATAATTTATATATGATATGTTCTCTCAGCTTGTTTTTATGCTTAGACTTTAAAAAACTCTTTCTGATAACAAATCTTGAAAATTCAAATAAAAATATATATGATACAAGAAGTAAAAATGATTGAATATAATCAAGAAGCGGAAACTTAACTTTGGGGTGAATATACTCAAAAAGAGATATCCAGTCTTCAAATGCATGAGATATCGCAAAAACACCTAAAAGCCATATTTTGTTTGCAAAAAAGTATTCACTATCTCTAGATCTTGAAAAAAGCACAGAGATACCTAGTACAAAAAACGATAATCCATATATAAAAAGAAGTATTTCCATACTCTCTTGTTTTATTGAAAACATTACAAACCTTTATGGTACAGAAAAACTCTTCTTTCTTTGTATTTTATTTTTTACTTATTTTTGCCTAGAGTATTTCATTTCATTTTTAAAATATTCTATTATTCTTCTTTGGAGCAGATTCGTATCTTCATTTGTATGGTTTTTTTCTACTAAAAAACTTTTAAGATGTCTTATATTTATTTTTCGAATAAATCTAGGATTTAAGCGTATTTCTTTGTTTATATCTATGATTAAAGAGTCTATATTTAAACTTTTTACATTTATAATCTTTTCTACATACTCTTTTGTAGTTTCAACCAAGACATTTATTCTGTGTTCATCTTTATAGATTTCTTTTGCTATTTTTCTTAGTATCTCGTATTCAATGTTATCATCTTTTTTGTTTGAAGCGATCATGGATGCAAAAACTTTTGCACGAAACTCTAATGATTTGTGATGATATACAAATATTTCTCTAAAAAAAGATAAAAATCTTGTTGAAAAACTCATTTATTTATATTAAAAACTTTCTAGTACACTTTTGAATTTCGCTGCTTCACTTTTGTTTCTAATTTTATCATGATGTATGATATCACCTACATATATGATATCACCATAATAATCAAAATCATCATTATTACTCACATTTAAACTTGTTCCACCTATCGAAATTCCAACAAATGCACCACTGCTTTTTCCAAAAGATTGTATGTTAGCTGCAAGTTTGCCATCTGTTTTGCTAGATACTTGGGCACCTTTTGCAAAAGCTACAACTTCAGCATCTAGTCCTATTGTAACTTTGCCTTCTGATAAGCCATCTAAACTTCTGCCTGTTTTAAAAACCATTATTATATCTGTTGAAGAAACTCCAAATTGCATACCTAAACTCAAGCCGTCAATCGACATAAAAATTGGTTCACTCCACTTTCCATTTGCATCTTTAACACTTAAGATTCCTTTGCCCATTCTACCTCCTATAAAAAAAGCACTTTTAACAGTATTTGGAAAAACAGCTATAGCTTTTGCATTATGCAAAAGTGCTTTCGTTATACCTGTTTTTGGTAGATTTAGTGCATTCTTTAAAATTTTTGTTGAAGTTAGAATTCTTCTTTCTTGTGTGAGTCCCGCATTTAATACGCTTGCCAAAAATAGGCTTGATAATAAAAACAGTATAGATATTTTTTTCATATGTACTCCCCTTTGGAAAAAATCTTTAGCTATTATATCGACTTTTTTAGATTTTTAAAAATGAAATGATAAATTTTATTGAATAAGATTGAGAAAATGGTTATAATAGGTGCGTATTAATCAACCCAATTTTTTTTGGAGACAATATGAGCAGTAAAAATTCATATAGGGCATTAGCAAAGTTAGCAAAAGATATTAGCGTATTGTATGTAGAAGATAATGTTGGACTCCGAAAGCAAGCATCAAAAATTTTTAGAAAATTCTTTAAAAATATCTATATAGCCGAAGATGGCGAGCAAGGAATAGTTCTTTTTAAACAGAAGAATCCTGATATAGTTATCACAGATATTAGAATGCCAAAGCTAGATGGATTAGAGATGTCAAAGCAGATAAAAGACTTGAATCCAGACGCTAAGATTTTAATTACTTCTGCTTTTGATGATAAAGAAAAATTACTAGAGTGTATAAAAATTGGAACCGCAGATTATTTAAAAAAACCGATACTTATAGACACTCTTGTTGAAACTTTGTATAATATTATTATTTCCATAAATGAAGTCAAAAATAGAAAACTTTTTGATCAATATGTAGGCGATAGCTTTGAATATCAAGACGATATGCTTATGTTGGTGCAAAATAGAGAGTTGCAAATAGTAAATAAAAAATGTTTAGATTTCTTTATGCAAAAAAATATAGATGATTTTCGAAAATTTTTCGAAAATTTTTCTAAAGTATTTATACCTCATAAGGATTTTTTATCTTGTGAAGATAGTGAAGATTGGCTAGAAATTATAAAAAGAAATAGTGGAAAACTCCACAATACCTTGATAAAAAATGCTAAAGATGAAAAGAGACATTTTGTACTCAAAGCTACCAAGGTGCCAAATAAAGATGAATTTTATATAATCTCTTTTAATGATATAACTGAATTAGGACTACTAGAAGATGAAGACACAAATCTTACAGAAGAAGAGCAATACGAATTTGATAAAAAAAGGTCAATCCATTTCTTACAAGTGATAAAAAGAAACAGGTCGAAGATAAAGCTTTTTAACTCATACAAAGGTTTAAGCATATCAAATGCAGCAGATTTGATTGAAGTAAATGAAGATAAAATTAGAATAAAAACTACATATCTACAACAGAGGGCTTTATATATCAATAAGAAAACTATCATAGAGTCAGAAATATTATCAAAGGCTGTTGTTTGTGAACTAGATAGTATAAATTTTGAAACTAACGAAGCTGTTTTGAAAAATTTTACATTTACACCTTCTTTGCCTTCATTTCAAGAATTTGTAAGAGTGGAGCCAGAAGAGACAAGCACTATAGAGATTATGCAAAATGCACAAAAAATTAATGTTAGCTTTAAAATTGCAGAGATTAGCATTAAGGGTTGTAATATATCTGCTTTAGCACTTCCAGCTAGATTTCAAGAGGGTGCATCTTTAATGCTAAAAATTGTTATTGGTTCGATAGAGAAGCCCTTGCAATTAAATCTAAAAGGTAAAATTTTTAAAACTAAAAAAAGAGAAGATGATTATGAGATAGTGATTTTATTTGATGAAAATGTAAATATAAAAAAACTTTTGACTGACTATGTAGCAAAAAGACAGATGGCATTGATAAGAGAATTTAAGGGATTGCAAAATGCAAAATGAAAATTATCAAAAATTTCTCTTTTGGTTCGAAAATTTAAAGTATGGTAGAGATTTGATAGAGGATGTTTATTTGTTATGAAAACATTGATAGATACAAGGGAGAGAAAAGCGAAAATTACAAGGTCTTTTATATTTCTTTTTCTATTACTTTCTATTATTTTGATACTTTTTGTACTCTATTCTCAAAATAAATACTTTAAATACGATGCAAAACTGTATCAAAATTTTACAAGCAGAGTTCTTAAGCAGATTCAAGAAAGAACTATACAGCACTACAAAGACGTACTTTATGAGATATTATTAGATGATACGCTCAAACACAATATATCGCTTGGCAAAAGAGAAGCTGTGTATAAGATACTCAAACCAAAATATGTACTTTTACAAAAACAAAATCCTTTTATAGATGTCATGCAAATTATCAAATCAGATGGTACCTCTTTTCTAAGAATTCACAATCCACGCAAATATGGAGATAGGTTAGACAATAAAAGAAAGATGGTAAAAAACTCTATAACGAATCAAAAATTTGTAGAAGGATTTGAGAGTGGAATATATGCAAATTCATATAGACTTATGATGCCAATATATATAGATGGAAAATATATAGCATCTATAGAGATAGGAATAAATCCAGATTATTTTGTTTTAACTGCAAAGAGGATTTTGGATGAGAGAGGTTATTTGTTTATTAAAAAGCAAAACTTAGTGCTACATCATAATTTTATGAAATTTCATATAGGTGAGTATTATTTGCAAAGCGATACATATGAGAAGGATGATAAACTTTTAAAATTATTTCCAACAAAAATTAAACTTATACCGCGTTTTGAAGTTAATTTTGAAGGTAAAACTTATATTTTGCATATGAATAGTATAAAAAAATATGGTGGCGGAGAGTATGGAAAATTTATCTTTCTTGAGGATATAACACAAAGCAAAAACTATCAAAATGAGATAAGAATGTACGGATTTGTACTGTTTGTGCTTTTTTTAGCTAGTATTATTTTTCTCATAAATTATTATATGGCAGAGATTAGTGTACAACTACATGAAGTTTATGAAAGATTTACAAATGAATTAACACAAAGAGAAACTTACTTAACAACACTATTAAATAGTTTGCCAAATATAACAATTTCTCTAATAGAACGAGAGATGGAGAGTGTAAATGATAAATTTTATGACTTTACAGGGTTTTCTTCACTTGAAGAGTTTAAAAAGAAGTATAAGTGCATATGTGATTTATTTGTGCCAAGGCAAGGATATCTTAGTGCTTACATTGAAAATGAGTACTGGATGGATTATATAATTGCAAGACCAGATATGGATCATTTTGCAATCTTAAAAAAAGATGATAATGAGTATATATTTAGAGTTTTTTCTAGCATTGTTGATTTTGATGAAAAGCAGAGATACTTTATAATATTTGCAGATGTTACTGAAATACTAAGAGTAAAAGATGAATTAGAAAAAAATCAAAAGCTTCTCATAGCTCAATCCAAGCAAGCTGCAATGGGTGAAATGATAAATATGATAGCCCACCAATGGAGACAACCACTAAGTGTCATTTCAATGGCAGCAAGCAATATCGTGATAGATATAGAGTTGGATATCAACGATAAAAATGCACTAAAAGAGGAGTCTAAAGAGATAATAAACGAAATAAACTTTCTATCCCAAACTATAGATGACTTTAGAAACTTTTTTAAAACAGATAAAAAAGTTGAAAAAGTAAAAATTTCAGAGATTTTGGATAAAGCCATAAGGCTTGTTGAAAAACAGTTTATAAGTCGCAGTATAGAGATAATTCACAATTTTCAAGATGAAAAAAATATCACTACCTACTCAAGAGAGTTAATCCAAGTATTTTTAAGCATTTTAAACAACTCAAAAGAGGCATATGAAGAGATAAAAGATATAAAAAAAGTCATAAAAATAGAAATTAGAGGATACGACAATAGAGTTAGTATAGTTATCACAGATAATGCTGGTGGAGTTAAAGAAGATATGGTTGAGCGAATATTTGAGCCATACTTTAGCACAAAAGAGAAAAAAAATGGTTCAGGCTTAGGACTGTACATGAGTAAAACCATAATAGAAAAACATTTACAAGGAACTATTAAAGCATATAATTATGGTAATGGTATCTCTTTAGAAATTGTATTGCCACTGTTTTTTGGTTCTTGGGACAGAAGGAGTGGCAAAAGATGAAGCTAAGATACAAGATAACCATCATAGTGACAGCCATATCTACTGTTACTTTTACTGCAGCTATATTTTATTATGGTAATTTTCTATTTCAAGATAGATTAAGAGAGGCAAAGAATAAACTAGAATTTAGCAGTGCGGATTTGGTTTCGTATATTAAAAATAAATTGTTAGATAAATTGGATATAGCAAAAACTCTCCAAAGTGCTGACATAGTTAAAAAAACACTTTTGCAAAGCAATAAAGAGTTTGGAAAACTTCCAAAAGCAGTAAGAGAGAAAAAAATTTTAGGGTTAAATGCAAGATGGATGAATACAAAAGATGCAAAAGACACCTTTATAAAAAGATACACAAACAATAAACTAGCACTTTATCTAAAGAGACAGCAAGCTCTACTTCCTGGCGTTTATGCAGAGATATTTATAACAAATAAATATGGAGTTTTAGTTGCTACAACGAATAGGCTTACAACTTTAGCTCATGCTAAAAAATATTGGTGGAAAATATCTTATGCTAAAGGAAAAGGTAATTATTTTTTTGATGATAGAGGATATGATGATAGTGTGAGAGGTTATGTTTTGGGTATTGTAGTGCCTGTAAAGCAAAATGGAAAAATCATAGGTATATTAAAAGCAAATATAGATGTCCAATCTCTTTTGTTGAAAACTATAATAGAATTTAACACACAAAATATAGGAGTAGCAAAAGTAGTTAGAACAAAAGGTTTGATTGTTATGGAAGAAAATACTCCTGTGCTTAGTACAAAAATATCCCCTCTTCTTGTAGAAAAGTTAAAAGCAAGAAAAAAAGGCATGATAGATTTAAAAATCAACGGTAGTATGAAAATGATATCATATGCCCCTATAAAATTTTCCATAAATAACAAAAATATAATCTTTGGAGGTAAAGTGCAAAGTATAGACCATACTTTGGGCAGTGATGATGAAATTTGGAATTTGGTTGTTAGTCAAAATATAAAAGTGATTTGGGATGGGGTTTTGGATGATATACAAGGTATTATTATCATAAGTTTTATTTTTATCATATTTTTGGCACTATTGATTTTCTTTATCATAAAAGAAATAAGCTCACCTATAAAAAGATTGAGTATAGTTGCAAATAGGGTTGGACAAGGAGAGAGAGAAATCTCAATAGAACCAGAAACAGACGATGAAGTAGGAGAATTAGCCGTCTCTTTTAGAGATATGCTAAAAGATTTAAAAAGAACAACCGCCTCAAGGGATGAATTAGAAATAGAAATTAAAAAAAGAATCTTAATGCAAGAAGAAATCGAAAAGAAAGACCAACTCCTTTTGGCTCAATCAAGAAATGCAGCTATGGGTGAAATGATAGGTATGATAGCTCACCAATGGAGGCAACCAATTAGCATAATTGCTATGGCAGTAAATAATGTTTTGATAGATATAGAGTTAGATGGTTTAAATG
>JAADIZ010000170.1 GCA_013151055.1 Campylobacterota bacterium
CTAACAAAAATCATCATGCAGTTTTTACTACTAAAATCCCTACTAAAAACTGTCTAAAATGCCATAATCGCTCAAACAGAATAGGCTTATCATATGAGGGAATTTTTGAAAGTGAGGGGTATGGTACACCTTATAAACACGGTAACTTTTCACATAAAATGAGCGATAATAGAAGATTTTATTATAAACTTCCAGATGATATCCATCACAAAATTGCAAACATGAGTTGCATAGATTGTCATAGTGAAAAAGGGGTGATGGGAGATGGTAAAAAACATTATCATATGGAAGAAGCCGAAGATATAAAGTGCAAAGACTGCCACAAACCAAAATTTAAGAAAGCAAATAACCTTGCTAATACATTGGCTGAAACAAATGAAAAAGTACCAGTTGCCAAAGAAATAGCCTATACCAAAAAATTTAACTCGCCACTTTACAATATACAAAAAGATGGAAATGAAACTCTGTTTTTTAGAAAAATTGACGGTAAAAAGTTCTCTATACAAAAAATGAGTGACAAACCATATCATACTCTAGCTATCCACAAAAGATTAGATTGTTCAGCTTGTCACTCATCTTGGATGCCTAGTTGTTATGGCTGTCATGAAGTTTACTTTGAAAATGCAAAGCAATTTGACTGGGTAGAAAAGAGAAATACAAAAGGACAATGGCAAGAGTTAAGAAGTTTTCTAAGATTTGAGAGCCCAAGTCTTGGTATCGGTTACAATAAAAAAATAATGCCCTTTGCCCCCGGATGTCAAGTGATAGGAACCATCTTTAAATCAAATAAAATTGAAAAATTTCACTCTATAGCGATGGCAGGCTGGGATCCGCATACTACCCAAAAGGGTTCTAGAACTTGTGTAGATTGTCACTTTAATCCTGCAACTTTGGGACTTGGACGAGGAAATTTGAATATAAAAGATGGAAATATTACATTTGAACCTATCTACAACTCTATTCAAAGCGGTATGCCTTTTTCATATCCGATAGATGCCTTTGTCTCTGCAAAAGGAAAACAGTTTCAAAGCACATCAAGAAAAGAGGCAAGAAGTTTTAATAAACAAGAACTTAATAAAATTGTAAAAGCCTACAAGTGTATCATTTGTCATGATAGCTATAGCGACAAGATATATAAAGATTTTAACAGGTCCAAAGAACTTTTTTATAGTGGGAAAACAACATGTTTAAAATAACTGTTTCACTTTTTATACTGCTTAGCTTTTTAGTGGCTGGAAATAGTTGTGCAACTTGCCACCCAAAAGCATCTAAAAATTGTCAAAAAAGCATACATTACACTCTTAAAAAAGCTATAAATATCACAAGAGTTGCATGGGGCATAAAAGATTCAAATGTAACAATTCAAACTTTACCCTTACCAAAAAAAGAGATAAAAAAACCTAGCGACTTAGTGGATGATTTTTTAAGAAGAAAATGTTTAAAATGCCATCTAGGCAACAAATCAAGTGGAGAAAAAGGCATGAACAGAGGAACAAGCTGTCTTGCTTGCCATAGTCCACATCAAAAAAATGGTAAATGTCAAAGAAAAAAGATAAGTATGAGTAAATGTTTGAGTTGTCACAATAAAGAGTTTGTGGGGGGAGATTATTTAGGATTGTTTCCAAAAGATTATGACAAAAGCTATCGTGCACCACTTACTAAAGATGGGCGATATCCACCCAGGAAATATGGTATAGATTTTCATCATTTAAGTAGTGATATCCACTTTCAAAAAGGCATGAGCTGTGTTGATTGTCATAAAAAAGATGATATGCAGGGCATAAAAAAAGTAAGTTGTACAGATTGTCATAAAAAATTGAGCAAGAAAAACCATACTTCTTTTCACAAAAAACTAGCTTGTAGCACTTGTCACTCATCTTGGAATATCAACTCTTATGAGCTCTCTGTTTTTAGAGATGATACAAACGATTATAAAAAATGGAGAAATTTAACTCTACAAGAAGATGGTTATCTGACAAATTTTTTAACAAAAGCTTTGCGAAGCAAAAAGAAAATTCCTCCTAAAATGCCTGATTGGATAACTCATAAGTTTCAAGACGGTATCTGGTACAGTGGGTACCGCTATCGAAGATGGGAGCACTTTAATCTAGCAAATTCAAAAGATGGTCGTATCATGATAGTTCGCCCGCTTTTCCAGTATCGCATAAGCTATAGAGATAAAAATGGCAAGATGATTCTTGATGATGTATCTAAAATAGATGGTAAAAAGATAGAAGTTTGGCTCCCCTACTCTCCTCACACTATAAGCAAAAATGCAAAATCATGTGAGAGTTGTCACAATAACCCACTTATCATAAATCCACAAAAAACTGGCTATGAAGCACTAGATTTACAAATTCCAAATAATATAGTAGATGGATATAAACTAACAAAAGAGCAAATAAAAAAAATGACATCTAAAAAATACAAAAAAATTCGAGCTAAAATACTCTTTTATAAATAATATGATATCATACCTATTATGAAAAATTTACTTTTAATTATAATTGCTTTTTTATTCGTTAATTGTGCCATAAAAGAGCCAAAAGTTATAAAATACAAACAAGATATCGCCCCTTATGCAAAAAACATAGAACCTCTACATGTAGAGTTAGAAAAATTCAACTCTCACTACTATATGCCTTGGGATATTGACTCTATAAAAGTGAATAAAAAGATTGCTACTTGGGCAAATAAACTTTTTTTTAAAGATAAGAAATTTTTTAGTGAAAATACTCTAGCTTGGAGCATAAATGAGATATTGCCCATCATAAAATCTACAAATTTTGAAGATTTCAACACAACAAATCTCTATGCTATCACTTCAAGAAATGCTCAAATCAGAAACCTTCCCACAAACAAGCCATTTTTTAGAGATTTTAAAAAAGCAGGAGAGGGTTATCCTTTTGACTATCTACAAAATTCACGCATTCATATCGACACTCCATTGATCATCTCTCACTATTCAAGTGATGGCTCTTGGGCATTTGTGCAAAATCCTTTCTCTTTTGGATGGATACCAACAAACAGCATAGCTATACTAAACCAAAACCAGATAGATGAGTATGAAAATGCACCAAAAATAGTGATAATAAAAGACGGTGCACCAATATACGCCAAACACCAAAAGTTTTTTACTTATGCTAACCTTGGTGCACTTTTTCCTTTGGTCAGTGAAGATAAGCAATTTTACTACTCATACACTTTTATAAATAGTTTTGAAAAAAATAACCAAAAAATAATGCTTGTTATACCAAAAAATTTAGCAAAAAAATTTCCGCTTGCTTTTGACTCTGAGGATATAAAACAAGCAGCTAATGAACTTTTAGGGCAAAAATATGGCTGGGGTGGATATCTTGGCGATAGAGACTGTTCATCTCTTACAAAAGACTTTTTGTCGCTCTTTGGAGTTTGGCTACCAAGGAACTCAGCAGCACAAAAAGATGCGGGAGAGTATATATCGCTAAAAGAAAAAAGCAATGAAGAAAAAGAGCAAATAATCTCAAAAAAAGCCATCGCATTTAGAACTCTCATATACCTAAAAGGTCACATAATGCTCTATATAGGCAAGAATCAAAACAGGGTCATGGTACTGCAAAACTTATGGGGATTAAGAACACAAATAGGAGATAAAACGGGAAGATATATCATAGGAAAAGCTATCATATCAGACCTGCATTTAGGGGAAAAATTAAAAGATGTAAAAGCAAAATCACTCTTAATCTCAAGAGTGCAAGGTATCGCTATCCTCAATGATATACAATATTAATAGTATAAAAAGCCTAATGTTCGCACAATAGAGCCCAAAATTGTATTTTCACTATTCCAAGTATCAAGATGCATATCTCCTTTTCTAAATTGGTTATAAAAAGGATTATTTGTAGCGATGTGTTCTAATAAATTTTTGGTAAATTTTGTTTGAGCCTCTCTTTTTTGTTTTAACTCCTATCTGATTTGAAGTGGACTTAGATTTCTATTTGCATATCGTGCTTTTCTTGGAGTTAATGAATAAATGAGTATTTTATAAGATGAAGTAGTTGTGAATATATTAATAGTTAAAGTTTGTAGAGCAAAATTTTTACCCTACAAACAAGAAGTTTTTAAAGTGGTGTTACATTTTCAGCTTGTGGGCCTTTTTGACCTTCGCCAACTGTAAAAGTTACTTTTTGACCTTCGTTTAGAGAAACTCTGTCATAACCTGGGTTATTGATTTGACGAAAGTGTACAAATACATCTTTGCCGCCATTTTCTTGCTCAATAAATCCGTAACCTTTTTCACTGTTAAACCATTTTACTGTTCCGTTCAATAATTCTTCTGCCATTTTGAATGCCCTTTTGTGTTTGAATTCATCCCATAAAGAGATGTTGAAAATATAATATGAAGTTTTTTCTTTCTAGCTAGTCTATTGTCGATTTAAAGGTCACCAATATAACGCAAGATAAATATGTAACTCGAATCATCTTTCATAGTAGAAAGTATAGCTAATTATAATTAAATAAGAATTAAGAGGCTAACCTTACGCATCATAATGAGTAAAGCTCATTATGGCAGAGGGGCTTCAAAGTCCCTACAACCCGCTAAAGTTACGCTAAGTAGGACTTTTTGAAAAAAGTGCGTAAAGTCAGTTGAGAAACCAAACTAGCTTGAATTTTTATGACCTTTATGCCATAATGCTAACAAATGATAAAAAAGGCTTGCTATGAAGAGTATGAATATCAAATTTAGCACAAATGGACCAGTTAAAATAAAAATAGATGGCGAAAAAGAAATATATGAAAATGTATTATTTGACACAAATGGAAATTCAATCAATGCAAAAAAGACTACTGTTCTATGCGTTTGTGGAAAATCAAAAAAGCAGCCATTTTGCGATGGAATTCATAAAGCCGTAGAATTTAGCTCCAAAAATGAACTAGAAGATGAAATAATACAAAGATATAATGGCAAAGAAATCAATATAATCTTCAACAGATCTATCTGTTCAGGTGCGGGAAATTGTGTCAGAAATTTTCCAAAAATATACAAAAATGCAAGTGAAAATTGGATATTTCCAGACAACGATAGCATAGCACAAGTTAAAAACTCTATTAAAAGCTGCCCATCAGGTGCACTATCATATGAGCTTAACAGTGATGTAACTTGCGAAACATATAAAGATGTAAAACTAGAAATTATAAAAAATGGTCCTATAAATGTTAAAGGAAATGTTGAAACACAAATAGACAAATGGTCAACAAATGCAAACAAACAAAAATTTAGCATATGCAGATGTGGAGCATCACAAAATAAACCATTTTGTGACTATACGCATGCTTCATTAAAGGCAAATAACTACACTTTTTAATAAATATTTATGCTATTATATTGTTATGAAAAATATAATAGAGACGGTTCTTGGGCAAAAACTTAAAATAAATCAAGTTTATTTCTACTGTTTTTTAATCAGTTTTTCATCTTTAGCTGAAAATAAATACATTTTTTCATTCTTTATATAAACATATAATGATTTTAGGCTTTTATTGATCTTTTCATTTGTTTTTACTATAAAATTATGATTATCAATGTTCGCATATATTAGACTCTCGCTTCCTAATTTTTCTACCATATCAATATTTATCTCAATTTTTATGCTATTTTCTATAGGTTCAAGGTATATATCTTCTGGTCTAATTCCAATATATACTTCATTATCATTTATATTGCGATCAAGTTTCATCTCTTTTCCAAATAAATTAGCAACATTATCGTAAACTTTACTTTTAAAAATATTCATAGGTGGAGTTCCCATAAATTTTGATACAAACAGAGATTGAGGCTCATGATATATCTCGTCTGGTGTACCTACCTGTTCTATTATTCCACTGTTTAAGACAACAATCCTATCCGCTAAAGTCATAGCTTCTATTTGATCATGTGTAACATACACAGAAGTAATTTTAAGTTTATCATGTAGTTTTCTTATTTCGATTCTCATCTGAGTTCTTAATTTGGCATCAAGATTTGATAATGGCTCGTCAAATAAAAATATTTTAGGTTCTCTTATAATCGCTCTTCCCATGGCAACTCTTTGCCTCTGCCCGCCGCTTAATTCGCTAGGTTTACGCTTTAGTAAGTCTTCAATTTGTAATAATTTTGAAATATCTTTTACCCTAGTAGCTATTTCAGCTTTTGGAATTTTTCTATTTTTTAAACCATAAGAGAGATTTTTTTCAACATTCATATGCGGATAGAGTGCATAGTTTTGGAAAACCATGGCTATGTTTCTATCGGCTGGTGGAACATTATTTATAATTTTTCCGTTTATCTCTATTTCGCCACTATTTATATCTTCTAGTCCTGCAATCATACGAAGCAAAGTAGATTTTCCACAGCCACTAGGACCAACAATAACCAAAAATTCACCTTTTTCTACCTTTAATGATAAATTCTTTATTATATTATCTTCATTATTATAGTTTTTAATTACATTTTTAATATTTAAATACGACATTTTTTTCCTATTTATCTCCATCAACTAATCCTTTGACAAATAATCTTTGAAAAAACAAAACCATCAAAACAGGTATAATTAATGCTAGTGTAGTCATAGCAAATGCCCTGTTAAATTCAGGTAGATATGTACCTTCAAAATTACTTTGATATATCTCTTTAATTCCTAAAAGTATTGTAGAATATTGTGGATCTGTTGTCATCATGATAGGCCATAAATATTGATTCCAACCCACAATAAACATTACAATAAAAAGTGCTGCACTCATTGTTTTAGAAAGTGGCATTAGAATATCTATAAAAAAATGCCAACTATTTGCTCCATCCATCTTCGCAGCTTCTAAAAGCTCTTCTGGTACCGATTTAAAATATTGCCTGAAGAAAAATGTACCAGTGGCTGAAGCAATTAATGGAATAATTAATCCCGTGTAGCTATTTAGCAAATGAAGGTCTGCTAAAACTTCAAATGAAGGAACTATTCTTACTTGAATTGGAAGCAAAAGCGTTAAAAAGATTAACCAAAACAAAAATGTTGCAAGTTTAAATCTAAAATATACAATCGCATAAGCTGCCATTGATGATATAATAACTTTTCCAACAGCAAAACCCATCGCCATTATAAATGAGTTTAGTATCATTCTAAAAGCTGTTACATTTTTTGTATAACCACTATTCTCAAACAAAATGCTTTTATAAGTATTGATGAAATTGTGCCCTGTAAAAAATTGTAACCCATTATTTACGATTGTTTCTGGCGAATGAGTTGAAGAAGCCACGATAACCCATACAGGCAATAAAAACATAAGACTCGCCAATATGAGTACTATATGTGAGAATAATTTGCTACTAAATGTATTTTTCAATAGTGAACCTTCTTTTCTAGGTATTTAAATTGAAATATAGTAATTATCAATACAAACAGCATAAGAATCACAGATTGAGCCGAGGATCCACCGATGTCAGCCCCCAAAAAACCATCTTGATATATTTTGTATGCAAGTGTTTTGGTTTCCCCCATAGGTGTTCCTCTAGTTGTTGTATCAATCATACCAAAAGTATCAAAAAACGAATATGTAATATTTGTGATAAAGAGGAAAAATGTTGTTGGTGCCAATAATGGAAATATAATAGTCCAAAATCTTTTTGAATTACTTTTACAATCTATAAATGATGCTTCTAAAACAGATTTTGGTATTCCTTGGAGTCCAGATAAAAAGAAAATAAAATTTACACTGACTTGCTTCCAAGATGCAATAAAAACCAACATTGCTTGTGCGGAAAATGGGTCACTAGTTGGATCAAATTTCCATCCTAGCTGATTAAGAAAGTGATACACATCACCATGACTTTGATTGAAAAAAAATGATGCCATCAATCCAACTACAGCTGGAGCTAAAGCGTATGGCCACATAAGTAATGTTCTGTAAATTCCTCTGCTTTTTATCATGCTGTTTGTTTTGTGAGCTAAAAATAATCCTGTGCCTAAAGAAAAGAAAGTCACAAGCGTAGAAAATATAAGAGTAAAACCAAAACTTGAATAATAATCACTATTCAAAAGGGCATCCTTATAGTTTTGAAACCAAACAAATTGCGTACTGACACCAAAGGCATCTTGCATAACAAACGAATAATAAATAGCCATTATAGATGGCCAAATAAAAAACACAAGAATTATAATAATTTGAGGCGATACAAATAAATATGGAATAAATTTATTGTTAAATTGTACTTTTTTCATGAATTCCTTCTTGGTTACACCTGCGATAAAAATCGCAGGTGTAATATTTATTTATCTGTAGGTTCTAGCAAATCTTGCTAAAAGCTTATCTGCTTTTTTGTCAAGATCAGTAAATGCTTGTTTTGCAGTTTTTTTACCATTTAAAATATTTTCAAATTCGATTGTCATAATTTCTCTAATTTGAACATAATTACCCAGTCTATAGCCTTTTGTCCATTTTTGAGTCGGTAAGCTTAACTGTTTAATTCCAATTTCGGCATCAGGGGTAGTTTTATAGTAGCCATCTTTTTTTGCCAATGCATAAGCTGCTTTAGTAATAGGAACATATCCTGTGCTTTTATGCCAGAAATACTGCATTTTTGGAGTTGTTAGATATTGCAAAAACTTAGCTATGCCTTTATATTTTTTATCACTTTTGCCACTAAATACAAACAAAGCAGCACCACCGATAAAAGTTTGAGCACCTGGATTTATAAATTTTTTCCAATATGGAAGATATGTAGTTCCAAAACTAAATTTTGCACCTTTTTTGAGACCACCAAATGATCCACTTGAACCTAACCACATCGCAACTTTTTGGTCATAAAATGCTTGTTGATTATCTGCCCAACCTCTACCATAATATTTAAAATATCCTTTGAGGCTCCAACTTCTTAACTTATCCCAATGATAATCCATAGCTGGGTTTTCATAATATATTTTTGTCGCAAAACCATCAAAGCCATTATTTTTATTAGCCATTTGTAGGTTATGTCTTGACATAAAATTCTCTCCAGCAGTCCAAGGACTAAGGCTTTGTGACAAACCAATATATCCTACTTTTTTAAGAAGAACAGCATCTTTTTCAAACTCTTCCCAAGTTGCAGGAGGATTTTTAATGCCCGCTTTTTTAAAAGCATCTTTATTGTAATACATAACAGGAGTTGAGCTATTAAAAGGACTTCCTATCATTCTTCCTTTTGAATCAGCATAAAAGTTTCTAACACCACTTATGTAATCTTGAGCATTAAATTTTACACCATACTTATCAAACAAATCTGCCACTGGATAAACTACACCCTTAGCACCTATAATAGTAGCTGCACCAGCATCAAAAATTTGAATGATGTCGGGTGCTTGATGAGCTCTGTAAGCTGCTATTCCTGCGGTCATAGTGTCTTCGTAGCCACCTTTATATATAGGTGTAACTTTATACTCGCTTTGAGAATTATTAAACCTAGTAGCCATTTCGTTAACTACTTCTCCTAACCTTCCTCCCATAGCATGCCACCAAGTTATATTGGTTGTTGCATTCAAATTCAATGCCATAGCAAAAGTAGCTATAAACAAAAGACTTTTTGATTTCATGTTCACTCCTTAATAATGTTTTGTTGTCAAAGTATACCAATCAAGTATTACAAAATGGATACAAATATTTGTGTGTCACCTGGAAAATATTATAACATAATAACAATATAATAGTATCTTTAAAAATATAGAACGAGAAAAAATTTTAAAGATATATTACATTTGGTAACAGTTTATTTAAGAAGCAATGGGACTAAAGTTAAACTTTATTATACATTTAAATTCTTTTGCATACTAGTTTTCTCTTATTTTCTAAAAAAGTAAAATAAAATATTAATCTTTAGAAGTGCTTCTAATCAACCTAAATATTTGTTCAGTTTTTTTTCTTATCAGATTTAGGGTATTTTCTCTATTCATGGCATCTTTTTGATTTATTGGGGCATTCAAAATTGGAAAAACTGCTGTTATTCCAATCTCATGTATATTCAATTCTGTTTCACTTGAGTTTCCTGTCAATGCTATACATGTAACATTCTCTTTTTTGCAAACTTTTCCTATTCCGCTTATAACTTTGCCCATTGATGATTGCTTATCAATTTTCCCTTCACCTGTTATCACAAAGTCAGCACCTTTTATTTTGTTTTGTATGTCTAATTGTTCTAAAATAATCTTTATGCCTGATTTTAACTCAGAGTTGAGAAAAGCTAAAAAACCAAAGCCAAGTCCTCCTGCAGCTCCAGCACCTGGATACTCATCCAATTTTTTACCATAATTTTCTTGCACTACTTTTGCAAAAAGCTCAAGTTGCTCATCTAACTCCAAAATCATTTTGTCATCAGCACCTTTTTGACTAGCGTATATATGTGTTGCTCCATTTAAGCCATAAAGCGGGTTATTAACATCGCAAGCAATTTTAAACTTGCAATCTTTTAATTCTTTTAAAATATTAGCTTGATCAATCTCGATGATTTTCCCTAGATTTTTTGCTAAAATAACCTCTTTTTTATATTTATCCAAAAACCTAAAACCAAGTGCCCTTAGCATTCCTAGCCCAGCATCATTAGTGGCACTACCACCGATACCTATGATAAAATCCCTCACACCTTTTTTTATAGCATCTTTTATAATTTCACCAGTCCCAAATGTCGTAGTTGTACTAGGATTTCTATCCTCTTGTGCGATAAGTTCCAAGCCACTAGCACTCGCCATCTCTATAATTGCGATATTATTTTGTAAAATAATATACTGTGCTTGAATACTTTTACCGATTGGATTGCTGCATGTAGTTGTGATTAGTTTGCTATTTTTTATTGAACTAAGAGCCTCAACTGTTCCTTCTCCACCATCTGCTATCGGACAAATTATAATTTTACTATGTTTATAAACTTTTCTAATCCCTTTTTCTATATGGAGTGCTAGCTCAAATGAACTAGCACAATTTTTAAAAGAATCAATTGCTATTACAATTTTCATAATTACAACAAAATTCCTGCGAGAACCATAACGACTGCAATAGTTACCAAACCTTGCACTAATGTTGCCATCGTGTATGCTTTATATGCAGTACCTACATCCATTTTACTAAATCTTGATACAACCCAGAAAAAACTATCATTTGCATGGCTTACTGTCATAGCACCAGCACCAATTGCCATAACTGTTAAAACCTTTCCTGTTTCACTATCTAGTCCAAGACTTGCAAGAAGAGGAAACATTATAGTTGAAGTTACAACTAATGCTGTTGTAGACGATCCTTGAGCAGTTTTTAGAGCAGCTGCTATGATAAATGGCACAAGAATACCAAGATTTAATGTTTGCAATGTATCACCTAGATATCCGCCAATACCGCTTGCTTTAAGTACAGCTCCTAATGCACCGCCTGCACCAGTTATAATCAAAATTGCTCCTGCATTATTAATGCCTTCTCCAACCCAACCTGAGAGTGTTTCTTCATCAAATTTTGGTAAAAGAAAAGAAGCAAAAATAAGACCAATAAACAGTGCATTTGTAGGATTGCCTAAGAAAATTAAAAATTTATATGTAGGTGTTGCACTTGCTTCGCTAAAACTTAGTTTTACAACACTTGCTAAACCCATTAGTAAAATTGGAACAAAAATTGGAGCAAATGATTTAAATGCACTAGGAAGCTTTCCGTATTTTGCGATAACTTCACTATCTGTTTCTAAATTCACTAGAGTATCTTCTCCAGATTGGTATTTTTTACCAGCCCTCATAGCCCAAAAATATCCTGCTAACATAGTTATAATAGATATTCCTAAACCAACAAGGATAACAAGACCTAAATTATCTATTCCCAAGTTACCTGCAGCTGCAATTGGACCTGGTGTTGGAGGTACAAGCGTATGAGTAGCAAAAAGTCCAGTTGCAAGAGCCACACTCATAGCAACTCCCGATACTTTTAATTCTTCAACTAAAGAGCGTTTTAATGCATTTAAGATTACAAAGCCACTATCACAAAATACTGGAATTGATACGATATAACCTATGATAGACATTGCTAGTACAGGGCGTTTTTTACCCACTAGTTTCAAGACAACATTAGCCATCTTGATAGCTGCACCACTTTTCTCAAGTATAACACCTATGATAGTACCTAAAACGATGACAATTCCTATGTATGCAAGAATACCACCAAATCCTTTTGTCATAGTCTTAGCAATATCTGCATATCCCATACCCACACTAACTGCGATACCATAAGCTGCGATTAGCAAAGAAATAAATGGATGCAATTTCCATTTACTTGTCGAAATAACGATAAAACCGATAGCTACTAGTAAAATTACTACTAACATTTAAACTCCTTTTTATTAAATTTAATATATCTTAACCTAAGAGTATTGCACAATAATTGCAAAATCAAAGTATAGTAAAAATAAGGAGATATGAGTGAAAGTATTGGCATGTTTGTTACTTATCTCTACATTTATTTTTGGAAAAAATGTTTTGATACTTAACTCATACTCTCCAACTTCAGTCTGGACACAAGAGCAATCAAGTGCTATCATTGATACTCTAAAAACTGATAAAAGTATCAACATATTTGTTGAATTTATGGATACAAAAACATTCAAACCAAATAATGAAATGCAAAATAATTTATTAAATTACTATTCAAACAAATACAAAGATATCGCCCTAGATGTCGTAATTACAACAGATGATAATGCTATAAATTTTATTCTTAGAAATCAGAATCAAAAAATATTTAAAAATGCAAAATTTTTCTTTTCAGGAGTTAATAATCTCGCACTTGCAAAAACTCTTGATAAAAACATGTTTACTGGATTATTTGAAGAAAAAAATCCAATAGCAAATCTAAATCTTGCAAGAAAAATCAAGAAAAACCTAAAAACAGTATATCTTATCGGTGACAATACGATAACATCACACAAGATAATAGAAGATTATAAACAAAAGTATGCAACGCAAAAAGATATAAATTTTATATATCTGGATTATACAGATATTGACAAAGTAATCAAAAAACTAGATCACTATGAAAAAAATTCAATTTTAATGCTTATGGTTTTTGCAGCATTTCAAAAAAATAAAAAACGTATTAATAATATGCTAGCATTAGAATACATAACAAACAAGTATAAAAACCCCATGATAACGCATGACAGCATATATACAAATTTACCTAAAACCAATATTATAGGTGGTGATTGTGTAGACAGTAAAACCAGTGGAGAAATCGTTGCTAGGGATGTTATAAGATATTTTAATGGCACTAAAATAAAAAATATAAAGTTTAAATATACCGAAGGAAACAACCTCTATATAAATGAAAAAAATTTAAATAGATTTGGACTTAAGATTGATGATTTAAATCTTGACAATCCAATAATAGTAAATAAAAATAACTCATTTTACATAATTCATGAAGCATGGATAAATGGATTGATATTTTTATTTATTGCTATTATAGTTTTTATTTTTATTTTTTTTAAAATACAACAAAATAGAGCTCTAAATCTTTCCAATAAAAGAATTCAAGACTTAAATAATAGTTTAGAAAGCAGAGTATCTAAACAAGTAGAAGAGATTAAAAAAACAACAATGCTATTTGAAAAAATTTTTAATACAGTTAAAAATGGTATAGCTATCATAGATTTGAATTCTAATTTTTTATTGATTAATAGTGCCTATAAAAAAATAACTGGTTTTTCAAAAGAAGAGTTTTTTCAAACATCCTCTATAAAGTTAACTACCACGAGATCAAGAGAAAAGTCTCTAAAAATTCTCAACATAGTGCAAGAAAAAGGTTTTTTCTACGGATACGAAAAACAACATATCGTAAAAAGTGGTGGAACTATTGATGTTCTTATGGATTTTGCATTAATGCCAGATAAAAAAAGCATACTAATCGTAGTTAAAGACATTACGGTAGAAAAAAGGCTTAGAAAAGAGAAAAAGATAAGAGAAGAACAGCTTTTACAACAGGTACGATTAGCACAAATGGGAGAAATGATAAGTATGATAGCTCATCAATGGAGACAACCTTTGGGTGCAATTGGAAGTGCAATAATAGGCATGAAACTTCAACTAAAAAATAAAAAAAATGATTTATCTAAAGATAAGATATCGAATGATTATATACAATACGCAGACAGAAGATTTGATGAAATTGGTGAATATGTTCATTTTCTATCAGCTACAATCGATGATTTTAGAGACTTCTTTAAACCAGACAAGGAAAAAGAATCTACAGATATAACGATTCCGATAGAAAAGGCATTGCAAATTACTTTAGCTTCTATTAAAAATAAAAATATAAAGCTTACAACAGATTATCATATAAATGATTCTGTTTTAATATATAAAAATGAGTTAATACAAGTATTGCTCAATATTTTAAAAAATGCAGAAGATAATTTTGTACATAATAAAATAAAAAATTGTGAGATAAAAATAACTACGAAAAAAGAGAATGATAATTGTATAATTTCAGTATACGACAACGGTGGAGGAATAAAATCAGAAATTCTTCCATTTATATTTGATCCGTACTTTTCAACAAAAAGTAGAAAAAATGGAACGGGCTTAGGACTTTACATGTCAAAACTTATTATCGAAGAGCACAATAACGGAAAAATTAGCGTACAAAATATAGATGATGGAACAGAATTTAAGATTTCATTTAAAAGTCTTGCATAACGAGAAGAGTTAAATCTAAAAAATCAACCTATATCCCAAGCCGTATATATTTTCTATAGTTTGCTCTGGTATTTTTTTTCTAAGTCTGGAAACAAGGGGTTTTATAATATCATCTGATGTTATAAGCGGATCATCATAAGTTGTATCTAATATTTCTTGAAATGTTGAGACTTTACTCCCGTTTTTTATAAAAAGTTGCATTAAAAAAGTCTCTTTTTTTGTTAGTTTTACAATGTTTTCGTTTTGCATAAGCAACGATTGATGCTTGTCCCAAAAAAAATTGTTTTTTAATTTTAATATTTGTTCGCTATCAGTTTGTATATTATTTTTTTTAATGTTTGCGACAACACCAAAAAGAACATTTAGCAAAATATCGAAATCTATGGGCTTAATCAAAAATTGCTCTATTCCTATATTGATAAGTTCTAAAAGATATTTTGATTCATCATGAGCTGAAATTATGATAATAGATTGATTTTTGTTTATTTTATATATCTCTTTTGTTAATTCTATACCATCCATGCTAGGCATACTAATATCAGTAATTACAATATCATAAGAAGTTTTTTTTAAATCAAGGAAAGTTTTATATTTTTTTAGCCCCTCTTCTCCATCTATGGCTGAATCAACACTGTAAAAAAGTTCCTGAAAAACCATTTTTGTCTCTTTCAAAAAAGACAAATCGTCTTCAACAAACAAAACATTAAAGTTTTTTGTAGCATTATATACTTTATCATAATCAATCATAAGTCATTAAACCTAATTTAAATAGTATGTAACTTCTTTTAGGGAAGACTCCATATCCCATAGAAAATAGAATAAATACTATATTCTTTAATTTGAATTGTACACTGCATATCTTAATTAAGTCTTAAACAGAAAAATTCCTGAGAAGACTAATTAACACTTATGTTTAATATCTTTATTCTAGTGGGCTTTTAATGGTGTCAAGAGGGAGAAACTTAAATTAAACTTAAATAAACTACAAAAGACCGCAAATACGGGCTTTCATAACTCTATCATTTTAAGAAATTAGGCTTTTTTAGTTAATTTTGGGCACAATTTGGGCACAGTAATAAAACTTAAAACAAACTGTTTATTATGCTTTTACTATTTTATATAGTAACTTAATTCCAAATGGCAATAACTTTTATTAAATAAATTCTACTCCATTTTGGTATTCCAAAAATGAGGAAATATTGGCAGAAAATCAAGCGGCCGAAGAGATTGCGTTCATGTTCCTGTGTGAGCGTGCAAATA
>JAADIZ010000074.1:0-3166 GCA_013151055.1 Campylobacterota bacterium
AACTCTAGAAGAAGCAAACATACCATACAGAACAATTTATCACATGAGGCACTCTTTTGCTTCATTAATGATAAGTAATGGCGAAGATATTTTATGGGTTTCACATATGTTGGGTCATGCTACACCTGATATGACTCTCAAAAAATATGCAAAATTTATCAAGAACGATAAACACAAACGAGCTACTTTTTTAAGTAAATCTTTCTAATTCATTGGGCATTTTTGGGCACAATTTGGGCACAATCAACATTTGAGACTTTCAAGATACCGTATTTTGGGGGTTTAAAAGGGTATGGTGTCAAGAGGGAGACTTGAACTCCCGACCTCCGGCTTATGAGACCAGCGCTCTAACCAGCTGAGCTACCTTGACACTTTTACAAGGACACTTTTACAAGGACGAAATTATATCTCTTTGAAACTTACAAATTGGTTAACCAAACAAATCTAGAAGATTTTTTATTGGTTTTTTCAAGTTTGCTGGTACTTTTTTATCTATAATTTTTTCTATTTTATTTTTAATGTATTGGGATGATTTTATATTTATCTTTGGTTTTTCTATAGTTCCTTTTATTTTTCCATTTAAGTCTTTTTCTCCCACTTTAACACTAAATCTTGAGTCAATCTGTTTTGTTTGAGTATCTATCAAAGCTTTTGTTATATTGATATCGCTATTTTTATTTTTAGCGAAAAAATCCAGAGAAATTATATTCTTATTCACACTCCCTTTTAGTTCTGTATCATCATAAAGCTCACTTGTTAAATCATACTTAGTTAAAGAAAATACCAAGTCACTGAAATCTCCTTTTTTTAATTTTCCATTTATTCCGTTAGCAAAAAATTCTCCTTTTTTGCTAAGTACATTATAAGTTATATTTGCATTTGCATTTGAATCAAAAATTTCTGGCAAATATGCTGCATATAAAAGTTTTGAAGTTTGCAAATTTGAGACATTTGCATCTATAATTCCATCTTTAAAAACAAAGGTACTATTTGCATCTAGAAATTTGCTTTGACCACTCACTTCATATATGTTCTTTTCGCCTTCAAAACCACCTGTTATACTTAGTTTTCCTCTTAGTTTTCTATTTGTTAAAAAGCTGATATTTGCTAAATTTTTCACATTAAATATATACTTTCCGCTGTATTTACTAGTGTTTAAATCTAAATTTATATCTTCACTTTTTAAGTTAAATATATTTGAAACAAAATTTGTTTTGATAGTTAAATTTTTGTCATTTACAAAGCTATTTACATGCAGAGAAAAATTATTGTTAGCAGGTAATTTAACACCTATTAATTCTTGCGTAGGTATAACATAAAAATGCCCTCCACTTACTCTTATGTCCGACACTGGCATAATTTTTGATATATCAGATATTTCAATTTCACCATCAATTTTTGAGCTAAAATACCTACTACTATCAAACATTTTAAAGATATCTTGGGAACGCAAGTTTGTAAAATTTATATTTGCAGTTTTGCCTCTGAGCATTGCGATTATACTTCCACCAAATTTTTTGCTTGTAATTTTTGCACTTAAGATCTTATCTTTTCTTTTCACATCTCCATTAAGGATAATATTTCCCACTAACAATTGTTTTGTCAAAGGTTCGAGTGCTTGAAGATTTGGCACAAAAAGAGTAAAATTTGTATCAAAATCTTGAGTTTTCATGTTAAATTTACTATTGTTAAATTTTAATTTTGCAAGATTTGAATAAATCTCACCATTACTATCTATAACACCGTCTTTTATGATTGAATTAATCTTGCCTTTGTAAGTTATAGCACTTTCAAATTCCATACCAAATTTATTTTTGATAGTATCGTTATTTAAAATGCCATAATAGATATTACTTTTTACGATACCATTAAAATTTACTCCATCAAGCGAACTCAGATTTGCATTTATATCTAGCATTCCTTGTGTGTAAATAGGCATTTTCATCAAAGAAAACAGCTCTTCTGGTCTTACATGTTTTGCATCTATTTTTAGACTTTTAATCACTTTCTTATTTAAGGATATTAAAAAACTTATATCAGCTCTAAAAAGTTTGCCTTTACCATCAACAGTATATTTCTTTACATTGCCTTTTATGTCACCTTCAAGTATCAAATGCTTTTTTATATCAACATATGGGGTTTTAAGATTATTTAAATCCATCTTATAGTTCAAATTAAAATATTTATCAAAAAGATTGAAATCGCCATTTATCACTATTTTTGAGCGTTCATTTATGACAATCTCAAAATCGATAAAATTTGGCTTTAAAATCATAGAATTTATGGCAATTTTTTGATTTAGTTTTTTTTCTATAGTTTTTTTCACATAAGGCTTCAAAAGATTGTTTCCACCATTTGTAAAAAGTAACATATAAACAACTGCAAATAAAACTACTAAAAACGAGATAATATAACCAAATATTCGCAACTTCAATCCTTTACTTATTTATTTTTATTTAATATACTTTAGTCTTATACACTAAGATATTTAAATAATCAACATATTTTCTTGACATTTTAGCAGATTTGGTGTAAAATTCTGTCACTCGAAAGCAAAGAGTGCTAAAAAATTAAAATTCACTAAAAGGATACAAAATGACTTTTAAACCATTAGGAGAAAGAGTTCTTCTTGAAAGAATCGAAGAACCAACTAAAACTGCAACAGGCATAATTATACCTGATAATGCAAAAGAAAAACCTTTAAGCGCTAAGGTTATCGCAATCAGTAAAGAGATTAAAGAAGAAGGTGTTATAAGCATAGGAGATACAGTTGTATTTGCTAAATACTCTGGAACAGAGCTTAGTTTAGACGGCAAAGATTATCTTGTGATGAATCAAGATGACATATTAGGCATATTATAATAAAGGATTAAAAAATGGCAAAAGAGATATATTATTCAGATAAAGCAAGAAATGCTCTATATGAGGGCGTAAGAAAATTAAATGACGCTGTAAAAGTTACAATGGGACCAAGAGGCAGAAATGTTCTTCTTCAAAAAAGCTTTGGAGCTCCTAGTATCACAAAAGATGGTGTGAGTGTTGCAAAAGAGATAGAACTTGCTGATACTGTTGAAAACATGGGTGCACAACTAGTAAAAGAAGTGGCAAGTAAAACTGCTGATGAAGCGGGTGATGGAACAACAACTGCTACAGTTTTAGCTCATGC
>JAADIZ010000074.1:3202-4557 GCA_013151055.1 Campylobacterota bacterium
GCAAATCCTATCGAAGTAAAAAGAGGTATGGATAAAGCTAGTGAAGTCATCATGAGCGAACTTAAAAAGATATCAAAAAAAGTAAAAGACAAAAAAGAGATTGCTCAAGTTGCAACTATTTCAGCAAACTCTGACGCAGTTATTGGTGAACTTATCGCAGAAGCTATGGATAAAGTTGGCAAAGATGGCGTTATCACAGTTGAAGAAGCAAAAGGCATCAAAGATGAACTAGATGTTGTTGAAGGCATGCAGTTTGATAGAGGCTATTTATCTCCATACTTTGCTACAAATACAGAAAAGATGGAAACAATTCTTGAAAATCCTTATATCTTACTATTTGATAAAAAAATCACAAACCTAAAAGATTTACTTCCTGTTCTTGAACAAGTTCAAAAAGGTGGAAAACCACTTTTAATTATCGCTGAAGATATCGAAGGTGAAGCACTTGCAACTTTAGTTGTCAACAAACTAAGAGGTGTGTTAAATATAGCAGCTGTAAAAGCCCCTGGTTTTGGCGACAGAAGAAAAGCCATGCTTGAAGATATAGCAATTTTAACTGGTGGTGAAGTTATAAGCGAAGAGTTAGGCAGAACTTTGGAGAGTGCTAGCATGGATGATTTAGGAGTTGCCTCTTCTGTCGTTATAGACAAAGATAACACAACCATCGTAAATGGTGCGGGAGATAAAGAGAAAATTAGTGCAAGAATAGGACAAATCAAAGCCCAAATAGTTGAAACTTCTAGCGATTATGACAAAGAAAAACTTCAAGAAAGACTCGCAAAACTAAGTGGTGGCGTAGCTGTTATCAAGGTAGGAGCTGCGACTGAAACCGAGATGAAAGAGAAGAAAGATAGAGTTGATGATGCACTAAGTGCTACAAAAGCAGCTGTTGAAGAAGGTATCGTAATTGGTGGCGGTGCTGCTCTTTTATTTGCAAGTGCTAAAGTAAATCTAAAATTAAGCGGTGATGAAGCCATAGGTGCTGCTATTGTAAATCGTGCAATTACTGCTCCATTAAAGCAAATAGCTGAAAATGCTGGTTATGACGCTGGTGTTGTTGTAAGCAAAGTGCTTGAAAATGGAAGCAAAAATGTAGGTTTCAATGCAGTAACTGGCGAATATCTTGATATGTTTGAAGCTGGTATTGTAGATCCTGTAAAAGTGGAGAGAATAGCTCTTAAAAATGCAATTTCAGTAGCAAGCATGCTTTTAACAACAGAAGCAACTGTAAGTGATATCAAAGAGGAAAAAGCATCTGCTCCAGCTATGCCAGACATGGGTGGAATGGGTGGAATGCCAGGCATGATGTAACAAAAAAATAAAATAGTATGTAAACCCCTATATATTGGGGTTTA
>JAADIZ010000027.1 GCA_013151055.1 Campylobacterota bacterium
TAAAGAAAGGCTGAGAGATGCATTGAATTTATGATATAATTTTGGGAGAAATTAGGTGTTGACACAGAATTTGTTACAGTCCCTTTTAACTTTTTTCTATTTTTACCCCTATAATTTTAACCCTTTGAGTATATTTTTCCACTCTTTTGTCCAGCAGCATGAATGAGTAAAATTTTTATATATTTTATATTTTATATTTGCATCATTTATAAAATAACTTTTATATGAATTAAATACTGATATGCCTACAATGTCATCTTTTCCACCTATTAGATGTATCTGTTTTATGTTTTTTAATTTGCTGACAAAATTTATAGGATTTAAAGAGCCTGTTAGCGGGGTTATATAGTGTTTTTTTGCCCAAAAATTTATATCTAAATTTCCTGCTATTGTTACAAGCTCATTTATATCGTCCCTTTGTGCACTCAAAAGTGTGGCTACTGTTCCACCACCTGAATACCCAAAAAGAGTTAACTTTTTGTATTTTAAACTATCAAAAATTTCATGATAGCTATCTATAACCTCTTGAGAAAATCTATGACTCGTCCATACCTCTTTTGTACATTTGGAAGTTTTTATGTATTGGCAAGGTCTTGCGAGATAAAGTTTACATTTAGCGCTGTCTTGAATCATTAGTTTTAAGGCAAGAGGATTTATAGGGGTTGGGTCATCTGAGATAGTTGATGAAGTTATCCAAGATAGCCCATCTCCTTCTATATAGGCATGCAAATTTTTTTGTTTGCATTTAGATAAATCTGTACTATAAGAGAAGATATCAAAATTTTTAGTTTTATATATCTTTGTTTGTAGATAATTTTGCTTTGCTATAGTGTTTGCTGTATCAAATCTCTCTTTTGGTGTTGGCACATTGTAGCCACATCCGATAAATAAGAGTAGCAAACTTGCAAAAGCAATACTTTTAAACATTAGTTGCACTATTTTATCTTTTTTAGAAAAAAGCTACTTCCAGCCAAAAGTGAGATTTTGCATTTTTGTAGGAAAATTTTTGCTTTTATTTCCTGTTTTTTTGCTTTTGCTTTTGCAAGGTCAGCTATGGAGCGACTGAGTTCATCTCCGCTTGCCAAAGAGTTTTCAAATCTCCCATTTGTTAGATTATAGTAGCTTTGTGACGCTTTTATCTGCTTGTTTGCCGAAATTGCTCGAAATTTTAGAGATTTAAGTCTTAAAAAAGCATTTTTTATATTTTTTTTGATGACTCTTTTATAATCAGCAAAATAGAGTTTTGTTGCGACTCTTTTTGCTATTGCAGCTTGTTTTTCATCTTTTTTCTCGCCACTATCAAATATATTGTAGTTTAAATTTGCCCCTATATAGCTTTGGTCTGCATTTTCAAAACCATTTCCATCAAGTCTTAAGCTATCTCCTTGTCTTTTTAACGCTGCAAAAAGTGTGATAGTTGGGTACTTTTTACTGTTTGCTAAAGCGATATCTTTTTTATTGATTTTTAATTCAACTCTCAAAGCTTTTATATCAGCTCTTTGGTTAAGTGCTATTTTTTGAAGTCTGTTTTTGTTTTGCATAAGATTGAAATTTGGCAAAAATGATACATTGACTTTTATACCCGTTATGTATTGAAGGTCGTTTGTAAGAGAGTCTCTTTGTTCTTTATACGATTCTATGGTAGAGAAAATTTCGTATTTTTCGGCTTCTATCTTATAAAGATTTGAGATATTTATAAAGCCATTTTTATAAAGTCCTTTTGCTTTTTCGTATGACTTTTCTATAGCATTTTTTGCTTCATAACTTGCTTGTATAGCCTCATTTAATGAAAATATTGAACTATAAATTGTGACGATTTTGAGATATAGCTCTCTTTTTAATTCTTGTGTCTCAAGCCTGCTTTTTAAAAGTTGTAATTTTGCTTTTTTTATGGAATTTGTTATAGCAAATCCTGTAAAAAGTGGATAAGTGATGTTAAGCGAGATATCAAGATTTGTTTTAGTACCGACAATTATAGGTGTTGGAGCAAAACCACCTGCAGTTGGTGTATCGTATAGTCTTGTTGCCTTTGCTTGTATGCCAATAAAAGGGTAGTTTTTTGCCTTTTTTGTAAGTAGAAGTTTTTTTAAGGCTTTTGTTTGTTCCTTCTTTGATTGAATAAGCAAATTATTGTCTATGCTTTTTATCAAATCATTAAAAGTTGATGAGTATAAAAATATTGGCAATAAAAAGAGTATATATTTTTTCAATTTTTTTCCTTTATCGTGCTTGGAATGCTTTTAAATTTTACAAATAACGCTACGGTAAACACAGAGCCTATCACTCCCCATACAGATGCACTTGAAAATACTGATGAGAAACCATAGTTATAGCTCATAAATGTTTCATATCTTCCAAAAATTGCAATTGCCAACTCTTTGGGAATTCCAAGATAGTTTTGAAAATTTTGAATATATTGCATCACATATGAACTATTTTGAAGTTCATTCATATGTAAAAAATTTATATTTTTAAAGTATTCCATATTATTAGTGGCAAGTGCAGTTCCAAAACTACCTCCCACAAATCGAACATAATCCATAAGTACAATGGCAAGTTCGCCTTTTTCTTTTGGAGCATTTTGTAAAAGAAGCACAGTAACGGGTGCAAAAAAGAGTCCCATTCCAATGCCAAATGGTATGGTAAGAAGTTGAGCTTGCACCAATGGAGTGTAGTAGTTTAGTGTCGGCAAAATGAAAATTGATGTCAAAACATAAACGATTGTTGCAACTAATACTACTTTTTTGGCTCCAATTTTATCTGAAAGTATTCCCGCAATTGGAGAGAAGATACCGATAAAAACAGCAAAAACAAAGACTGATATTCCTGCATCTAAAGTTGGTAGCATCTTTATATGTTCATAGTAAACTGGCAAAAGATAGAAGTATTGATACATCCCAAAACCAAGGATAAAAAAGTAGATAAGTATGCCGTTTGTAAAGTCTTTGTTACGAAATAGTGAAAAATCAATAAGTGTATGTTTTGAGTACATTTCGCTTAATATATATATAAGATACCCTATAATTGATGTGAAAAATAGTAAACCTATAAGCGAATCATTCATCCAACCTCTCTCTTGCCCTTTTGAAAGCATTATTAGGATTGAAATTGTGCCAACAGATATCCAAAAAAAGCTAAAGAAATTAAAATTAATTTTTTTAAGCTTCAAATCTTTTGGGATAAATATCATACTAGAAATCGCTAAAATTATACCTATAGGTACATTGATAAAAAATACCATTCTCCAATTATAGTACTCTGTCAAGTATCCACCAATCGTAGGACCAAGAGCAGGAGCAAAACTAACTCCAAGCCCAAATATCCCCATCGCTAATCCCTGTTTTTTTGGTGGAAAATATGAAAATATCATGATGTGACTCGTGACCATAATAAGAGCTTCTCCAACACCTTGGAATACTCTTGCAAATATGATAAAAGAGAGGTCATTTGACATTCCACACATCAAAGAAAAAAGCGAAAAAAGCATCACGCCACTTATAAAGATGTATTTTGCACCAAATCTTTTTATGAGGTATTCTGTGATTAAAAGAGCGATGGCAGCGGCTATCATATAGCTAGTTATAATCCATTGAACCCCATACATGTCACTTGCTAGTGGACCTGTAAGTTTTGGTACAATAACATCAACTATAGTGGTGTCTAGTATCGCCATAAAAGCACCAACCATCACTATAACACTAAAGATTATCCTCTCTTTTGAGGTTATATCCCAGCTCTTTTTTTCAGATTTCATTTTGTTCTTTTTATGGCAATATTCGCACTCATGCCAGTCAATAAACCTTTTGTGTCATCCAAAGATACTCTTATGGTAAATCTTTGATCAAGTTTTGTAAATTCTCCACTTGCAATATCTCTTGGAACAAGTGAAAAAGTTGAGGCAGATGTAGGTAAAATACTTTGAACTTTGCCTCTAAATTTTTTATTTTCAAGTGCATCAATTTTGATAGTAACATCATTGCCAACTTTTACACCATTTAGTTTTTTTTCTGATAGTAAAACTTCTATATGCAAATCTTTTGGATTTACCAATGAATAAACAGGATATCCAATGCTGATAATCCTATCTTGGTTTATGAATTTTTTAGCAATTTTACCATCAAATGGAGCATAAATTTTGCAATAGCTTATCTTGTTTTTGATCTCTTGCAGTCTGTCTTGCATCGATTTTATCTTAAGAGCTAAAGATTCTATGCTTTTTTGTATCTCTTTTGTTTGCATTTTTTTGACAATAGATAATTTTAGGAAATTTTTTACATTTTTTAGATTTGATTTTGTTGCATCATATGTTTTTTCTTGTGATAAAATCATATCATTAAGAGCATTTTTGGAAGTAGATATTTTTTCGTAGATATTTTTTGATATCAATTTTTTTTCTAGCATTTTCTTATATCTAACTTCATCAATGCTGAGTTTTTTTAGTTTAGTTTTATTTGCATTTATGGATAAATATACGGCTTGCATCTTTTGCTTATAAGAAGATATATTATTTTTAGCGATTTTTTCATTTAGATTAAGTTCATTGCTTATTCTTTGTAGTTTTATTTCTAAGGATTCTTTGCTTTTTATAGTAGCTTTTATAGTGTTTGAGATTTGATTTTTAGCATTTATAAAATCAACATCATCTATTTTTGCTAATATTTCTCCTTTTTTTACACTTTGCCCCTCATTTTTACTCATCATTATAACTTTCCCAGCAACTTTAAAGCTTAAGATAGTAATAGAATCACTCTTAACAAATGCAGCATCACTAACAGCATTATTGTGCCTGTAATCAAGGTAAACAAAACCACTGTAGCCAAAAACTACAATGAGCAGTAAAATTATAATTGTTCCAACTTTTTTCATATAAACTTCCAACTAAATTAATTTTGCGAATTATATTTGAATTCGCATAAATAGTCAAACACAAAAACTATTTTAAAGCCAATTTTAAGGGCTTTTAAATTTTTTTAACAGTAAAATAATTTGTAATGAAAATAAATTTATCAATGAAGTAGTTTGTATGAATATTTTAATAGTCGAAGATGATACAAATATAGCCTTGTATTTGCGCAATGGTTTAGTTGAGGAATCTTTTATTGTAGATGTCGCAAGTGATGGAGCAGAGGGTCTTGCTAAAATTAGACAAAATACTTATGATATTATCATTTTGGATTGGATGCTTCCATCATTGAGTGGTATAGATCTTTGCGTAATTGCAAGGAAAAATGATATAAATACTCCTATTTTGATGCTGAGTGCAAAAAGTGATATTCGAGATAAGATAGAGGGTTTAAATTGTGGAGCAGATGATTATTTACCTAAGCCTTTTTCATTTGATGAGTTGTTAGCAAGGATATATGCATTGGCAAGGCGAAGAACATTGCAGCACGATATTATTTTAGAAGTTAGTAATTTAACTTTTAATGTTTCAAAGAGGAAAGTTAAAAGAGGCGAAAAAAATATCAAGCTAACTACTAAAGAGTATGAACTTTTAGAGCTTTTAATGCAAAGTAAAGGACATATGGTAAGTATAAAAAAAATTACCACACACTTGTGGCAGGATGAAACTGTTTCCGATAGCATCATAAAAGTTATGATATACCATTTAAGAAATAAGATTGATGAAGACGAAAATCAAAAACTGATAAAAACTGTTAGAAAATTTGGATATAAAATAGATGATATTTAAAAAAATAAAAAGTATCAAATCTAAAATCTTTTTGTCTTATAGCATGATATCTATTGTGGGCGTTCTTTTCTTTAACGCGATGTTGTATTACTCCGCAAAAACAGATTATTACGAAGATACTATAAATGCTTTGAAAAGCATATCTAGAGATGTTGTAGTAGATGATATAGAAAACCAAAATATACAAAATGGCATGAAGTTTGCCTCTCACAAATATAAATTTAGCATAGATAATGTTTATATTCAAGCTAGATATAAAGGCAAAATTGTATTAAAATCAACAAATATGAAAAATTTTGAATTTCCAAAATATAGTTTTTCTCAAGAGAGCAGTATTACAAAGGCAAAATTTAAAAATAAATCAAAAGATGATTTTATAATATATTCTAGTAAAGTTTTTAAAAATGAAGATTATATCTTGCAAATCGCAACAACAACTAGAGCTCAAAATGCTGAACTTGAAGAGATTATAGAAAAATTTTTGGTGGGTGATCCTATAGTTATTTTTATAATACTAATCATCCTGTATAAAATGCTTCAAGACATACTAAAACCGATGAATACTATAATAAAAACAGCAAGAGATATTTCTATCACAGATCTGGATAAAAGAATACCCTATACCGACAATGGTGATGAATTTGCACAGCTTGCAAAAACATTTAATAAAATGCTCTCACGCCTACAGACATCTTTTAATCAAGTAAAAAGATTTAGCTCAGATGCATCACATCAGTTAAAAACGCCACTTACATCTATGCGGCTCCAAATGGATGTTGCTCTAAAGACGGATAGAGACAATAAAGAATACAAGAGAGTTCTAAAATCTGTAAATAATGAAATTGTGCATTTGCAAAACATGATAAACAATCTATTTTTATTAGCTCAAATGGATGATGAGATAATAAAACAAAATTTTACGCAAATAGATTTGGATACGACCTTAATGAATGAGATAGAAGAGTTTGTTCTGATAGCAAATAAAAAAGGTGTTTCTCTGGATATAAAAGAGATAGAACATACTGAGATTAACGCAGAAAATACTCTTATATCAATTCTTTGCTCAAATCTCATAGATAATGCTATAAAATATACACCATCTGGCAAAAAGATATCAATAGGGTTAAAAAACAGTAAACTAACCATAGAAGATGAAGGTATCGGGATAGAGAAAAAAAATCTAAAGATTGTATTTGATAGATTTTTTAGGGTGGAATCTAACAAACTTAAAGGTATAAATGGTTTTGGTCTTGGTTTACCTATGGTTAAGATTATTACAGATATTCACGATGCAACCCTTAATATAAAAAGCCAAATTGGAACTGGAACTAAAATAGAAATTCAATTTTTTACTTCCAAAACTATTTAATTTTCTATTATAAATAACATAATTATCCATTTTTTAAAAACATATTTATGGCATATATTTATACTCTTTAACAAATTATTAATGTTTAATTAAGATTTCTAGTCATTATGATTACTGTAATTAGATGGTATAATAATAAGAGTAAACATCGGTAATATAGGGGTATACCATATATTCTACATAGTTTAAAATCTTTCTCTTTCTCTAAGATTATATTTAGACAAACATTAATAAAAGATAACTTAAAACTAATTGTGCCTTTAATCAATTTCATTATAATTTCATTGTTTACTTTTTATTTAACTTGATTTATATTTTATTTAATTAAGAAAACAAAAAGAGTATAAAAAATTGGGTTAAATAACTTAGCTTGATTTTTTATACTTATAAATTTAAGGAGGACGAAATGTTTCGTTTTTTATTTGTGTCAATATCTATGTTGCTAGGTCTAGTTACTAGCTCGTATGCAATCCCTGCATTTGCTAGGCAAGTGGGAGTTTCTTGTAGTGCCTGTCACTCAGCAAATGGTTATCCAGCTTTAACAAGGTTTGGTAGGGCTTTTAAAGCAGGTGGATATACTATGATTGGAAGTGAGAAGACTATAGGAGGTGGCAAAACTATGGAAGACAAACTTGTATCTCTTCCTAGTACATTGAATATGTCTGTTGTTGGTGCTACAACAATAGATGGTACATCTGGTCAAGGAAATACTGGTAGAAAAGTAGCAACAAATAACTTTGGAATATTTCTTGGTGGACGCATCAGTGAAAATATAGGTTCATTTGTAGAAATTGGATATGCAGAAGAGGGCCCTGGAGCTACTCAGCATTTTGAACTTGCAAATTTTGTGGTGCCTATTACTTTTAAAGTAGGTGCTAATATCTTTGGTATAGAACCATATACTACTGATGGTCACACTGCAACAGCAAGTGAACTTTTTGATAACGGTGGAAATACAGCATTTAGTCGTATAGGTGCTCGTGACACATATGGTGCTAAAGGTTTAAGTTTTTATGTTTTCAATCCAAACTATTTTATCAATTATACTGCATGGTCAAATAGTCAGTATAGTGCTAGTGACATAAAACTTGCAAATTACTTTAGATTTGCTTATACTCCACAAGTTGGTCCGTGGGATGTTGAAGTTGGTGTACAGTATATGAATGGAAGCACTAATAAAACTGATGCTGATGGTTATGTAATACCTGGTGCAGTTAATCAAAAAGTAAATGCTTATTCTATAGATTTTAACGCATTAGGAAATCTGGGTAAATATCCACTTGACTTGGCTATTAGTTATGCTAGTGCTAAAAATAATGTAAATTCATTGTTTACAACTAATAGTGATGGAAAAGCTGGTAAGGCATTTGTTTTTGACACAAAACTAGGAGTGATACCTAAAACTTTAGTAGTGCATGCAAAATATGCATATGATGATCATGTAGCTGATAGTAATGATAAAATTAGCACTGAAACATTGGGTCTAAAATATTTCATTACTGAAAATGCTAATGTAGAGTTTAATTATGATTTTGTCGGCAATAGCCAGCCTGACACTTATGGTCTTGCGTTTGAAGTTGCATTCTAAGCAGACTATATTTTAATATAACTTCTTGAAAAAAATTCCCCCGAAAGGGGGATTTTTTATATCTTTCAAATAAAATAGTAAAAGAGGTCCTAAATGTTGAAAAAATTATTTGGTGTGTCAGTAGCACTTTTAGGTTTGATTTTATTAGGTGGATGTTCAAATAATCCATCCATAATAACTAACAATACCCCTAAACAGCAATTTCATCAACTTGATGTTTATCAAGATTTTAGTCATCCTGAAGTAGGACAGAATGAAAGAAGACATGTAGCAAGTGAAAGTATTTCAAAGTGGACTTCAGTAAAAGAGTCGAGAAAAGTAGCTATGCGTAAAGCAGAAGCTTATTGTGCAAAAACAAATGGCAAAATGATTGTGATGAAGGAGCATATAGCAAATTTACCATATTTAATCAATCATTATCCAAGAGTTGAGCTAAGTTTTGTTTGTCATGATATAAATGAAAAAGTTGCTCATGTAAGTAAAAAGAGTATGCCTGTTTACCATGAAGCTCCAAAGACCACGGTCATTAAAGAAAAATATAAAAATTTAGTATTTCTTAAAAAGCTTTTAGACGATGGAACTTTAACTCAAAAAGAGTTTGATTCAGAAAAGAAAAAGCTTTTAGAAGAAAAATAGTAAGTATTACTCCTTGAAAAATTTTCCCCCGAAAGGGGGATTTTTCTATCCTTTCAAAAAATAAATAACCTTGCATAATTATTTTACTAAATGTAGTATAAGCCTTAAAAAGATATAATAACCTACTTTTATAGTGAGGAAATTTTATGAAAAAATTTAAAAGAGGTGAAGTTCTAACGATTTCGTTTTCTCACTTTGCTCATGATGTTTATAGTTCATTTTTAGCTCCCATGCTACCACTTTTGATAAGCAAATTAGGAATCTCTCTTTCAGATGCTGCTTTTTTAGATATCGCACGAAGAATACCAGCACTTTTTAATCCTCTTTTTGGTTTGATGGCTGAGAGAAATGGAGCAAAAGCTATCGTGATATTGATGCCTTCAATTACAGCGATTTGCATGAGTTTTTTAGGACTTGCTAGCTCATATACTATAGCTTTAATTTTACTTTTTGTTGCAGGTCTTAGTGCCGCGCTCTTTCATATACCAAGTCCTGTGATGACAAGAGAAGCATCAGGCGACAAAGTCGGAGTTGGCATGAGTTTTTTTATGGTCGGAGGTGAAACCGCTAGAACTGTAGGACCACTTATTATCACAGGGGCAATTTCACTTTGGGGATTGGACGGCACTTATAGACTTGTGCCTTTTGGGCTTTTAGCTTCATTTTTACTTTTTTGGAAACTAAGAAATTTTGAAGTCCACTCTAGCTTTAGTAAAAAAAGAGAGAAAGGTGATACTAAAAAGTTTTTGAAAATGTATGCACCTTTTTTTAGTGTTATTGGTGGTTTTATGTTTTTTCAATCAGCCATGAAATCAGTTTTGGTACTGTACCTACCTGTCTATCTTGTGCAAAATGGTGCAACTCTTTGGTATGCTGGTATATCTCTTTCTGTTTTGCAATTTTTTGCAGTTTTAGGTACACTCTTTTCAGGCAGTTATTCGGATAAAATTGGAAGATACAATATGCTTTTGATTTCATCTGTAGTTTCGTCTGTATTTATGGTGCTGTTTATCTTTTTTCATGAGAGTCTACTTTTTCCTCTCTTGGCAGTTTTAGGATTTTTTCTTTTTGCAACGGGACCTGTTTTGTTAGCAAGTGTTCAAGATTTGAATTCAGGAATGCCCACTTTTGCAAATAGTATTTATATGAGTGTTAATTTTGGAGTTGGCTCAATTGTAGTATATGTGGTCGGTAAACTAGGCGACACAATAGGCTTAAATGAAACTTATCAAGTTGCAGCCGCTTTGTCATTTGTATGCATTGCGTTTGTATTTATGTTGAAAAAAACAGCAAAGGAGAGATAAAATGTGTATAAAAATAGGAATACTAACCATGTCTGATCGTGCTAGTGCAGGAGTTTATGAGGATTTATCAGGAAAAGCAATTATGGATACCTTAAATGACTATTTAAGTAGTGAGTGGAAAAGTGTCTATGAAATTGTTCCTGATGACCAAACACTTATAGAAGAAGCACTTAAAGATATGGTTGATGTCCAAGAGTGCTGTTTGATAATTACAACTGGTGGAACAGGACCTGCCAAAAGAGATATAACACCAGAAGCTACTGAAGCAGTTTGTGATAAAATGATGCCAGGATTTGGTGAACTTATGCGACAAGTTAGCCTTCAATATGTCCCCACAGCCATACTTTCTCGCCAAACTGCAGGTATTAGAGGCAAGAGTTTAATCATAAATCTACCAGGGAAACCAAAATCCATAAGAGAGTGTTTGGACGCAGTATTTCCAGCAGTTCCATACTGTATAGATTTACTTGAAGGACCATTTTTAGAGTGTAATGAAGAGGCAATAAAACCATTTCGTCCACAACAAAAGTAGAAGCCTAAAGGAGTGTTAGCAACAGCACTCCAAAAAGTATTCTATAGACTCCAAAGCTGACAAATGTAAATTTTTCTAAAAATGAAAGAAAGAGTTTTATGGTAATGAAAGCAACTATAAATGAGACTAAAAAGCCAATTCCTAAAGTCAAAATATTTTGACTTGAGAACTCTTTATAGTGTTTTAGTAAGTCATATCCGCTAACGGTCATCATGACAGGAAATGCTAGTAAAAAACTAAACTCTGCACTTATTTTTCTATCTAATCCTACGAGCAAGCCACCTATTATAGTTGAGCCTGCTCTGCTAGTTCCTGGAATCAAAGCAAAGATTTGTGCAATTCCTATCCAAAAGGATTGTTTGTATGTGACATCTTCTACATTTTTTACAGTATGCTCTTTCTCCTTGTAAAATTTTTCAACTATTAAAAATACAATACCACCAACTATGAACATGATAGCAACAACTTGGATGGAAAAAAGTGCTTTTATTTGGTGTCTAAAGATGAAACCAACAATTGCGAGAGGAAGGTAAGCGACTAGCAATCTCTTCCAAAGCTCTATCTTTTTTAGTGAAAATTTCTCTTTATAGACAAAAACGACAGCTAGTATCGCAGCTAATTGAATAATGACTTCAAACGCTTTTATGTTAGAGCTTTGAGGCAAACCCAAAAATTTGCTAGCAACTATCATATGACCCGTCGAAGATATCGGCAAAAACTCAGTAAAGCCTTCTATGATACCAAGTATGATGGATTGAAATATATCCATTAGTTAAGTTCCTTCAATTCTTTTTCTATCTTGTTGTATTTTCTTTTTGCATCTTCTAGTGTGGCTCTATTTGTATCAACCACCTCTTTCGGTGCGTTTGCTACAAATCTTTCATTACTTAGCATCCCATTTAATTTTGCCATTTCTTTTTCGAGTTTTGCTTTTTGATTGCTTAATCTTTCTTTGATGGGAGTCAAATCAACATTTTCAAGTGGTATATAAACTTCAAGATTGTCACTTATATCACTAGCACTATTTGGAAGCTTTTCATTAACAAACGAGATATTTTCAACCTTTGCAAGTAAGCTTATGTATTTTATAGCATCTTTTAGTAGTTCTTCGTTTTCTAATTTAATAGAAGCATTTCCGATCTTTTTATTTCCTAATTCTATGTTTGCCTTAGCTCTTCTAATGCTTACAATCGCTTCAATGACTAATTCAAAAGTTTTTTCTGCTTCCAAATTTCTTTGCTTAAATGTAGGGTATTTTTTTATCATAATTGAAACAGAGTTTTCAAGAGAGGTATTTGAGAGTTCATGATATAAAAATTCTGAGATAAATGGAGCCAATGGATGAAGCAATTTCATAGCTTCTTTATATATGCTCCCAAGCTCTTTTATACTTGATTTATCAGCTTTACTAAGCTCAATTCCCCAATCACAAAATTCTCCCCATAAAAATCTATATAGCGTAGTAGCAGCGTCGTTAAACCTATAAGCGTCTATATGTTCTCTAGTCTCTTTGATGGCTAATTGCAATCTTGAGTGCATATAAATACCAAGTGAAGTTTTTATTTCGATATTTTCCAAATCTTCAAAGCTTTTTTCGTTCATGAGTAAAAATCTTGAAGCATTATAGAGTTTATTTGTAAAGTTCCTTATCTGTTCTAATTTCTCGCCACTTAGCTTTATGTCTCTGCCTTGAACTGCTAAAATCGCAAGTGTAAAACGAAGAGTATCTGCACTAAATTCTTTTATAGTATCAAGTGGATTTATAACATTACCTTTTGATTTACTCATCTTAGCACCGTGTTCATCTTTCACAAGAGCATGAAGATAGATATCCTTAAATGGCAACTCTTTAAAAGCATGTTCTCCTTGAAACATCATACGAGCCACCCAGAAAAACAGTATATCAAAGCCCGTGATGAGAAGTGAATTTGGATAAAAATCTTTCAAATCACCTTCAAACCATTTTTCACCCTCCAAGTTGCCATCATTTCCCCAACCTAGAGTAGAAAATGGCCATAAACCAGAGCTAAACCAAGTATCAAGCACATCAGGGTCTTGATGGATATTTTTGCTATTGCATTTTGGACACTCACTTTGAGTCTCTTCAACGCTAGCCCACTCATGTTCGCAATCACGACAATAAAACACAGGTATTTGATGTCCCCACCAAAGTTGTCTTGATATGCACCAATCTCTTAACTCTTTCATCCAGGCATTAAATGAATTTATCCAATGAGCAGGAAAAAACTCTGCAAGATGTTCATTTACTTTTTTTATAGCACCATCTGCTATCTCTTTTTTAACAAACCACTGCTTTGATATGTAGGGTTCAACCACATTGTGACATCTATAGCAATGTCCTACTTGATTTTCATAATCCTCAATTTTTTTAACATTACCCATCTCTTGTAATTTTTCTATAACAGGCTCTCTCGCTTCTAGTCTTTCCGTTCCTTTGAATTTGCCACACTCTTCATTGAGTATTCCGTCTTCATCAAATATCGTGATGAACTCTAAATCATGTCTTTTCCCAACTTCATAATCATTTATATCATGAGCTGGTGTCACTTTTACGCAACCTGTTCCAAACTCCATATCTACATGCTCATCAGTTATGATTTCTATTTCACGATTTATCAAAGGGAGTATAACTTTTTTACCGACTAATTTTTTGTATCTTTCATCATCAGGGTGTACCATAACAGCACTATCTCCAAAGTATGTTTCTGGTCTTGTTGTTGCTACTACTAAAAATTCATCAGAATCTTTTAGAAAGTATTTTAAATGATAAAGTTTACCTTTGTGTTCCTCATACTCTACTTCTATATCACTGAGTGCTCCGTCATGAGTACACCAATTTACCATATAATTTCCACGAACTATTAAGCCCTCATTATAGAGGTTTACAAATGATTTTCTAACCGCACTTTTAAGTCCCTCATCCATAGTAAATCTCTCTCTACTCCAAGCAGGAGAGATACCTAGTTTTCTCATTTGATGGACTATCTCACCACCGCTGAACTCTTTCCATTCCCATACTTTTTTCAAGAACTCTTCTCGCCCAATTTCCTCTTTCTTGATACCTTTTGCCAAGAGTTGTTTTTCTACGACATTTTGAGTAGCAATTCCAGCGTGGTCGCATCCAGGTTGCCAAAGAGTTTTAAAGCCGTCCATTCTTTTGTAGCGAGTGATTATGTCTTGCAAAGTAAAAGTGAGAGCATGTCCTATATGTAGGCTCCCTGTAACATTTGGAGGAGGCATCATTATGCAGAAGTTTTTATCCTTTTGTTGAATGTTTTGATTTCCATCTATTTCAAAATATTTTCGCTCTTCCCATATTTTATAATAATTATCTTCTATATTTTTTGGATTGTAAATTGTGCTAGTTTCGCTCATCGTGGAAGTGCCTTTAATTTTTAACGCGATTATACTTAAATGTCATTAAAAAGTCGATTAATCATATGTTTTTTAAGGTTTTTTGGTGTAATATAACCCAATAATATATCTCATGAGGATTGGTTGTGCAAGGAAATAAAAAAATACTAGCTATTATATCTGGAATAATGCTTTCATTTTTAGTGACAATTATAGTCATATTGGTTGTGAATTTCAGAGAATTTTCTCAACAAAAAGAGTTCGATAAAGCAAAAACTATCGCTTCGTTGGTAAAAGATGGTTTGACAGCACATATGGCGTCAGGAACAATGAGTCAAAGAAAACTTTTTTTACAAAATGTAAAAAAATCTTCAAATGCCGAAGATGTTTGGATATTTAGAACCAATAAAGTTGTTCAACTGTTTGGACAAGGCTTTAAAAATGAAACCCTAAGGGATGCTATTGACAATGAAGTGATAAAAACAGGAAAAATGAAGGCAACCCTAAGTGAGGATTTGGCACATCCAACTTTGAGAATAACCATACCTTACATTGCTACATCAGAGACAAATCCTGATTGTTTGAGTTGTCATACAAATGCAAAAGAGGGAGATGTGCTAGGTGGAATTACCATGGTATTTGATATAGAGAGTGCTAGAATAAGCGGTGTCATTGCCATACTAAAAATTATAGGTATATCACTAATCTTTATAATAATTTTTATTTATATAACAAATAAGCTACTAAAACCCTATGTTGGTGCTTTGATGGATATAAAAGAGTCATTAAAGAAAGCGAGTGAGGGTGATTACTCTTCGAGAATTAAAATAAATGGTGATGGCGAATCAACAGAGGCATTTAAATGGCTAAATACGCTATTTGAAAAGTTAGA
>JAADIZ010000143.1 GCA_013151055.1 Campylobacterota bacterium
AAAATCTCTCTTTAAAGTCAAACTCATCATCTACTTCTTCTAAGCCTACATATCGCCCTGGAGTTAGTACATAGTTTAGCTCTTTTACTTCGTCTAAACTCGCACTTTTACAAAATCCCTTTATATCTTTATACTCTTTTTTGTTTTTCCAGTTATGATAAGTTTTTGCTATGTAGTCTGTGTCATCATGAGAGAACTTCTTTGTTCGTCTGTTGATGAGCTCACCCCTATTTCTCGCATCTATAAATAGTATATTTTTGTCTGCTCTTCCTCTTTTCATAAACCATATAGAAGCTGGTATCTGTGTGTTTAAAAAGAGTTTTGAGGGTAGATTGACGATGCAGTCCACTAGGTTTGCCTCTATGAGTGCTTTTCTAATTTTTCCCTCGTTTGAAGTGTTGGAAGTCAAGCTCCCTTTTGCCAGTACAAATCCTGCCGTTCCTGTTGGTGCTAAGTGGTAAAGAAAGTGTTGTATCCAAGCATAGTTTGCATTTCCCTCTGGCGGAGTTCCATATTTCCATCTTCCATCATTTCTCAGCAAATCACCGCTCCAGTCTGAGACATTAAAAGGCGGATTTGCTATGATGAAGTCTGCTTTTAAATCTTTGTGGGCATCATTTAAAAATGAACCTTCATTGTTCCATTTTACCTGAGAAGAGTCAATGCCTCGAATAGCAAGATTCATCTTAGCTATCCGCCATGTTGTTTGGTTTGACTCTTGACCGTAGATAGATATATCGTTTATACGACCTTGATGTTCACGCACAAACTTTTCAGACTGGACAAACATACCGCCACTACCACAACACGGGTCAAAGACTCTGCCTTTGTAAGGCTCCAACATCTTTACAAGAAGCTCAACAACACTTTTTGGAGTATAAAACTGTCCACCCTGCTTACCCTCAGCGAGTGCAAACTCTCCTAAAAAGTATTCAAATACATGACCTAACACATCGGCACTTCTAGCTTTGGCATCTCCAAAAGCGATATTGCCTATAAGGTCTATGAGTCCGCCAAGAGACTTGCTGTCTAGATTATCTCTTGCATAAACTTTAGGGAGCACCCCTTTTAGAGAATTGTTTTCTTTTTCTATGGCGTCCATAGCCTCATCAACAATCTTTCCGATGTTTGGCAGTTTGGCATTTGCTAAAAGATGTGACCACCTTGCGATGGATGGAACAAAAAAGACATTTTCAGCTTTATACTCATCTCTATCTTCAGGGTCTGCTCCCATCTCTTTTTCAGCCTTTAGTGTGCTATAAAGTTCTTCAAAACTATCTGAGATATATTTTAAAAACACAAGCCCCATCACCACATGTTTATACTCTGCGGCATCTATATTTTTTCTTAGTTTATCTGCGGCTTTCCATAGCTGTTTTTCTATCAGTTCTTCTCGTTTTTTTTCTTTTGCCATTATTAACTACCAAACCTAATATAAATTATTTTGCTTTATTATAGCTTATATTATCAAATTGCGAGATTAAACAGATAACTATCATTTAAGACAATCTGTTTCTAATTATTTTAATTGAAGATTTTTTAAGAAGCTTTACATGGTGCGACCAGCGAGAGTTGAACATTTTATTAAAACCCTATTTTTAGGGAATGGTAGTTATTTTATTACTAAATGCGTTACTAAAATGGTATTTTTATACATCTATTTATTTTGGGTATAATAGTGTGTTAGATTTTAAATTATAGAGAAAGAGGTGCCGATGGAAATATTATCAATAGCGCTAATGGTCTTAATTGTATTTTTAGTATATAAATTATTTAGTGGCTCAAAAGTGCTTGCAAAGGAAATAGATAAAAATATAAAAAGTGAAAAAAAAGTTAGAATTGAAGAGTATGTTTCTAAAGTGGGGAAAAGTAGAATTTCCTCTTTTGTTTTAACTCTTTTGTTTTAACTCTTTTGTTTGGTCCATTTGGGTTGTTTTACTCCTCTATTGCTGGAGCGATTATAATGATAGTTGTGTCTGCATATTTTGTTTCCTCTATAACGCTTATAGCCACACCAATAATATGGATATTGTCAATAGCACTAGGGGATTATTTTACATATAAATATAATCAAAAAATTGCAATACAGGCTGAATTTATGAACGATATAAGCAAATCATCAACTCATTAATCTAAAGTCGCCATTAATTATTTCTTTGAAAATGAGGTACATCGTGAAAACTTGTCCAGTTACCACCCCACTCGTTTTTATCTGTTAAACTCTCCCAAAAATCACCTAGAGTTTGTATATCCTCTTTCTTGTATGTTAAATTTCCATCTATAAAGAAGTTAAAATCCATCGCGAGGCGTTCTAGGTGTTGGGATTTCATAGTTTTACTTTTTACAGGTGCATCTATAAGCTCTATCTTGCCGTCTATCTTTGCGATAGTTTTACCATATACATAACTAAGCTCTTGACACTCTGTTCTATAAGCTTCGCCTGCCGTCATAACTATATTTAGCTCTATCGCCTTATCTATAAGTAAGGCTATATCTCTTAAAAATAACCACTGTTGCTCTACCATGCTCACCATGCTCATCTGATTCTCCTTATAAACTTAACTTTCTCTTCTAGTTTTATAACTCTCCCGTCTATTTGATGCTCACTATCTTCTATCTTAATTATTCTATCTGTTACTCTATCAAGCGTAGAGTTAAGTCTATCTACCGCCTTAACAACAGCAACATTTGTACTAGCTAAGCGAATATTTTGTTTACTATTAGATAGTGTTTGCGTACCAACCCAGCTAAATATTCCTGTTATAAAAAAGATAAATATTGCCATTAGGGCAGACCCTAATTGAAATCCTTTTAACATCATTAGTATTTTTCCTCTGTTGCTGGCTTAATTGCTGATTTAGCCCTGCCATACGCAGCCATTATTTTTGTTTTTATACTACTGCCTTCGCTTGAGCCAAAAAAGTATCTCATTACTGCGCCAAATTCTGCTCCTAATATACCTAGAAGCATATATACAATATTGCTGCTTTCTTGGGGAATTGGTATAAACATTGTAGTACCAACTACTGTAAAAAAACCCAGCACCACCATCCAAGCTAACACATACAGATTGATATCACTACCTCCTGTAGCTTCTTCGTGTTTGTTTTGTCTGTTTCTTGCAGAGTCTGTGTCTTTTAAACGCATACTTATCTCATCTAGTTGCATTTGTTGTAGTCTTTCGGTATGTAGCATTTCGTACTGTTTAAGCTTTACCAATGCCTGCGGGTCTGCTTTTAAAGCACTGATTACCGCGTCTGGTTTGTTTTCGACTCCCAATATTCCAGAGATTGCTGTGCCAATTGTTCCGCCTATAGGTCCTCCTATTAGAGTTCCGAGCAAAGGTGCGGCTGTTCCTATTGCTTTGCTTACATCTTTCCAGTTCATTTCAATTCCTTTTCAAAATCACGATGGTGTTAAGGTTGATATAAAATAAAAACCTAAGCCTATTAAAACTAAAATATAAAGAGGTAGAAAAACCCAGCCCCAACTTATAATGAGATTTACAAATAATTTGAGTGTTAATATTACTATTTGAGTAATTACTAAACCTATAGCTAATAGCACCAGTCCTTTTATCATTTTAACTCCTTTTCGAATTCATCTAACTCCAAATTATCGTGCTTAATTTCATCTTTGTAGCTTCTCTCACAATGGTTTTTTTCAAACAAAAAATCTATCAATTCCATAAACATAAAAGTGTTATTTTTTCTATATAGATAATATGTATAGCTGCTTATTGTAAAGTTCTCTTGACTATAAAGCACGCTCCCACCTGCTTGATCATACCCTAGAGCACAAGTTTTTGTGTATTTGCTTTTGTCTTTAGCTTTTACAAATTTATAAATAAATACAAATGGAGTAAATACAACTACTACTACATATGCAATTACAAACAATATAAAGTTTCTTACCATGCTATCTTTCCTAAAGCTGTTTTAGTCGTTGCACTGTTTGCTTGTGCTTTTAGTGTGTTTACTTTTTGCAGCAAGGATAGTTTATATGCTTTTCCATCATTCAATACTTGTTTAAGTTGAGTTATAGTGTGCAACTTGTATTCCCAAGTAGTTGTGTTTCCAGAACCATCGTCAAGACTACATTTGAAGTAGTCATCTACTCCTCCCGCTACCATGCCAATTAAATTTAATTGGTCAACTTGTTCACTCTGATAGTGATAAACTGAACCTAAAGCATTTGAAGTAAAACCTGATAATATATCTTTTTTACATAAGTTGTTTAAGTTAGATATTTTATGAACTTTAACTAAACTTAAGTCTGTTACCCACTTAGCACCCTCCCACTTGTCATAATTTTTTGGCACTAATTCGGTAAAATCTTGTTCTATATCACCGAGATAGTTTATAATTTTTGACTCTTTATTAAGAATATTATAAACTAAACTTCCTCTGCTATCTTTTATATATTTCCATCTTTTAGTTATTTCGTCAAAGATTTGTGAATATCCCTTTTTAGATGCAAGAGGGGCTACCTTTGTAGCATTTGCAGGTATTAAAAACTTATTTTTTTCAAGAGGATTTATACTTGCTTCTGTTTCTGATGTAAACTCTTTTGTGCCTTTGTCGTAATGGTATAATTTCATTTTAGCTCCTAGTATTTAATGCAATGCATCATTGCAATATTTTTAACTCTAGTTTCTGTTCCGCCAGTTAAACCTATTGTTATCACTGTTCCGGAACCGGGGCTGTCATATCCTAAAGAAATAGCGGTTCCGCCAGCTGGTGCACCTTGTCCTCCGTATTCTAGACCGTGCGTATGACTTTTAAAATCATCATTTTGGTTGCTTCCTATTGTTCTGCCTACATCTACTCCAGCACCATTGTCAAACCCACGAATAAACTCTCCTCTGAGGTCAGGAATATTAAAAGTTGTACTTCCATCCCCAGCACCATAAATAGTTCCTAAAACTATAAACAACCTTGAATATATTGTCCTAGATATAGCTGCTCCATTACACTCTAAAAACCCTGATGGTACAGTAGCTGTTGCAAAAGGTAGAACATGCCCAGTAAACTGTCCAAAGGGTATGGCTTCTGTCGGATTAATTGCATCAGCAACATTAAATGTTTTGGTATTATCGCCACTCGCGTGTGCAAAAGCATCTTTAATAATACTATGCTCTACACTCACAAGAGTAGCATCTAAAATAGCATCTGTGGTAGTTACATTTGTTATGTCGTTTGTACTATCATAAGTAGCACCTACGACTGTACTTTGTGCAAATGTTGTGGAAAGATTTATTTTTAGATATCTGTTTGCAACATAAATATCTAATTGACTGCCATTCACACTAAAATGTGTGCTATCCACATAAGTAAATGTTAAACTCGGTAATATCCACTCGCTTTGGTATGCTGTAATATTTGCCTTCAGTGTTCCATCTTCGTTAATTGCAACATCAAGTCGTTGATCAAGTGTTGGTTTAGTTCCTCTGCTATTTACAACCTCTTTGCCTATTGTTGCATTTTCCGTATCTTCTATCCATCCGCTCTCACCGACTGTTGTATCGCCTGTAAAAATATACTTTAGCCCATTGGTACCTCTATCACTTCGCCAACAGTTTTGACCTGGAGTGGGGCTAGATGGAAAAGATGAGCCTGAAAAGTTGCTCCTAAGAGCTTCATCTTTATCCTTAATAACTTGATAAAGCTCCCCGAAAGATGTAACACCGCTTGTCGGTTTTGTGCTATCATAAATTTGTGCCATTTAAAATCCTTGTATCATAATATCAACTACCCCCGACACTTTTGCATTTGAAGTGTTGTAAAGGTCTATATGAAAACTGTTTAAAGTTTTATTTGTTATATCTGGAGCTATATTTGCCCCACCGTTTATCACTGTAGCTCTCACTGTTGCCTCCTTGTAAAACTGTTTGCCGTAATCTGCAAAAACTATATCGCTTCCTGTCGTGCCAATTGAAAAATTTGTAATATTCAATTTTGTGTCAAGCACATCCAAGATATAATGTAACTCGTTTAGAGTTAATTTTGTGTGTATGTCAAAATTAAATGAAACTTTTATCTTTAGATATCTAAAAGTTTCATTTACGACTTGCATATACTCTGTATAATTTGTATAGGTTATATTGTCCTCGCTATAGCTTATATAGATTTTAGGAGTAATTACAGCTGTTATATCTATATCCGTATCAAGAGGGTATGATGTATCTACTCTGTTTTTTATCTGCAAATCAGTAATATTTTGCAAAATAGCATCATATATAGTGTTTATTCTTATACCTGTATCTCCGACTAAAAGAGTATCTATCGCATTTGTCTCATACTCACAAAAAAGCGGATTATCGCCTGTGTAGTTTGATATATATACATCTGTTTTTGTCGGTAGGTCTGTGTCAGCAAGCCCTGCTGTGTTTATAAGAGTGTTGCCTACGGGGGTAAAGTTTACAAAAGTCCCGTCAAAAATATCTACTATATCAAGTACGGCATTCAAATGTTCATTAACACCTGTTATTGAAATGATTGCTTTTGTTGCATTTTTACTATAGACATTTGATGTATCTATCGCTTTTATCATATACTCATATGTCCCGTTCATTGCAGCTGGGGTGTCAAAAGAGTTGTTAGATATATCTGTAGCTATAATTTTCCCACTATCCCAGGCTATACCTCTTCGTATCTCATAGCCTTTTTTATCAACATCTAATATATTGTCCCAGCTAAAATGCAGTTTATCGCTTTGCTGGAGGACTTTAAAATTTTGCACATCTTGTGGAGGATATTTTTTACCGAGAAAAGTGTATAAAAAAGCTTTTGCAGTGCTTATACTTCCATAGCTTCCAAAATTTGTTTTGCAAATAGCTTTAAATACATATTGTTTGTTTTCTAAAAGTCCTAGCGATAGATATGAATATTTATCTGTAGCTAAATCTTTTACTATTTCAACATAACTGTTTCCATCATCTTTAGATACATAAATTGCATATTTCGTAGATATAGTTTTTGAATCTGATATCAATTTAAAATCCAAAAATGGAATTATAGTTCCATCAACTCTTTTTTCAAGATGTTCATCAAAAATTATATTTGTAACTTTTGGATTAACTACTAGTTCGCTTTTTGATGGCGATGGATAAACATCGGGTACATCGGATACTACTTTTTCAGAGTATTCCACCGCTTTTATGCTTCTTGTGAAGTCATTTTTTCGAGTTATAGAGGTTATTCTGAAAAGATTTATGCCAAAAGGTTTTTCTATTAAAGAGTAAATATCATATTTTGCTGGGGGAGTTGTAAAAATTCCATTTATTACTATATTTGTAGTCGTTTGAGTGCCTGTAAAAGTTATGTCAAAAGTTTCAAAACTGTTATCATTAAGCCGTACAGTCAGCTCATACGAGCTTGTAGCATACAGAGTTACTTCTTTATCAAGAATTACCGTGTTTGTTGTTGCACTTACAAGTCGTCCACTCTCTCCCCAAGCAGGCACATCGTGGCTTATGCCTATAACATCACCAACTTCACTGTCAAGTGCGTCTAAACCTACATCAAATTCAGCTGTTCGCCTTGTGTTTCTGTTGTTATTTAAAAAGTACCTGCCCACCCTATATGCCTGTGTTGCACTTGTTATACCCATTTGGTTTATCGTAGATTTTTTGACCTGTAAATCTGTGTTAAACCACTCTGGCACTACTACAGACAAGGTATCGTTTGTATAATCTTTATCTTTATTTGTAAATTGTATCTCTACTTCATTTGCCAAATCTTCTTGAGATATGTAAGAGATTTTTAAAGAACTTTTGACAATATTTCCCATGTTAAATATTTGTGTCATTGTAGTTAGTTTGTCAACTACAACAGAGTATTTTGTACCTCTTATGATGGGGCTTGCTCTTCCTACAGTTGCCACTTTTACAAGAGCGTCCCAAATGTTTCCTTCAAAATCAAAAACGCCATTAAATTTATATCTAGTCTCACTACTATTTATAATTTGTGCAGGAACTAGCTCATCACACCAATTTGCCCAATCTTGCACAGCATTAAAATCAACCCTGTCATATGCCAAGCCATAGCCATACAAAGGATTTGTGAGTATATCCCAGAATACCCAAGCAGGGTTATCAAGGCTCTTAAATCCTTGAGAGATTCCACTCTCATCAAAAACTTCTATGTCTTTTCGCTCAACATCAGTTAAAACAGTAACCTCGCCACTCAATTGTCCTGTTGCTTTTATCCTCAATCCCAAAAGTGCCACAGTAGGATATGCCAGGTCATCCAAAATAATCTCACCCATACCAGCCCAATGGCAAGTAGTTTGTTCTCTTGGGTCTGTAGATACTGCGGTTACTCTTGTTATTTGTATCTCATATTGATTTGGAGATAAATTTGGAATTCTTATCTCTTTGCTAAACGAGGTAGTTTGTGCTGCCCCATAAGTGTAATCTCCGAAATAAATCCAAGATGTTGCACCTTTAGCTCTGTATTCAACTTTTAACTCCACATTCCTTGTATCAAGACCGCCTTTGTCGTTTTGATAGTATAATCCGTTTGGAAATTGGAAAAATATTCTTATCGCTTGGTTTGCATTGCCTATTGTTTCTCTCACAACTGGGATACTTTCAAGCGTTACATTAAAATTATTTGGAGTTTCTATATCCGCGAAATACGGCATAACTTCTTGTGCCATTCCGCCAACTCTATAAAAGTATTCTACATCTTCGTAATCGATTAGAGGAGAGTTGTTTATAAGTATATCTGCTGACGCAATGTCTTTAATCTCTCCCATACACAAAGCTAATTGCAAGTTTAGATATTCATCATCCCCAACATAATCTATCTTTCTTTGTATTATGTTTCCTGCTAGTCTGTGTCGTCCATAAAGTACAGGTATAGGACTACCTGTTCTTGGCATAGTCTTTGCAGGAGCCCAAGAATAAGTAGAACTCTCTTTTATACCCTGGAGCGATGAATTAGGTATTTGAGGAGCTAAAAGAGAACTTAATAAAGAGCTTCCCGCCATAACTACCGCAGCGGCGGCAACATACGCCAAAGCACTTCCGACAGTCATAGTCGCCAAAGTTGTAGCTATCATACCTCCGCCAAAAAGAGAGAAGATACCTGCTGCAATTGCACTTACTTTTTGTTTTGGTGAAAAAATAATTTCAGATTTATCAGGCGGTATATATTCTAAATCCTCGATACGGTTTTGATTTACATAAACAATTAGGTCATTTAATGGTGCCATATATGCACATAGAGGTTTGCCTTGCCATTCTACCTCTTGTACATCGCGGTCTTTTTTTATGTCAAAAGGATTGTTTATATATGTAATTTTAAGCATATTTATAAAATCCTACAACTCTGTTTTTCCACTGCGGATGAGTTATCTTATTAATTCGCACTCCGCTTGATTTCATGATATGTATAAAATCTGTTTTATTTAGCATAAGCCCGATATGGGAGATATATCCATTTACTCTCAATCCCACGACTGCACCTTTTTGTGGCTCACTTCTCTTCCATCTGCTGTCTTTTAAATGCTCATAGTAGAGTTTTTCATTTCCAACATCATCAGCTTTTTGGTAGATAAAATCTATCATATCTACACCATTGTGTTTTTTATAAAAATATTTCACAAAGCCGTAACAATCAAAATACGGGTATTCTCGTCCGCCATCTTTATATATACAATTAAACATACATTGCATTTGTAGGTATCCCAGGGAAAGCTAAAAAAGGTATAGTAGAAGCACCATAAAACTTTTGTCTGCAAGCTTGTATAGTCTTAGTACAGCTTGTATCCGCTCCCTTATAATCACATCCACCGTGTCTAAATCGATGTTGACAAGAGTTTGGGAGCATTCTAATCCTCGGAAATTGGTATCTAAGTGGATTTTGCATGGAACAAGAAAATACAACACTAGATTCATTTGCAGTTGCACCCATTGTTATAAAATCATATTGGATTTCAGCTATTGCATTTGCTAACGCTGTATTATGCACTATATCAACATGAACATTCCAGCCGCTCCCCAAATCAGGGTCCTGTTCTACATAAGCCTGTACAATCCTATCGACATTAGAAAGTGTTATATTTATCTTTGGCAATTCTCCTTTGTTGCTCTCAGTAATAGTATCAATTTGAAAAGGAAATGCTTTAAAAGTTTCACCTCCAAAGACAACATCTTCAGGGTTGTTTATAACTCGTATCATAACACTTGCATTTTTATTGGTAAATGTCAGCAAAACAAGCCACTCGCCACTATCAAAAAGTGCATTTTTAAGCTCTTTGTTGCTGATAGATAAAGGAATCATACTTCTTCCATTTTTAGAGTTACAGCATATATGTTTGGCATTTTTGCATCTGCTTTTATAGTAGGCATATCTGCATATCTTACGCTATATGTTATGTTTGTATCCGCATGCACCCAAGCAAAAGGAGTACTCCCTCTCACTGCGTCCAGGTGTGCGAGTATCAAATCTTTATCGGCTTTTGGTAAAGTGGGGTAGGAGACTGTAAATTTCTTTAAATCTCGTGTGTTTCTCTCTCTTGTCTGCTTGTACCCACCATCAAACTCTACAGATATGGTATTGGATGCCTTTTTTTCTGCTATCGTTGTCGGGTTAAGCGAAAGTATTGGAAAACTCATCTTACCCCCTTAATCGCTTGTCTAAAATCAGGATTTCTCTCAAGTGCGTTCATCACGATACTTATAGTTTTTGTTCCGTCGTCACTCATCGCTTCTGATATTTGCTTCATGTCAACTGCTGTTCCGCTTTGGTTTTCAATGTTTATGATCACATTTGACGGAGTGGATTTTACTCCCAAATCATTTCCAACTCTTGTCAAAGGCATAACTGCCTCACTCCCAGCTTCGCCCATAACTCCAAGATTACCACCAAACGACCCGCCATAAGCAAAAGGTGTCGGCTCTGAAATTATAGAGTTCGTAAATGCTCCACCTGTTGCAAAAGGTGTCGCACCAAATACATCACCGTGTGCATAGCCTTTTAAGCTCAAAGCCAAATTTGGTGCTACATTTGTAGGGGTAAATAAACTTGTGATGCCTCCCATAATTCCACCCACGAGTGGGTTTATCACACTAACTCGCATAATCTGCATATAAACATCATGAAGTACCGTTGACGCTAAATCCCCAAACTTCATAAAACCTTTTGAACTATAATCAAAAAAGTTGTCAAAAGAATTTGTCAATGATTTATCCATAGTGTCAAATATTCTTTCCATATAAGACGCAGTAGTTTTGCTCATATTTTCAAGAGGTTTGAAATAGTCGCTTTTATACTTAGCTACTAAGTTATCTATCTCATCGGGACTCAATAACCCTGCATATTTTGTTCTTAAATTGTCCTCTTTTAAAACCCACGCACTCGAATAAGCTCCTATGGATGTATAATAATCAAGATATGCCCTTTTCTTTTTGTCATTTTGAGCATTTATAGCTTTAAGATCTCCCAATGGATTACTTAAATATCTACCTATGTTGTATGTGTCAATTTTTTTTGCTGCTTTATTTTTTAATTTTGTGAGTGGATCAAGAAAGCCATCTTTATAACTCTTTATATACTTATCAAAATCCGCACCTTTCAAACCTAAAAGTATCGCATTGTCATATGCTTTGACTCTGTCATCACTCACAAGCCAAGCAGTCTGTATATCGCCTAATCTCTTATAATAATCTTCCCAAACTTTTAAACTAGCACCAGTGCTCTTTTTTATCACTTTCGCTTTTTTTACTAAAGAGTCACCTATACCGCCACCTATGTTTTTAAGAGTTCTCACTAACTCAGCTGGCATCATACCTAACTCATATCTTGTCTTTTTGTAAGAGTTAGTCAGTATCTCACTTTGTTTTTCAAGTATCTTTATCTCTGTTTGATATGCTTTTATATTGTCTTTTGTCTTTTTGCTTAGCCCAAATGTAACCGCATTTGCTATCTTTGCATTATAAAAAGCCACTTTTGTCGCTGCTAACTCTATATCTACAACATATCCGTCTATTCTTGTAGCAAGTAAATCAAATGCTCTCTCTACATCTGCGGTAAAAATAACCAAACCGTCTCTATTGTTATTTAGAAATTTTGTCAAACCTTTTATCTCTTGTTTTGATGTCTCAAATGCTGACTTTGTCATCTCTCCTGTTAGTTGTTGCCATGCATTGCTTAGATTTGAGATAGCAACAGTCATTGTATCCAGTACTTTGAAGTCTTTTAGCTTAGATAAAATCAAAGCTACAACATTGCTACTATTTTTTAAAACCGTGTTAGATAGACCTAGAGAGGTTATAAATCTCCCTAAATCACTATTTGCCAAGACCGTACCAGTTGCAAGACCATCAACGCCTGCTAAAAGTCTGCGAAATTCGATTTGTCCCGCTCCTGCGGCGATAGATAGTTTTTCGGTTAACTCTATCATCTGTTTGCTTGACGCACCTACATTTTTCATACTCGCATACATAGTCTTGTATATCATAGCCGTTTGGTTTAGTGTATATGGAGTTTGTGCGTTGATTTTTACTAAATCTTGCATAGTTTTTTTAGCTTCAACGCTTGCTAAATTATACTTTTGCATTATATTTAGATGTTTGCCTAATGCAGAAGTATTAGAAGATGTAGCAACTGCTAAAGCTGTGAGTCCTCCTATAGAATCTTCAATATTTTTATTAAATTTAAATCCAGTTCTTATGATGTTTCCCAAAGTCGCTTCTAATGTTTTAAAAACCAAAAAACCTTTTGCCATAGAGATAATAGAATTTTTTATACCACTTGTACTTCTCTTCATAGAACTTTCGGCTCGGTGCATACTGTCTTTCATTTTTATCGTATCTCTTTTGACACCATAAAGTGCTTTTTTAACTTTTTGCATATCAGATACTAGATGTGTAACATTTGCTTCCATGTCAATTACCGCTGCACCTATTACTCTGCTCATTTACCATCTCCAAATGCACTTATAAGTGCTGATGCTATATTTTTTGGATCCATTTTGTTTTGCTTTACGGACTCTTTAGCAAAATCTTTTTCGTCTAAAGCCATAAACCTGCCAATGCCCATGAGAATGTGAATATAATGTTTTATTGATAGATTGTTCCATCTTAGGTTATCTTTTACACTTGCGTACATATATCCGACTACTCCATTAAATCCATATTCATATTCACATCTACTCGCTACTTTTGATAAAATTACCTCAAAAGATTGCAACTCTTCGCACTTAGCCCTCTTTCTTAGGCAGCTGGCTACTCTCCATATTGCTTTTTTTCAAACTCTGCTTTTTGCCTATCTAAAACACTTAAAATAGGGCTATAACCTTTTATTTCGGCATAGCCTCTTAGCTTTTCTTTATCTTTTCCACCTACTAGAAAATTAAATCTTTTTCTTGCGATATCCTCTTCGAAAGAGTCTCCGCCTAATGCTTCCATCTCGCATTCCAACTCTTCTGTTTTGCACGCAAGTGCTTCTTTTCTTTCTGTAAACTTAAAAGCTTTTTCAAACTCTTCCAATTTCTCACAAAGCTCTATTTTTTTATCTAAAATCACTTCTTCTTTAGAGAGTTTGTCTGCTTTTTCAAATAACTTTTTAAATTTAGCAACTATATTTTCTAAATCTTTTCTCTCTTTTCTTGTAAAATCTCTATAAAAAACTTCTAAATTCTCTTTTGTTTTTCCTCCCTCTTGAATTTCGAGGGGGATTTTTACATCAAGAGCTATCTTCATGTTACGCCGCCGCTGTTACAGCTGGTTTTCCATTAAGGGCAACGGTAAAAGAGGCAAGAACATCGCCATCTTCTTCCTGATTTAGTTCAAAATCAGAGATAACCGCACCAGTCCATCCAAAAGTTGTACCATTTACACCTAGTGTATCTGATAATTCAATCTCAAATGGTACTGTGGCACCTGTGTTAAAAGCAGTTTCTAGCTCTTTAGCCCCAGCTGTATCCGCAGGGGCATACAGCACACTTATCGCAATTGGGTCTGTTTTGATATTTCCAATCGCTTGGACCACGACTCCTGTGTTGATTGCTTCGTATTCTTTTACATTTCGTTTTTGCTTAATACTTCCGATTGACTGCAAATCTCCAGCATCTTTAGTATTTACTCTGACGATATGTCCTGATGTTTTAATTCCCATTTTATGTCCTTTTTATTTTAAAATCTATTAACTCTCTAAAGAGTTCTAGTTGGTCTTCATAAAGGTCTTGAGCGGAAATGCTCCCTCCCTTTAATCCAATCACCTCATTTACAATCGCATCCTTAAGTGTTTTGGCTTCGCTATAACTACTAGCCCAAACATCTACTTGAAATCTCACACTTCTACTCATCAGATTCCCATTTGTGGCCTGGTCTTGCCCATCATAGATGACCATATATGTGATAGTCGGATAAATTGCGTCCTCGGGCATCTTGATTGGATAAACTCTATCGCATACTGTCTTTAGTGCGATGTATAAGTCTTTTTCAATCATAACTTTGCCAACTCCCTATCTATCCTTTTTCGCATATACTCTCTCGCATAGTCAATAGTTTCGTGTGCTTTTTTCTCAAAGGCAGGTCTCATAAAAGGGTGATGAGTAATGCCAAATCCTTTGGCTACTATTTCTTCTCTTCTTTTGCCACGCTTGCCTTTGCTTTTTCTAACAAGGGAATGATCTAGCTTGGCATAAGTGCCAAACTCTATAAATCCTCCGTAAAAACCGCCTTTTTTATTTAGTGGGGCTATCGAATAGTGGATGATATTTGGATTTTCGCTCTTTCTCTTAACCACATCTATACTCATTTTCAGAATGCCTAGGTTTTCAGGTGCCAAAGCTCTTGCTTCCTTGATGATTGGCTTAGCCGCCGCCCTTACTGCTCCGCTTAAAACACTCTTTTTTATTTTTTGCGGTAATTTGTCTAATTTTCTTAGTATTTCATCCATACCAGTAATTACTTCACTCATCAGAGCACCTCCGTGCATATCAAGACTAAAGATTTGTTTGCTTCACGAGGATTTAAGGCACTTTGGATATCAAAAACTCTTATACCGTATAGAATTCTCATCTTAGATTTAACGCCAACTACATATCTAATCCCTATCTTGTGTGTGGCTTCTGCCTTGGTCCCTGATTTATAAAACTCTTTTGCACTTATGGGGGTTATGGAAGCATAGGCTGTTTTAAAATTAACCCATCCTTTTATAACTTCACCAAAGCCATTCTGAGTTTCGGTATAAGTCTGTATAATTATCTTATGTTTTAGGCTACCTGCTCTCATCAGAACTCTTTTATCTTGTATGGATTTAAAAGATTTTCAATAAACTTATCGCTAGGTGTAGCGATAGTGCCAATCAAGAACTCTTCTCTAAATTCATAGAAAGTTGCGATTTTTACTCTTATATATGCTAAGATGGGTTCTGGAATAGTTGCATATCCGCATGTAAAAGTAATTTTTACAGCTTTTTTGTGTGTTGTCGGCAGTATTGGCAATGTCACATACTCAATCTTTCCAATCTCTAAATCCTCATACAAATAATAAAGAGAGTTGTCTAAAACTATGTAGTTTTGATTTGCATCCATATACTCAATCTTCTGTATCGATTGGATTGGGTTTTTTGGCATTTTTTGCTCAAAACTATCACTATATAGTTCATAAGTAGCACTGACCAACTGCCTATTTGTAAGATTTTCGACATGCTTGGTTGCTTGGACTATCATAGAGGCAATCAGAACATCATCATCGGTGCTTAGCACTCTTAGAAACCCCTTTGCATCGTCTAAAGTTATAGCCATAGTCGCTGGCGCTACTGTTTGAACTAATTGCATCTACTCTTTGTCCTCACCTAAAGTTTCATCTATTTGAGCTATTCGCTTCAAAAGTTTCTCTTTTTCGGCTTTTAACTCGTTTTCGTACATGATCGATTCTATTTCTCTTTGCTTTTTTTGCTCTGCCTCTTCTTTCTCTGCTAGTTTTTTCAGAACAGCGTCATATTGCTTTTTATTTACGGGTATAGCAATTTGAGCATCTATGAGCCTGATGGCCTCTGCATCTTCTATATCTGCCTTGTCTCCAAAGTGGTGAACGAAATCGCCACCACTTAAAGATTGCAAAAATTCAATTTTCATGATTTAGCCTTTACGCATTTTTAATAGTTTTTACTGCTTCAGATAAAGTTAAAATCCCATCATTTCTGGTGTCAACTTGAAAACCTACTTGTCCATTTCCTGCATATAGTTCATTTAGTCTCAGCATAGACATTTGCCCTCTATCAGCGATTTCATAGTAACTAAAGTCACCAAATGCACCAAAGATTGAACCTGTTGCCAATGCACCTAACTTTGTAAGTGTTTCAACTGGTCTTCCCAATATCATATCTGGTGCTTTTCCAAAGCCATCCGCCCAAATATACTGACCGTTTGCATCTTTGAGTTTTCTAATCGCCTTACACGCAATGTCTGAAAAGGTGAAGGTCGATTTTGCTCGATATGGTGCTTTTACTGAATAGTAAAGATCTAAAATCTCATCTGATGTTACTGCTGCTGTACCTGCCGTTGTTACACCAACACCAGCTGTGACTGTGAAGCCTGTTGGTTTCGCTGTTCCATTACCTGTCACAAAACTTCCCTCTTCCAACTCTGCAAGTCCTGCCGTAGCTAAGCCCCTGATATATGTTTCAACATCTATAAAAGCATCATTTAATAATTCTCTTGATGCCAAAATTGTCCCGCCTGCTTTATAGGCATCTAAGCTAACTTGTCCAAACTTTACATCTGTTTCAGGATATGCCCCATTTTCAGAAATATATGCAAATGTTGGTTTTGCCCCAGCTAATGGAATCTTGGTTGTTGAACTTGTTCTGATAACTGTGCCAAGTCGCCTCATAGCTACTGTGTCATTTAATGCGGATATGACAGTTGTTTGAAATTCTGTCGGCACTAGATAACCACCATCCGCAGAAACTCCTGTTTGTAAAACTCTTACTTGCTCACTTCCTAATCTATCAAAACCTCTTGCAACTCCTGTAAAAAATGCATCTCTATATGCTTTTTTTGCTTCATCTTCGTTTGGCTTAGTGGCATCACTTGCACGAGATGGAGTTGATGTAGGAGCTTCTAACTCAACTTGTAGCTTTGCAAGTTTTTCTTCCCTTTCTATAGTTGCTTTAGTATTGTCAAAGTCTTTCTCCATCGCATCATACTTTGCGACTTCTTCTGTTGTTAGCTCTCTTGCTTGAGTACCCGCCTCATCTAACAAACCTCTCATCTGTTTTTGCAAACCGCCTAATTTTTCTCTTAGTACTTGAATTCTCATCTATATCTCCTTGATTTTTAATTTTAATTTACGCTCTAAAACACTACGAGGTACAACCTCATAAACTTCTTCTACTTTTTCTCTTTCATCAGCTTGTTCTCCTTCGTTTTGTTTTAGTTTGACTGCTCCTATATCAGCACCTTTCCAAACTGCGCTTAATTCAACTATTGTATAATCCGTAACAAGCACATGGTTTGGCTCGTCTTTTTTAGATGTTTCAACAAAATAATTGATCATATAACCGATAGAAACATCAGTCAAGATGCCCTCTTGATACTTTTGCTTGACGACTTGCGAATCAAGGTCTGATGCAAATATAACATCAGCTAAAAGTTCTGATTTTTTTACTCTTTTATTTTCAATGCGACCAATTGCTGTATCAACTCTAGGGTTATGGTCTTTAAAAAATGTTTTTAACTGCGAATAATCAGCACCTTTGATATCTAACTCTTCTATATAAGTTTTATCTTCCCAAAAATCATATCTTTCAACAGCATTGTCCGTTGAAATAAGTATAAAAGTAGAGGCTTTAGTATCACTACTTGGATTTGCTCTCTCTTCGGTATAAGTTTTGCCTTGGCAGATTGTTGCATTTCTGTAGAAAACTCTTCCAACTATCTTTTCTCTAAGTTTTTTTTCCATCTGGTCCCTTTCCTGCTTCTCCCATATTTAATGGCTGTAAGTAAACATCTCCGTTGTCTATCGGATTCATATCCTCTTTTGCTCTTATATCATTTGCACTCAATACTCCCATATTGCGACCCATGTTGTAAGCTTCATAGCGAGACTTAGTGTCTCCTCTTAGAAGAGCATCTATGTTAAATTTTACATAATAATTTTTTTGCTCTGCCGATGTTAAAAGTTGGGTATTGATTGATTGTTCAATTCTAATAAGATAAGGTCTTAGGGAGTGGGTCACAAAATCTATAGATTGCTGTTCTATGTTACTAAAAGTTGCTTTTTCTAAATCTCCTATGAGGTGCGGAGGCACTCTATATATCCCGCATATCTCACTTTTCTGGAATTTTCTAGTTTCTAAAAACTGACTGTCTTCATTTGACATGCCAACTTGATGCCATTTTGTGCCCCCCCTCTAAAATTGCCGTCTTATGCGCATTACTTGCGCCTTGATGTCTCTCTGCCCAACTATCTTTCAATCTCTTGTATGCAGTCTCACTTAATTCGGCTGGTATTTCCAAGACACCTCCAGGGGTTGCATTATTGTTAAATAATTTCGCTCCATGTTTTTCAGTAGCTTTACTTAATCCTAATGTTTCCCTTTGTAAAGTAATAGGGGATACTCCTACAAAATTGTTTAGAGAAAATCCCATCACTTCAAATATCTCTTCTTTGGGAAATATCCATTTTTTACCAACTTCATCTATGTAAAAAAACTTAATAGTTCCATCTATTAGTCTTGTTTTTTGCATATTGATTGGATTTAATGCGATTAACTCTATGATTTTACCTGCATGATTTCTTATAATCTGAGAGTAATGATTTCCTCTTATCGCTATGTGTGCCACTATCGTTTCATAATAATTAAAAGCTATCGTTTCAGAATTTGGTTTTGCATGAATTAAATTGTATAGACTATGTGTTTTAGCTTTTATCTTCTTGTTGTCTTTTGCTTCATATAGATGAATAGGTAAGCCGCCAACCGACTCGCTTAAAACCCTAATACAAGCAAAAACAGTTGAAATCTCAAGGGCATTTGACAGTGTTATAGTTATTCCACTATCTGTTGTGGGTGCGAATAATTCACCTGTAGTCGCGTTTGATGCCTGAGTAACTTTTGCACGACCAAAATTGATACCAAATATTTTCAACGATAAGCCTTTTTTGAGTTTCTTAGGGTATTGTACAAAAAAGTTTAATCGGTTATCCGATTAAACAGAAATTAAATATATCTTATTCCTCTCTCTTCATATACACTTGTAATCTCTTCCGTCTTGCTTGATATCAGATATGCTAATACATTTATAAACGCAGCTGGTCCGTCTATCTTTGCATTTGGTCTTGATTTATTTGGTTTTATGTTACCGCTAGCATCGGTTAGGATTGATAGGTTGCTTATCATCCAGTTGAAAACTGGGTTGTTTGGGTGTATGATTTTTCCATCTCTAACCAAATCAAGAAAATACTTTGTAGGGGTTGAAAGTGTCAAAAAACCTTGCCTAATAGGGATACAGCTGTCAAATCCAAACTCTTTTTCTAGTTTATTTACTATGACACCAGCTTTGTATGGGTCATAACAAAAAGCTTCACATGTAGGCAATTGTTTTTCTATGTCTGCACATATGAAATCATAATCTATGCTGTCGCCGTGGGTTGCAGTTATATATCCGTCTCGCACCCAGGCAGACAATGGCACTCTTAACTCTCGCTCTCTCTCGTATATCCTATTTTTAGGGATATAAAACTTTGGATTTAGATATATATACCCATTTTTTTCATATACAAAAACGCTAGAGCTAAAATCATCTGTGATGGACAAATCCTCTCCTATGATATTTGTCTCAAAAGGCACCATATCACCTGCACAGTCCATCCATTTATCATAAGGCAGATATGATTGTGCTGCATTGGTCCAACGATTTAACCTTTTTACCAAAAAGTTGTTAAGTTTTTCTGGCCGCTCTTTTGCCTCTTTTGCTGCTTGCGCAAATTCATCTTTACTGATGCTTATGCCATAATTTGGATTTGCATCCTCCCAGGTACTCTCATCAAAAGGGTCATCTTTTGCCCTAGCCTCTGCTATAAAAGCAAAAAAGTTATCATCTTCTATAACTCCATCCAAAATCTGCTTTGCATATATATACAGATTGTAAGCTGGTGATTCTATATGAAACCCTGCGGTCGTGATAGACATCATGAGCGGTTGCTTTCTCGCACCCTGGGAACTCTTCACAACATCCCAAAGCCTGTCATCAGGATGTGCGTGATGTTCATCTGCTACGCCTACAGTTACATTTAAACCGTCTTCCGTTTCGCTATCTCGCCCTAGAGTTGAAAATGTTGTCTCATTTTTGGTAAAAGTTAGTTTAGAGTATGCTTCTTTTACATACTCTTTTAGTTCCTTATTGGAAGTTAGCATCTTCTCTGTGCCGTCCCAAGCTAATTTAGCTTGAGACCTTTTAGTTGCGAAAAATACAACCTCGCCACCCTGTTCTCCTCTGACGATACTATCTGCGATGCTTATACCACTAACGAGAATAGTTTTGCCATTTTTTCTAGGCAAAAAGAAAAATACAGTATTAAATCTCCTTACCCACTCGCCTTTGGAGTTCAATTTTTCCCAGCCAAAGGCTATCATAACAACTTTTTTTTGCCAATCTTCTAGCTTGATATATGTGCCTGCCCACTCTCCCTTGTAGTGTTTAAGCTGCTCGATGATTGCTATGTAAGCAAAGCCTAACTTTTTATTAAATCTAAGATTTGGCTTTTTACCACTTGCAACATCTGCTAAATCTTTTTTGTGTCTTAAAAATGTTTTTTCGTAGTAAGGTTTAGACATCTATATCCCCGATTTGCAGATTTATATCTGCAACAAAATCAAAGATACTTGGTTGATCACCTCTCTTTTTACCTAATTTTATATTTAGATTTTTTCTACTTATCATAGATAAACCAAGTTGGTTCGCATAAGTAAGCAATGTCTTTTGCGTCATCTGAAGTGCGTTGAATTTAGGATTTAGATAAGTAGCTAAAGTTTTAGGTGATCTAGATATAACATCTTCACGACTTAGCTCTGTCTCTAACTCTAGATATCTCTCATAAGCTTTTGCATATACAACTATCAAAGGTTCATCAACTGGGCTATAATGCTCCCCTAATTCCTCTTTTATCTCATCTATTTTTCTAAGAGCAATTTTACCCAAAATTTTTACATGTGCTTTCTTTTCCATGCTATTTGTGGAAACCCTGACAGCAGGCACATAACGCTTAAATTCTCCACTTTTGATTTTTTTGTTGATGGATGTATGGCTCACCCCAAACTCTTTAGCTATAGAGCGAATAGATGCAGAACTTCCCCCAACTCTGTCTTTTATAGCATCCCAATCAATCATCTAACCCTACCCCCTCGTGTAGAACTTTGTAAAAACTTGACACGGAGCTCGGTGCTAGCGTGTGAGAGCTGTGGAGATTTTACCACCCCTACCCTTGATTGTTTTTGGTTGTTTGTTTTGATATTGTGGCAGGAAGTGCAGAGACTTTGTAAGTTTTTTAGAGATAACTTTACTCCACCATCTTTTATTTCTTGGATGTGATCTACTATGTTGGCGGGGTGGCCGCACATCTTACAAAGTGGAAATCTTGAGAGTTGCAAACCTCTTACTCTTCTCCACTCTCTGCTATGATAGAACTTATCGCTCTCTTTGTTTCGGTAGTTCTTGTCATACTCTCTTGTTTTTGTTTGCTTACACTTTGGACAGCCACTTTTATTATCTTTTGTCTTGGTATATAATCCGTGTATCAGACATATTCGTTTTACAATCATTTCCAAAATCCTATCGTACAATTTTTCGATAATTTATATTTATAATCATATTTTTGAGAATCACCATCTTCTATCTTGTAAGAGATAAACCCTTGTTCAATCAGCTTTCTAACCTCTGAAATAACTTTTACAAAGATAAATCCATTAACTTCTCTTATCTGTGCATTGAGCTGAGTACCTTGTTTATATGCTATTCTAAAGTATTCTTTATTCAATCCAAAATATCCTGCAAGATAACTCCCTAAAACTTCTCCATCTAAAAAAGCACTCATGCTACTCTCATCTTTTTGGTGATTATAATCTCTCCAAGTGCTAACATCTTTGTAAACCTCTCTTTGCTTATAGTGTATTTGATATTGTCATCTGTGATTACTGTACTTTTTTCTTGATCGTAATATCCAACTATCAGCTTGCCATCTTTTTTTATTTTGATTTGGGGATTGAGATAGTTTAGATATGCTTGTTGCTTCATAAAGTTTGTGAGATTGTATGTTTTACCATTTATCCTTGGGTCATTTGCATGTAGCATGTATGCGTAAGCCATATCGTTATAAGATATATGCAAATGATTTTTTATATATTCCTGATATGCTAACTCTTTATTGCCTGTAAACTTACAAGAGAATCTACATCTTAGATACATATCTTCAAAATCTTTGTCAAAAAAATTAACTTGGTCTTTATTATTATATATATTAAATACTTTGTTCGGTTGGTGTTCGGTGCCTTCCTTTAATTCCCCTAAATATTGGGTTTTGTGGGTGTTCGTTTCGTTCGGTTGCTGTTCGGCTTGACTTTGAGCGTAGTTATAGTGTTGTCTGTTTTTTATACTCCAGTGTGCCAAAAACAAATCTATCTCTTTGTCAAATTCATTTATCCAACTATGTGCTGTAGAAGAACTTATTTCCCACGAGGTTGCATAAAATCTAATACTATTGTGGTCACCATGCTCCATATCGTCCCAGTACTCCATAAATGCACGAGCTTTTTTCCTGCCTCTTACACCTCTTTTCATCTTTAGTTGCTGTATATAATCTGTTGGGTATGTTTTATAATTCAATCTCATCAAATCACACCGCCCATGTTTAGAACTTTGCCTTCATACTCGTACACTTGGACGGGTACATCTGTAAAGCAAGTATGAGGACCATCGAAGAAGCATCTAGCACAACCACTTCTGCCGTCTCTGTTTTTTAAAACGATTATCTCTGCTGGGTTTATGGGCTGTTCTGGTATGCTTGGGTCGTTTCTGTTGTAGTAGCTCTCTCTGTGGAGGGCTAAGACTATCTCTGCGTCTTCTTCTACTGCTCCACTCTCTCTTATATTACTTAGAAGTGGGCGTTTATTTTGTTGAGTTTCATTTGCTCTATTTAGTTGAGAAAGCAAGAAGACAGCTACTCCGTACTCTTTTGCTGTTTTTTTGATTAGTTTTGTTATCTCACTTACCTCTTGTGGGATATTTTTGCCATCTTTTTTGATGTATCTTAGGTGGTCTATGATCCAGTACTTTACATGTGGGTTTTTTCTAAAAACTATGCTTGCTTTTGCTACAAGCTGGTGGATGCTGATGTAGCTTTCATCGTGGATGATGATGTTTTTGCTATATCTTAATTCTTTTAGAGATTTTGCAAATCTTGCAGGATTTTTCATCAATCCTCTTTTTATGTCACTCAAGCTTTCATCTGCTCTTTGGGCGTGCAGTCGGCGGATTATCTGCGTGTCGCTCATCTCTAGGCTGTCAAAAAGGACACCATCGCCGTTTTTATCGGCATAATTTGTTATAGTGGTAGCAAAGCTAGTCTTTCCCATGCTAGGTCTTGCCGCTACTACTACCAAATCACCTGGACTAAAAGCACCGACTATGTTGTCAAGTGAGCCAATCCCACTTTTATATCCAACATAATCTTTATATTCGCGTGCTTCTTTGAATTCTTTTTCAAATTCGTCAACTATCTTTTTTATATTTTTCGACTTTTTAGAGATGGATTTGTCAGCGATTTCATTTATAGTTTTGCTCATAAAGCCTAGTATATCGTACACCTCTTCACTTGCACCTAGCTTGTTCTTGACCTCGCTCATCATCTCGACTGTCTCTCGTCTTTGGCTTTTATCTCTCAATTCTTCTATATATCCATCTAGGTTTGGGAGTGGATTTGTCGAGGTTATCTCAAGCATAGCATTTTCATCCCAACGGTTTTGCTTTTGCAGCTCCATCGCGATGAACTCTTCATCTATGGGTTTTTCTGCTTTTTCGAGTTCAACCATCGTCTCATATATATAGCGGTGAGCTGGCAGATAGAAGTCATCGGCGGAAAGTTTGTGCAAATTTAGCAAGAAAATATTTGGATTGAAGAAAAAAGAGGACAAAACTGCTCTTTCTATGTTTATATTGTGCAAATTATTCATCTAACACTTCTAGAGAAATGGATTCTGTTTTTTTCTAACTTATCGGGCGGTATGAGGTACTTGCAATACTGTTTGCCCTCAACTGGCACGGATTCGACATCAAAACCCTGCTCTAAGAGTTCAGGTACTCGGCTTCGTAGATTGTTGGATATAAATCTCTGGCACGCTTCGGCTGCACTTAGTGGTCCTTGATTTAAAAGGTGTTGTACTATCCTATATGCTTCACTATCTCTTTTTATCATCTTACTGCCTCCTTTAGCCTTTTTCGTAGGTAGGTAATCAAAATTATCTTATCACTTGTGTTTTTTGCTGAATTTTTCACAGCTTGAATTTGTGATAAAATCTTTTCAACCGATAAATTCATCTAGTTTATTTTCTATCGCTCTTAGTTGTTTTCGCATATCCATGGCAATTCTCTTTATCCTTTTTGCCTCTTTTTCGTCTATCACCCCGTCTTCTAGGTCAGCTACTACTTCATCAGCTAGAAGTCCTAACATTCCTTGTATCTCAAGTACTCCTATCTGCATAGATACTTCTACGGCTTGGATAGTTTCATCTGCTTTTGGCGTTGGCTTGATAAAAAAGCCAAATTTGCTGACAAGAGCGTCTAGGATGCTCTTTTGCTCCTCTTTGTCCATCTCGCCTAGCATGATGAGCAGTTCGTCAAGTTTTATGAATTTTGTAGTTTCGTTTGAGGAGAGTCTTTTGTAAAGCTGTATGTTTTTGGTTTTTCCGCATAGTCCTAGGACTTCCGCCATGTAGCTCACGCCATTGATATCGTTCTTTTTTCCAAATGCCGTTATATTCTCTTTGATGATATCGTAGAGAAACGGATCCTTGTAAATGTTGTGCATATCCAACCCTTTGTGATACTTCAAGACAACCTGCAAAAGGGTTGAAAAATTTGCAGGCTGACTTGAAGTATCAAAAATTTACAAATGTTTCCACTTGCATTTTGGAATTATAGACAGTTTTGTCTTTTTTGTCAAGACATAATGTCTTTTATTCTAATACAAAATGTTATTTTTTTGAGAAAAAAGCCTGTTTATTGTTTGTTTAATGATTATTGAAGTAAAATAAAAAGAAAAGGGGTTGCAGATATGGAGTTTGAAAATCAGATTAAAAAGTTATCGGACAGAATAGAAATAAGTAAGTAAAATGAATGATAAAATTGAATGCTCTAAGCACGTTATTAAATATATTACTAATCATATACATCTTCAAAGTATATTTTATATGGCAGCAATGATTTCGGTTGTCATTGTTGCATCACAGTTTAGATATACTACCAAATGGAATAAAAAACAATTGACTATAAAAATGTTATATGAACTAAAAGATAGTTTAAAACTTCATTTTGACTTCTTGCATAAAACTTTTAAATATAGAGATTTAACAGAACCTATTAGTTGTAAAACTATACATAAAGCAATGGGTGAATTTTTAGAAGATGAGGCAAGAACTGAAGAAGATTGTAAAGCAAGTGAAATAGTAAATATTTCTGGTAGAAAATTTGTTTATCATAGCGAGGATAACGAAGATGGAAAAAATATAAAGCTTAAGCTAGGACATTTTTTAAATGATCTTGAAGCATTTGCAACAGCTGTAAATGATGGAACTTTTGACGAGAAACAGTCTAAAAGATTGATGAGAGGCATAATCGTAAGAGCTTATAAATATTTTAAACCATATGTCATACATCTAAGAGGTGACCACAAAGAGGTCAGCCAACTTGCGTATAAAGAGTTGTTTATGTTGGGTGAAAAATGGAGTGAATAGATTATACTTAAGCTTTAATTTAGTTAAATTAGCTTAAAATATGGAAGATGGATACATAAAAAAGGAGTTGAATGATGTACTTATACACAGACAGTAAAAACTTAGGCAGGATAATTGAAGAGTGGCCATCGTGCTAATCCACTAAACTATAAAAAACCTCAGACTGGTTAAAATCGGTCTGAGGTTTTTTTGTTTTAAAACTCCGAAAATACAAAAGATATATACAACTACAGAGAAAAAATCATAAAAAGTTTAGAGATATTTGAAGTGGAAAAAGGATTGATAAATTAAAGTGTAAAATATAAAATGTGTTTTGACCAGCTTCTCAGCTGGTCAAAACTGGTAATATCAGAAATGCTAAAAAACAAATGTTCAATTACCGTACTTAGACTGTGAGTATACCATAAAATTTATAAAATAGATATAATACTTTACTTACTTATTTTATAAAAGTGTATCACTGTTTTTATAATCATCATAAATGTAAGATTTATAGTTTTATTTTCTACATAATAGCTTTTGTTCCTTTGCACTCTTTTGCTTAAAAGAAGTAAATCTTTATACCTATGGTATTTTATTTTTCTACTATTGCTTATGTAAGTCAAGGCGAGCAAGGAGCCAATAAAATTGTGGATAAATCTGTTTGTCAACAGGTCTTGAATATGAATTTTTTTGATTTTTTTATCAAAACAGTTCAAATATAAATAATCAACAACTTCTCTTGTAGGCCGCTTTAGTTGTCCTACATTAAGATTATTAATTAAACAACTATTATGAGATACTGAATTGCGAAGTTTTATAATACACGATGACAAAGATCTAATTTTTCTGTAATTAGTGCTCCTTCTTGTATGCTTTTTGTAAAAAAAATCACATAATTTAAATAATTCTCCCAGAGTGATATCTTCAGCAATTTGCCAAATTGATTTATTTTGTAACTGTTCAGCTCTTTCAGGCTGCATAGGGTATTGTTCAAGTCCTGTATCGTGTAATGTAAATTCATTGATAATTTTGTATCCATCTTCTGGTGACAAATCAAAATCTCTTAACAGTTGTGTTTTTAATGCATGTTCTATGCATGAACATATCTTGAGAGCTTCATTTGATATATGCATATCAATAACTGATAAATCCACTAAATATGCAAAATCTAAATCTTTATACTTTTCATCTTTTTTTTCAAAGTTTTTTCTATATGCAGTAAGCTTATAGTAAAATGTATTGTTTGTTAAAAAATCTTTTGCCGATGTTTCATCCATTTCTATAAATCTAACACCTTTTCTCTTTAGTTTTTCCACTTGTTCCGATATACTCAACTTGGGTTTTAATATAGGGTTAAAGAGGATAAGGTATTTTCGCTCAAACACTTTCGTACTTAAACGAAAATCAAGAGCCAGCACTTCTAATGTTTTTTCTATTTCTCTTATGATATCATTTGGATATTTACGATCCAATGCTTTTTTTTGTATTCTACTTATCTGTTCACTGCTTATTTTCTCAAAAACTTTAGAAAGATTTGGAGTATTGCTTTCTGAGATGTCTAAAAAAAGATGCTGCACAAAAGTCCTTTTATTATTTTAATCTTCTTGTATTATATAACAATTTAAAATTTTAGAAAAGTCGCCTATACTATACTCCTTAACACTTTACCAAATATCCTAAAAGTGCTTTGGTCGTCTAGGGATGTGGTGTAGCTTTCGTAGTCTTTGTTTGTGCTTATGATGCGAAGATGGCCCTCTTCGTTTATCTGTAGGAGTTTTACCATGAGGGTGTTTCTGAAGTTTAGCACATACAACCCCTCTCCTGCATAGTCTTTGATGGTGCTATCGAAAACGACCCAGCTGTCAGAGAAGAGCAGAGGAATCATACTGTAACCATCCACCTGCATAGCAAAGAGAGACTTTGGCGGAGTAGTTTTAAATATAGCCAAATCCAAAATCAACTCACCTATCTTTTCCACACTATCTATCGACTCTACATTTACACCACCGCCTGCTCCAACTTTTGGAGATAGTTTTGTAACTTTAACAATATTTTGTGCGTTTTGTCTTAAATCTTTCCATATTCTAGCTGGCACACCTCTTTGCTTCCACTTTGCAACAGTATTTTCATTTTCTCCTAGCTTTGATGCAACCTCTCTGGGAGTCTCTACTTTTAGGACTTGGCAAAGGGCTTCTAAACTATCTTCTTTATTTATTTTCATAGTTATCCCTCAAAAAAAGACATTAGGTCTTGACATAAAAGACATAATGTGCTAGAATTTCGACATTAGGTCATATTTGCATTATCATAATGCAAATATAGTAAAAGTATATTACAAAAAGCCTTAAATATGAAAGGAATATGTCTTGAAATTTAGCCAAAATGTCTCATTTTTGAAAAACATCGAGTTTGGATTGTGGGAGAGTAACAAATCTTTAGAAGATTTGTGCAGCAATTGTGACGCCAAACTCTCCAGCGTAAAGACCAGACTATACATGATAAACCTATACAAAAAACTACCAACTCCACTAGATAAAAAATTAGACAGCTATCTAAAAGAGAACTGCACAGGATACAAAGAATGGGCAAAAGAGATGATATGTGGATGATATATGTATTTATCGCGGGACTTTTCATAGGGTTTATCTTACCCATAATGCTTGGGTGAAAGTGATGAGTTTAATAAAGCTTTACATGTAGAGTTTTATTAAGCGTATCGAGCTTAAAAGTTTTTTAATTTACCCCTCGCTTTCCACGACCAAAGCGAGGCACTTTTGAAGTGATGTCACGATGAACACATAACCCAAGCTTGGGGATGGAAGCTTGAGGAACTTTTTATACCTGCTTATAGAGTAGGCAGATGTAAGGAGTTGATGATGGATTACTGGTTTATCATATTTTTAGTGGTTATGACACTATGGTTATTTGACGACTAGAGGGGGTGTGTGCCCCCTTGACCTACTTTTTGGTAGCAGGTTTTTTGTTTGGCTTGCTGGGAGCTGGCTTCTTGACCTTTTGTTTAGGGCGAGTATCTTCGTTGTAGATACCTCGGGTACTATTCCCACCTGTATTGACAGTATCGATAGGCTTGTCACTCATCTAGCATCACCTCCTTTGTTAGTTAGATAGTATGAAAGCTAGATATATGACATTTATGATGCTAAATATCGTAGCTATATTTGTTAAATCACTTCTTCTGTTTTGGTTTTTTGTATTGCTATCTATGGCCACTCTAGTGGAACTTAAAAAATCAAATAGAGCTTGTGATTTAGTCCATTTATTGTCTTTGTATTTTGACATTGCTTGTAAATCATTTAAACCACCTAACTGAATATCTCTAAAAAATGCCATAGCAACCAAGCAGATGATGATAGAAGATACAGCCAATACAACAAAACCCGTAAGAGATTGACTCCAAGACGAGCGGTATAGCTGGGCTATTATGCCAAGCATCAAGAAGTTTATCCATAAGATAGTCTTTATGATTGATATTTGATTTGGCATCACCGTTCTTGTAAGGGCATCTAACACTCTGTTTTCAGATGCAAGATGAAGTTTAAGATTGTGTTCATAATCTAAAACTTCTCTGTTTTGTTTGATTTTTTTTGACTCTCTAGTATTCATGTTAACTCCTTAAATTTAGTTTGGAGTTGTTGTTTGTTTTAGTTGACATATTATACCACAACTCCACAGTAAACTTTAAAGAGTAGATAAAATCAACAAAAAGGGGAACAGATGAAAAACATAGTCAAGTTCTTGCTACTTCTAATAGGAGCAGTTACATACAGCAAAAAAGAGTTGGACCAAGCAGGAGTGGAGTTATGAGAGTAGATAGTTTAAATTTTAAAAGGAGGACAATATGTCTGAAGATACAGTAGTTTTACCACCCCAAGTGGAGGCATTTGTAAATGCTTTTCAAGCACTAGGTGGAGGTGATTTATCTATACAAGCGGGAGATAATCTCTCAAAAGCCATCAAGGCGACTATGATAGAGGGTAAAAAATCAACAGTTACCATCACTCTTGGCATAAGTAGAACAAATGACGAGATGATAACGATAGATGGAGCAGTGAAAGCAACACTTCCAACTCCAAAAATCACAGGTGCTTTCTTTGTGGATTGCCAAAACTACTTACCAAGTAGAAACAGACCAAACCAGCAGGTTTTAGATTTAAAAACAAGGAGATAAAATGTTTGAAAAATTGATAAAATTGGTACAGAGACCATCAGAGCAGCTAAATGGTAGAGTTCTAGTTCATAAGGACTATGAAATTAAAGCGGATACTAACTATAGACCACCTCTAGCTAGAAATGTGATTGCACAAAGCATACTAGATAAGTATGATTTTATAGAGTTCGTAAATGAGTACAAAGAAGAACAAACCAAACTCTTTTATAATGAAAACCAAATCAAAGCGGTATTTAACTATCCACTTGTGGATGAAGCGGACTATGGTGACTCTTTTTGTGTTATGGGGCTTAGATATACAAATGATTTTAGTAGGTTTTCGTCAATGTTAGAGAAAAAAATGAGCCAAAAAGAGTTCATAATGATGTTAAAAACTTTGGAGCCTTACATAGTAGGTTTTGACGGTAAAGAAATAGAAAATATGGACATAATAGAGATTGCCGAAAATCTACAGGCTACTAAAAACATAAACAGCATACAGAGAAACACGCAACAAAAGTTCACACTAGATGTGGAGATTAGCACAGGGCATAGTGAGATGACTATACCTAGATACATATCGTTTGAGTTCCCTATCTTTAAAAATGATTTGCAACTTAAGACCAGATTTGAAGTTGAGTTGTTTCTGGGTGGAAGTGATGATGGGTTTGAAGCTGTGCTTATGTGCTACAAGCTAGAGCAACAAAAAGAGGAGGCACTAAAGGAACTAACCAAAGAGGTGCAAAACGGGCTAGATGGAGTAGATAGTTTTATGAGTTAAAGCACATTTAACAGACCTCTAAAGCGTAGAGGTCGATTGAGTAGAAAACCAACAAAAAGGAAAAATATGAAAAAAGAAATTAGATTAGGTGACAAAGTAGAAGATACAGTAACAGGTTTACGCGGTATTGTTACTGCTAGAGTGGAGTATCTGAATGGATGTGTTCAGTTCTGCGTGATTCCTAAAATAAAAGACAAAAGTGGGAAGTCTTCCGAATACATAGATGTTCAACAATTAAGAAAATTAAAAGGTGGTTTACAAATAAAAGCTCGTGCGGTGGGAGGACACAAGGCAAATACTCCAAATCCCAGCTATAAAATATAACCCACTGAACAGACCTCTACATGTAGAGGTCGATTGAGTGTGTTTACTCATGATTTTAAGTTTATCCTTTTTGGAAGGTGTGCATGTAGCAAAATAGATATGCAACTCTCCTTTAAACTTTTTGCAACGCAGCGCCCACCAAAGATGCCGCATGCACATCGTCCAAAGAGGATATAAAAGGAAAAAAATGCAGACAAAAAAGATGAGTTGGATAGAGACTGTGACGAGTACGGCAATAGGGTTTATCGTGTCGCTTGTGTTGGTAAACATAGTGTTGCCAGCATTTGCTTTTAATGTGAGGTTTGCACAAAGTTTAACGATAACAGCAATCTTCACGGTGGCAAGTATCATTAGAGGATATGGAGTACGCCGACTGTTTAACTATATATACCAAAAAAGGAGTGAGGGATGAGAGAAGAGAGAGTTTATAGTCAGCAGAGAGTCGCGCGGATGAGTGAAGATGAGAGGAAGTGGGCTATTGATATGGTGAAAACTTCAAATTCTCTCACTCCACAGGAGAAAGAGGAGAATTTGCGAGTATTGCAAAGAGACATAAAAGCCGAAATCCAAGCAAGGATAGTAGCAGAGTCCGCGGATATAGATAATATAGGAGCTTGAGATGATAAGTAAAATAGAGTTACTAAGCATAATAGGTGATGAGATGAAACCATCTGTGCTTGCACTGGTGTCCAAGCTTCCTATCATACCATCAAAATTTGAGATTATAAAAGGCAGAAAGATACCCTTTTATAACAAAACAGAGATGATCCACGCTCTAAAGATGAGAAAATCAAGAGCAGGAAGCACCGCACACATAACAAAACTAGAGATGATAGAGAGGTTGGAGGGATGAATATAAATTTAAGAGGTGCATATAAAAATCAAAACAGAGAGTTAATCACCATAAAAAACAAAATAGCAAACACCAACGAAGTAAGTGAGATATTGGAGGATATGGAAAATATAATTGGAGATGCACAATGGCTCAACGAACAGCTTTTGGATTTTTTAATAGAGATAAGAGATAGAAAAAAAGAGGGTGAAAAAGGTGATTGATGAGCTTATAGATGTTTTATGTTTGGGAGAAACAGATGAAATACCTACTAAATAACATAGATATAGCTATAACACTACTTTTAGGATTTATCGCTGTATATATCGTACATGGGGTTATGGGATAACAAATAAACAACTGTCTTAAAGCGATAGACTTTTGGACTGAAAGATTGGAGGAAAAATGAATAAGCAAGATGTGATTGAAAAAGGCGATATCGTTTATATTGGAAACAGATATTTAGTTAGACAAGTTGAAAAACTGGAAGTAGTAGATGTTTTACTAGAGCCTAATAGAAAAATGTTGCTACTAAAAACAGAAAATGGAGAGCATGTTTTAACAGCATATAGTAATGTAACCAAGGATAGTAGGGCATATAGAATATATATACACAAACAAAATTTAAAAGAGCAGATAGAAAAGTTAGAAGAAGAATTGAAAAAAATATAAGAAGAGGAATATAATGAAAATTAAGTTATATAAAGTTTATGAAAAGGTTGGGAGTTAAAAGATGAAAAAGAGCAATATCCTCAAAAACCTTAAAGAAGTAAGTTTGAGGCTGGATGATATTATAGATTTTCTAAAGGAATATCAAGCAAAAAAACAAGAGCAGTTAAAAACAGATGAGGACATAAAAGAGTACAGGACACTAAAAGAAGTGATACATCTGCTTGAAGAAGTAGCATGATGTTTTGATATATATAAGGGGATAAACTTAAATGAAAATGGAAGATGGATGGATAAGTAAGAAAAATCTAGCAAAGTGGTTGGGCGTGTCGGGTTCTACTGTATTGCGTATGGAAAAGAGCGGGATATTGCCTAAGGCTTGGAGACCTACCGTAGGGACAACTCTGTTTGACTTTAGTAAGTGCAAAGAGTATATAAAAAGGCACTCCACCAGTGCATCAGCTTGATTCGTTCGGTGATGTACTCTGCTTTGTTATATACTCCAGCTGTTCCACCCTCTACATGTGCTAACTGTCTCTCTATGGCATCAGATATGACACCGTGGATGTAGATATTTTCATGCAAGATGGTAGAGGCTGTATGTCTAAAGCCGTGGGCAGTCTGTCTGCCTTTGTAACCAAGTCGCTCCAAGGCTCTGTTCATCGTGGCATCACTCATGTTTTTACCTCTGTTTGTCTCAAATACATACTCTTTATCGCCATTTAACACTTTTGCTTTTTTAAGTATCTCTAAAACCTCTTTGGATAGCGGAACTAGATGTGCTCTTCTGGTTTTCATCTTCCCAAACTCTATGGTTATCATATTTTTGGTGAAATTTATCTCGTCCCAGCGTAAAAATCTGACATTGTAGGGGCGTAAAAAAGTGTGAGCAATAAAAAACAAAGAGAGTTTTACCACAGGGGTGATGTTAGCACCTACTATATCACACAATAGTCGCTTGAGCTCTTTTGGACTTGTCGTATGTGCAAGATTTTTTACTGCTATGCGAGGAATGATGGCTTCTCTATCAACATCATTTGGGATATTATGATCCACATACCCTAGAGCCATACTGTAACGCCAAATTCTTTTACAGAGATTGTGTGCTAATTTAACAGTATAGTTCACGCCACGACTATTTACATCCATCAAAAATTGCGCCATCTCAAAACGGGTTATATCTCGGATGTCACTCTCTCCAAAATACCGCAGTATATCTCTATCTATAACGCCGCAATTTCTCTTATAAGTTGTAGGTGCCAAATCGCCTTTCATAAATGTTTTAAACTCAAGAACTATATCTTTTATTTTTTTTATGTTATCATCTTTTTTAAATTTAGGATCAATACCCTCAAAGAGTTGCTTTTGTAAGTCAAATCTTTTATCTCTCGCTTCCACTAGAGATAAAATAGGATATTTTCCTAGTGTAATCTTTTGGTATTTCCCTGTTGCAGGAGATTTGTATCTAAACTCAAAAACTTTTGAGCCTGATTTTTTAACAGTAAGCTGAAGACCGCCCCCGTCATAGAGACAAAACTCTTTAGCAGTAGGCTTCAAACTCTTAATCTGGGCATTGCTTATAGACTTAGTATTTCTAGCCACTTAAACCCCTTTTTCTACGCGTTACTAAATGCGTTACTAAAAATATGAGTACCCTTGGAATACTCTGAAAAGGTATGATAACATAAATCCCCATAGAACCGAAGAAAAAAGCATTTTTTGGAAAGACTAGGAAAGCATAGAAAAGGATACATGGTGCGACCAGCGAGAGTTGAACTCGCACACCCAAAGGCACTACCCCCTCAAGATAGCGTGTCTACCAATTCCACCATGGTCGCATTTTAGAGGAAAAAAAGGGATTAATTAACCCCTTTTTTTATAAATTTTTATCCTAAGAATGGATTTGCATATAGTGCAATTAGAGCGATAACAAGTGCATAGATAACTTGTGCTTCAATCATTGCTAGAGCGATAAACATGGTCGTCATCAACTTTCCGCCAAGACCTGGGTTTCTTGCAGTTCCTGCTATCGTAGCAGCTGCAGTATGTCCCATACCGATAGCTCCACCTAGTGCAGCAAGACCAAGACCCATACCAGCAGCAACTACTGAATATGCCTTAATCATACTGTCACCTTCACCTGCAAATGCCAATCCTGCAAATGCTACCAATAAAAAAACAATCTTTTTCATAAAGATCTCCTTATAAAATTTTACAAAGTCCGTTCGGCTTGCGTATCCCTACTTATCACTTCGTATCGGCGACATTTTAGCTAATTTATCGTTAAAAAACGATTAATTAAGCTATTTAACCAACCCTAGCTCTATCTTAGCTCCATTTTGTTTTAAAATTTTTACTTTCACTTTTTGATCAACTTCTAAATAATCACTTACTCTCTCGACTCTATGATCTGCGATTTTTGATACATGTAGAAGTCCATCTATTTCACCTGGTAGCTCAACAAATGCTCCAAAATCGACAATTCTTTTTACAATTCCATCTACAACTTCATCTTGAACAAATTGTGGAACAGGTTTGCTTTCACGGTGTCCTCCACCTCTTCTGTTGTCTCTTCCGCCTCTGTTATCTCTGCCTCGTGATGGTTTATTTACAATTTCTACTATATGATTTTTTGCAGCTTCAACTCTTTCTTTATTGTCTCCTGCAATTTTTACTTCACCTTTATCTCTGTCTAGATCAATAGATACTTCAAATTTTTCTATGATTTCTCTGATAGTTTTTCCAGCTTGACCTATGATATCTACTATTTTTGATGGGTCTATGCTGAAAAGTTCAAGTTTTGGAAGGATTTTATTGTTTATTTGTATATCTTCACTGGCTTTTTCCATGATTGCTAATATATGATTTCTACCATCTTTTGCTTGATATAGTGCTTCCCTTAGAGTATCTTGTGAAATACCTCCAAGTTTTATGTCCATCTGTAAAGCTGTAATTCCATCAACTGTTCCTGCAACTTTAAAGTCCATATCACCATCATGATCTTCAAGTCCCATAATATCAGTCAATATCGCGTGTTTGTCACCTTCAAACACAACACCCATAGCGATGCCAGCTACTAATTTTTTAACTTCTACTCCCGCAGCTCTTAGAGCAAGAGAACCACCACAAATTGTAGCTTGAGAAGATGAGCCGTTTGATTCTAATATCTCAGAAACTATTCTTATTGTTTGCAATCTATCTATATCTAAAGTTGGCTCCAATGCACGGCGAGCTAGATTTCCATGTCCTAACTCTCTTCTACCTGGTGCTCTTATAAACCCTGCTTCTCCAACTGAAAATCCAGGAAAATTATAGTTAACCATAAAATTTTCTGTCAAATTTCCTTTTTGAGTAAGTCTCTCATACATTTGACCATCTTTGTCTCCACCTAATGTCACAGTTACAAGTGCTTGTGTCTGTCCTCTTGTAAACAAACAAGAGCCATGAGTTCTTGGAAGCAAATTTGTCTCTATAGATATAGGTCTCACTTCAGTTAATTCTCTGCCATCAGCTCTTACTCTGTCTTCAACTATCATTTTTCTTACAATTGTTCTTTTATAATCATTTATAACATTTTTTATAACATCTGCACTCCACTCTTCTTTTGTGGCTATATCATCACTCAAAATTGTTTTTGCTATCTTATTTAAACCTGTTGCTCTCTCACTTTTTGCCATTTGGGAAATAGCTTTTTTGATGTCGTTTTTATAAAATTCATCTATGTAAACCGCAATCCCATCATCTAGTAAATCTTGTTTATACTCTAAAACCGCATCCTCTTTTTTGATTGGGGTAAACGCTTCTTCATAAGCCATGCAAGCATCAGTAATCGCACTTTGAGCTTTACTGATGGCTTCGAGTATCTCATCTTCACTAAACTCGTTTATATTTTGTGTTGCTATTAGATTTTCACTCATGCTAGGGTCCATCATAGGATCAATTGCCATGGCTGGTATAACACTTGTATCCATAGTAGCGATAGATCTCATCTCTATCATCAACAACTCTTCTTTTGTTCCCGCAACATACAAATCCATGCTAGACTCTTTTAATTGTGAATTTGAAGGATTTATCACTAACTCCCCATCAAGCCTTCCAATTCTCACTCCGCAAACTGATTTATTTACTGGTATATCTGAGACAAAAATAGCAGCACTTGCAGCATTTAGGGCTGCTACTTGAAGATCGACTTCTGGGTCACAACTAAGTACAAAAACTGTTAATTGTGTTGGATATGCATACCCATCAGGGAAAAGTGGTCTTAGACTTCTATCTATCACTCTTGAAGTAAGAGTTTCAAAATCACTTGGTTTTGTTTCTCTTTTTATAAAACCTCCTGGATACTTTCCTAAGGCATAAGTTTTTTCTATATATTGTACCGTTAGTGGCACAAAATTACCATCTACTTGCTCATCATCTCTTGAAATTGCTGCTAATATTACAGTATCTTTTACTTTTAGTAAAACTGCACCGGCTGCTTGTTTTGCCACCTTGCCTATGTCGTAAATCTCAAGTTGGTTGTTTACTTCTATTTTATATTCCATTATCACTCCTATTTTTAGAAAAAGGCAAGTACCTTTTTGAATTATTTAAAACCTCTATTATATCATTTTGCTTTGTCGTTTGCATACTCTTATAATAAAAATCAACATTTACGAAATTATCAATCTTTTTAGGACAAAATATTTCATCCACAACCCGCTGTAATGCTTCATGAACATCACTAGCCATTATTGGTGTGCTGTACATAATTGATGATGCGCCTAGCTTAATAGCAGTTTTTGTACAAGATATTGCTCCAAGTCCAGTTTCACAGCTTACATCAACAAATAAAATATTTCTCCCTTCGATACTGTTAATTAATTCTCCTTTTTTATACTGATAAACTTTTGGTATTATCTCTTTTTCAAACAATCTATGAGCTTGTCCATATATGTAATCTAAGTTTATCGTAAAAGAGTTCATAAGCTCTTCTTGTATCACTATTTCTTGCGTTTCACTTACCATCGCTACTGTACATTCATCATTGTTGGGCGTAGATATCTTTTGAGTAAAAAGCAGATCAAAACTAAGATTAAATTTTGAAGCAATTATATTTGCCATCTCTATTGATTGTTCATTTATTGCGATTATCAACCAGTCATCATCTTGCATTCTTTGCTTTGGCAATATATCCACTAGCAAGGCTATCGCAATAGATTGATTTTTAAAATAAGAGTTAAAATCTAAATTTACTGGCATATTCGTCCTGAGGAAATTGCTTGTATATCTCTTCTTTTGAAAAAGAAAATCTAAAATTTAACATATAATTTTTAAGAAATTTATACGCTTCGTTTATCTTTATGATAGCTTCTTCACTTCCACCAAAATCTGGATGATTTTTTTTAGCTAAAATTCTGTATCTATCTTTCAATTCTTGCAAACTGATAAATGTTGGCAACTCTAAGACTTTCAAAGCTTCTTTAATAACCAAAATATTATTTTTTTGCATCAATTACCACTTTGCGTAGTACCTGTTTCTTTAGTAAATTTATAATCAATACTTCCAATTGGATACAGATTAAAAAGTATATATATGCCTTTTTTATTTATGGAGTTATCACTTGTGCTTGTCAACTGTGGGGTTGTATTTTCACTATACACTATGGAATAATCCCAACATTTTTTCTTCTTTTTAAACCCAAATGACCATGATTTCGTAAAATTGTCTTTAAAATCATAATTTAAAGTAGCAAAAATATTAAAATTCCTAAAATAATCCGTATTTGCTTTAAGCGTCAAATAGCTTGAATTTGCAGTTTCACTATTTTCATATGTATGTGTAATACTTGCACTATACATATCATTGCTATAATCTAGTGAATTTTGAATTTTTGAAAATCTAGAGTACTCATGAGAGTAAAATATCGTATTTGAAAAATTAATTTTATCGCTAAAATATACTTTAATGCTGTTTTCTAAGTCTCCATATTTATATCTATAATTGCTGAAAAAATACTGTTGCTTTAGTGTATGACTAACTTTTTTGTCTCCTTCACTATTGTAAAAATACTCCACTAAATTTAGGGATAAACTTTTTTGTTCAGTATCAACTGGTATAAAATCAGCGAAATATCCACTCTTTTTCTCTTTGCTAGGGACAACATAATCAAGACCAAGATATAAAGTATGATAAAAATTATCATACGGTTTTGCCAAATCAGTGTATATTGAAAATTTATGATAATTTCTAAAATATTGTCCAAAACTCCTAGGAGTAGCATCATTCGAATAATCTACATAAGTAAGATAAATATTTTCTGAAGCTGAAAATTTTAAATAATCACCTAGCAGTGAATAATAAAATGTAAAAGGAACATTTAGTTCGTATTGTGTAGCATTTAGCCCTTTACTTCTATCATAATTCTTAGATTTTGCATCTACAGAGTAAAGTAATTTATCTAAAAATATATAGTTAGAAAACCTATGATACTGCAGTGTTGGCAACTCTTGAAGTGTATCTTTGTTTGATACTTTTGCTGTATCTATATAATACTTTGCATACAACCCATAATAATCTAAATCTTGTTTAAAATAATAATTAAAAGTTGAAGTTGCAAGCTTATTATATGAAGCACCATCATTTGTTTTGGTATTTAGATAATCCACATCGTTTAAATAAGTAAAATCCAAGTACAGCCCATCTTCACTATCAGTGCTAAAATAGCCACTAAAAAGTTTGCTTCTATCATAATTTACTTCAAACCCATAATGTTTGTTATTTATCAATGAATTTTCTTTCACATATTTACTGTACTCTTTAAATACGCCTGTTTGTATGTTTAAATTAGAATATGGGGAATCTACATATCTAAAAATTGAATTTACACCCACTCCTCTTTTTGTCCGTATTTGAGGTATGATTTGCAAATCCCAGTTTGTATATGGAGCGATATATAAAGCTTGCGAATAATATAATCCCTCAGAGCTTCCATATCCCACTTTTGGTCTTAACAATCCTGTTCTTCTTGTTTTGTCCGTTGAAAACGAAAAGTATGGAAGATACAATATAGGAATTTTACCAGCATAAAAAACAGCATTATATATACTTAAAAAACTTGTTTTTTTATTGAATTCACCAGAGCTAAAATCTATTTTCCAATCAGGATTTTGCACATTACAACTAGAAACTATAGACTTGTTGCTTATATATGAATTAGCACTTGAATTGGCACTTTTACTACTTATCCACAAATTTGAAACATTATTAAAAAAGAAAAGCGGTGCAAATGTTCCTGCATCACTATTTAGATTTAGTGTTGCTTTCCCAGTTTTTGAGGAGTACTGTAAGCCCTCTAAAATAGTTATATCTCCAAAAAGGCTCAAATCACCTGTCTTTTGATTGTAATCAGCCCTATCAGCCGTCACTAGATATTTTTGTGAATAAAGAACAACGCTACCTTTAGCATGAATCATAGAACCATTTTTTTTTACAACTTTTGCCAAAACTTCAACATTTTGAACACCTGCAAAACTAAAACTAAATATAAAAATTAAAAACAGTAGAGGTCTAATAAGCATCAACTACCAATGTTTTTGCAACCTTATCATGCCAAGTTTCTCTTTTGGGATTAGTAAAAGCCCATAAAAAGCCCATATAAAACAGTGATTCACTGACGATTCTTATCAACGCTCTATTAATAGAATAAATCATATTAGGATTTCCCAAATCAACAGTAGATATAACTCTTATTTTTAACAACATTTTACCAGGAGTTGCTCCATAAGCCCAAACAAAAAAAGCTTGATATATGATTTTTAAAAATATTATATAACTAAATAAACCATTTAGCAAATTGATAGTCTCTTCATAACTAGCATCCTGAGGTATCTTTCCAAAATAAATAATCAAAAAAAGAACCGAAATCAATATTTCATCTATCGTATATGCTAAAGCTCTTCTTTTTATTGAAGCTAAAGAGATATTTTCTCTCTCAAATCTTTCTATAATTTGTTCATCTGTCATTTTTCTAACCCTTGATATGCGATATCATGTCTAAATTGTTTGCCAGCAAAGTGTATTTGTCCACATTGTAAATACGCCTTATCTCGTGCCTCTCTTATACTATTTCCTAAACCCACACTAAGTAGCACTCTTCCTCCTGTTGCAAAAAGCTTATCATCTTCCCTGCTCACTCCTGCAAATGATATATGAGCTTCTTTCAATTGCTCATGAATAGAGTCGTCAATTATAATCTCAGAAGGAGTTGAGCTTTTGTATGGATAATTTTGACTAGCCATCACAACTGCGACTGCATACTTATCATAAAATTCAATATTTAAGCTATCAAGACTTCCATTTGCTGCTTTATAAAAAAGCTGGCTCGCTGGAGTTTTCAAGAGTGGCATCAAAACTTCACACTCAGGATCCCCAAATCTGACATTATATTCAAGCACGATAGGCTCACCATGCACAATCATCAACCCTATAAATAAAACACCTGTATATGGGCTACCCTCTTCTTGCATGCCTTTAAGTGTGGGCTTTACAACTTTTTGCTCAACTTCTTTATATAGTTTATCATCTATCAAAGGAGTTGGTGCATATGCACCCATGCCTCCTGTATTTGGACCCAAATCAGCATCTAATAATCTTTTGTGATCTTGAACAGCGGGAAGTATTTTATAATTTTTTCCATCACATATAGCAAAAACTGAAAGTTCATAACCATCCAAAAATTCTTCTATAATTATAGATTTACCAGCATCTCCAAAACTTTTTCCACTTAGCATCTCTCTGGCTGCTTTTTTTGCATCATCTACACTATTTGCTATTATTACACCTTTTCCACCACACAGACCGTCTGCTTTTACGACGATTGGCAAAGAGAGCGTACCTATAAAATCATATGCAGTTTTTATATCGTCAGTTTGTATGTAAGAAGCTGTAGGGATGCCATACTTAAAGAGAAAATTTTTCATATAAATCTTTGAACCCTCTAGCCTAGAAGCATTTTTGGTTGAGCCAAAAATCAAAAGTCCTCTTTTTCTAAAAACATCCACAATTCCGTCAACCAAAGGGGCTTCGGGACCGACTATAGTTAAATCTATGCCATTTTTTTGAACAAAATCAGCAAGTTTATCAAAATCTTTTATATCTATATTTGTAGCAATTTCGCTTGTTGCACCATTTCCTGGTGCTAAATATATATTATCCACAGCTTTGTCTTTTTTAAGAGCAAATGCTATAGAATACTCTCGTCCACCACTACCAACTATTAAAATATCCACTGAAAAATCTCCTAAATAAGTGACTAACAAACCAAAAAAATAGCAGTATATGAACAAACATATACTGCTAACCCGAGTGGGCGTTCGTTTATTCTTTGGCCCTATCTAAGCCAACGATGCAAAACTAATCTTATCTTTAGGCTGCAAATTCTAACCTAGCAAAAGGCTCAAGCAAAGACACAGACACACCGACAAAATACTCGTTCCACAAAAAACAATATGTTGGACCCTTATAAAAACGCTATCGCTTCACTCAGATACATTGTAATTATAAATCAATTATGCTTAATATAAGATATAAGTTTACACAGCGATAAGACTATTTGCCGTTTGTACACAACTTTTTAGTGTTTGCTCTTTTGCATAAAAAATATCAATGTCATCTGGCATAGCTTTTGCTGTAACCTTTCCTATAACCACAGCTTTATAACTTTCATCCCAAGTAAAATTTTTAAAAAAACAATTAACTGTAGAGGGTGAAGTGAAAATAATCACAGAGTCTTTTTCTGGTTTTTTGTGGTTATTATACCTTTGGCAGACAGTTTCATAGACGACAATTTCATCTAAATCTATGCCCAAATCTTTTAAAGTAGTATTTAAATTAGAAGTAACTTTTTTAGCTCTTAAAAAAAGGATTTTTTTGCCTCTTAAACTCTTGCTTATCTCTTGTGCAAAGCTATCTCCATAAGAATTTTTAGCCGTATAAATTGGAGTTGCATTGTGTAATTTAATCTCTTTTGAAGTGCCTTGTCCGATAGAATATATATCTCTGTTTTTCCATTCTTGATTTATCGCATTTATAGCTCTAATAGCATTTTTAGATGTAAAAATAATTGCATCGTAAAGATCAAGATTAACCACTTTATTAAAGAAATTAATCTTGATAACTGGAAGGTTCATTATATTTTCAAATTTATCACTATTTAAAAGATAAATTTTACTCAAATTTTATTCCCACTCTATGGTTGATGGTGGTTTTGAGGATATATCATAAACCACCCTATTTACTCCATCTACTTCATTTATAATTCTACTGCTCATGCGTTCAAGTAATTCATGAGGAAGTTTTGCGAAAGTGGCTGTCATACCGTCAACACTCTGCACAATTCTGATGCAAATTGTATTATCATAAGTTCTATTATCTCCCATAACTCCTACGCTTTTTACATTTAATAAAACTGTAAAAGCTTGCCAAGTTTTATCATAATACCCACTTGACTTCAATTCATCTAGCATCACAACATCAGCATGTCTTAAAAGTGATAAATCTTCATTGTTTACTTCACCCATTATTCTTATAGCAAGTCCAGGACCTGGAAATGGGTGTCTAGCTATCATCTCTTTTGGGATACCAAGTTCCAGCCCAAGAGATCTCACTTCATCTTTAAAAAGCTCCCTTAAAGGCTCTATTAATTCAAATTTCATCCACTCAGGAAGTCCACCCACATTATGATGAGATTTGATAGTCTTGCTAGGTCCTTTTACTGAAACAGATTCTATAACATCTGGATATAAAGTGCCTTGTGCTAGATATTTTATATCATCATGTTTTTTTGCTTCTGCAGCAAATATCTCTATAAAAGTATGCCCTATTATCTTTCTTTTTTCTTCTGGGTCCACAACACCTTTTAAGCGAGTTAAGTAAGTTTCGGTAGCATCTATAGTAATGAGTGGAATTTTTAGTTTTGTTTTAAACATATTTTCCACATCTTCTCTCTCATTTGCTCTTAAAAGTCCAGTGTCAACAAAAATTGCTACTAACTTATCGCTTATGGCTTCATTTAAAAGAGCAGCTACCACAGAGCTATCGACCCCTCCACTAACAGCACACAATACTTTGCCTTTTTTTACGGTTGAGCAAATTTTTTCCATCTGTTCTTTTGCGAAAGAACCCATATTCCAAGTTGTTTCACATCCACATATATATTTGGCAAAGTTTTTAAGAATAACTCCTCCGTCACTAGAGTGTGAAACTTCAGGATGAAATTGCAATGCATACATCTTTTTTTCTTCACTTGCAACTGCGGCATAAGGAGAGTTTTTAGAATGAGCAATTTTTACAAAACCATTTGGCAATGTTTCTGCTTTATCAGCATGTGACATCCATACTATTTGATTGTTTTTTGTATCTTTAAAAATGGGGCTGACTTCACCATTTACCTCATCAAACTCTATGTTTGCTTTTCCATATTCATGGTGTAACGCAGGAACTATTTGTCCACCAAAATAGTCAATCAGCAGTTGCATACCATAACATATACTCAAAATTGGCAAACCAAGTTCAAATATACCTTCATCCATTCTATAAGCTTCTTCATCATAAATGGAAGCTGGACCACCTGAAAGTATAATCCCTTTTGGATTCTTTCTCTTTATATTTTCTATAGGTTCATTATATGGCAAAATTTCGCAATAGACTTTTTCTTCTCGCATTCGTCTTGCTATAAGCTGGGTATATTGGGAGCCAAAATCTAAAACGATAATTGGTACAAATTTCATTTATTGTCCTTAAAATTTATGGAATATTTCAAATTGAATATACCATACTGTAACTGAAAGTATATATCCAACTAGCACAGTCCATGCATATTTTAAATGTGCGCCAAATGTATAAATTCCTCTCAATTTCCCCATAACTCCAACGCCTGCGGCTGAGCCAAAACTTATCAAACTTCCTCCAATTCCAGCCGTCATGGTCACTAGCAACCACTGATCAGCGCCCATATTTGGATCTGCCTTTAAAACTGCACTCATAACTGGCACATTATCTACTATGGCGGACAAGAAACCAACACCAATATTTACAGCATCTGGTCCAACCATACCATAAAGTTTTGCGGCTAAATCCAAAAATCCGAGAAAATGCAATCCCCCAACTGCTGCTAATATACCAACAAAGAAAAATAGAGTATCATGTTCAATTCTACTAATAGATTTAAAAATATTTACATCAGTGTTATACTTTCTTTTTAACCTATATGAGTAAAGTTTTAGCAAAGAGAGTCCAAACAACATTCCCCACATAGCTGGAAGATGAAATAGCTGATGAGATAAAACAGCACTTATGATGGTTGTCACACCTAATACCATAACGAACTTGCCGCCTCGATACACTTTCTCTTTTTTCTCTTTTGTTGCGTCAAAATGTGGCTTATCTTTGGGTACAAACATAGACAACAGCCAAGCTGTAACCAACCATCCTATAATGGCTGGAAGAAATAGATAAAAGAAATCAACAAAGCCAGCTTTTTCAGCTGTCCATGACATTAGTGTTGTTATATCTCCAAAAGGGCTCCATGCTCCACCTGCATTTGCAGCAACTACTATATTTACAGCACTTGGAACTAAAAAATCTCTCTTTTCTTTCTCTATTGTAATCAAAACAGTTGAAAGTATAAGGGCAGTTGTTAAGTTATCTGCAACGGGACTTATGAAAAATGACAAAGCGCCTGTTATCCAAAAAAGTTGTTTGTAAGAGTATCCTTTTGAAACAAGGTTATATTTTAAAGCATTAAAAACATTTCTCTCTATCAGCGTTTCTATATAGGTCATAGCAACCATTAAGAAGAAAAATATCTCTGCAATTTCAAGTATAAGCTCGTTAACCTCTTTTGTCAATGGTTCTGGATTTAATCCATTTATATAGTAATAAAAACCTGCCAACAAAAATATCAATGTTCCAATAAATAGTGCTGGTTTTGCCTTATTTATATGATAATTTTCTTCAGTAGCGATTACATAGTAACCAACAACAAAGATAATCATTGAGCTAATTCCAACCCAAGTTCCAGTAAGAGGTTCTCCAGCCTCAGCAAATGCACTAAGTGCAAACAACAATAACAAACCTAATACTTTCATATTTTATCCCCTTTTTGTAATGTAATGTGCCCCCAAAGATTCTTTTCTTTTTAATGCACTTTTTATTATCTCTTGTGAACTCAAAAGCCTTAGCCTTAAAAGTTTTCCAATCGGTAATTTTAGCATGTCTTCAACTCTATTCAAAGCTTTTGTCAGTTTTTTTTCACTTCTAACAATTCCTGCACAATTCCACATCAATTTTCTAAGTTCATTTTTTAAGTTTTTATCTATATCTTCAATCAAACTAGGCTCAATTTCATTAAACTCTATGTTTTTCTTATCCTCTTTAAGCGTTAGTTTGATATCAAGTGCTACTCTTTTTGAAAAAACAAAACCTTCAAGAAGAGAATTGCTCGCTAATCTATTGGCACCATGAACTCTTGTATTTGCCGCTTCACCTACGACATAAAGAGAATTTACACCATCAACTCTACCAAAAAAATCACTCTTAATTCCGCCCATAGCATAATGAAAAGCTGGGGAAATAGGTATCAAATCAATAGGAATATCATATCCTATATCACTCATATTAAAATATATACTAGGGAATCTTTTCATAAAAAAACCCTCTTCAAAATTACTCAAATCTAAAAACACTTTTTTGCCACTTTTTAGTTGATAATCAAAGATAGCTTGTGAAACAAT
>JAADIZ010000209.1 GCA_013151055.1 Campylobacterota bacterium
ATAGACCAAGAGCTTGACCCAGTTATCGGCAGAGATGAAGAAATACATAGAATTATGCAGATTTTAATAAGAAAAACAAAAAATAATCCCATCTTGATAGGTGAACCAGGAACAGGAAAAACTGCAATTGCTGAGGGTTTAGCGATAAAAGTAGCAAATAATGATGTGCCTCTTAGTTTACAAAATAAAAGGGTTATAGCACTAGATTTAAGTGCATTAATCGCAGGTGCAAAATATCGTGGGGAGTTTGAAGACAGACTAAAAGCAGTTATCAATGAAGTTAAAAGTGACGGCAATATCATACTTTTTATAGACGAAATTCACACCATCGTAGGAGCAGGGGCTAGTGAAGGGAGTATGGACGCTGCAAATATACTAAAACCAGCACTCGCTCGAGGCGAGCTTCATGCGATAGGGGCAACAACACTCAAAGAGTATAGGAAGTATTTCGAAAAAGATACAGCACTTCAACGAAGATTTCAACCAGTAAAAGTTGATGAGCCAAGTATCAGCGAAGCATTGCAAATATTAAGAGGTATAAAAGAGTCATTAGAAGCATTTCATAGTGTTAGGATAACCGATAGTGCCTTGGTAGCAGCTGCGAAATTAAGTGATAGATATATAACAGATAGATTTTTGCCAGATAAAGCGATAGATTTGATAGATGAGAGTGCAAGTGAATTAAAAATGCAAATAGAGAGTGAGCCGATAGAGCTTAGTAGAGTAAAGATAGAGATTGGCAAGCAAATGGTAGAAAAAGAGGCTCTTTTGATGGAGGGCAAGAAGAAAAACAGACAAAGACTCGAAGAGATAGAAAAAGAGTTGAGCGATGCAAAAGAGCAAAAGCAAAAACTCCAAATGCAATTTGACAATGAAAAAGAGGTTTTTGAGCAAATTGCTGGTATGAAAAGTGAAGTAGAGGCATTGAAAAGAGAAGCAGAGATAGCAAAGAAAAATAGTGATTTTAACAAAGCCGCAGAGATTGAGTATGGCAAAATTCCAGAATTAAATCTCAAAGAAGAGGAGTTAAATGCCAAATGGGAAGAGATGCAAGAGAGCGGAACTCTGCTTAAAAACAGTGTTGATGAAGAGATGATAGCAACAATTGTGAGTAAATGGACAGGAATTCCAGTCAATAAAATGCTCCAAAGTGACAAGCAAAAAGTTTTGGATATAGAAGAAAAACTAGAAGAAGAAGTGGTTGGGCAAGACAAAGCACTTCATGCAATCGGAAGAGCTATAAAAAGAAATAAAGCAGGATTAAGTAGCCAATCAAAACCGATAGGTAGCTTTATGTTTTTAGGTCCTACGGGAGTTGGTAAAACTCAAAGTGCAAAAGCTTTGGCAAAGTTTTTATTTGATAGCGAAAAATCTTTGATACGGTTTGACATGAGCGAGTATATGGAAAAACATGCAGTGAGCAGACTTATAGGAGCAGCTCCAGGATATGTCGGATATGATGAGGGTGGACAGCTAACAGAAGCAGTTAGGCGAAAACCATATAGTGTTCTGCTTTTTGATGAAGTGGAAAAAGCACATCCAGATGTTTTTAATATCTTGTTGCAAGTGCTTGATGATGGGAGATTGACTGACAATAAAGGTGTAGTAGTGGACTTTAAAAACACCATCATTATACTTACATCAAATATCGCAAGTGATAAGATAACTCAAAATCCTCAAAATTGTGAAACAGAAGTGATGAATGAGATAAAAAGATATTTTAAACCAGAGTTTTTAAATAGGCTTGATGATATAGTGATATTTAATCCTCTAAATTTTGAAGATATCAAAAATATAGTAGATATTATGTTTAAAGACTTAAAGCAAAGAGTGGGTGAGCGAGGTATAAAAATAAGTCTTGATGAGAGTGCAAAAGAGCTCATAGCAAAAGCAGGATTTGACCCAGTATATGGAGCAAGACCACTCAAACGAGCGATTTATGAACTCATAGAAGATAAGTTGGCAGATATGATTTTAAAAGATGAATTAAAAGATGGCTCAAGTGTTGAGATAATAGCTTTTAATGATGAATTGATTTTTGAGTTAGCGTAGTTATAAATATTTGGGGTTAAACTTTTAACCAAAAGTTTAAAGTTTAACCCTGACCCCTTTTGAAGAGTTTTCTTATTTTTAGTAGCCCCATTTGCATTCCACTGTATTTCATGATTTTGGCTATTTTTTTCCAGTCTGTTTTGTCATAACATGGAGCAGGGCATTTTCTGCAACTTGGTTTTTCATCATGAGGGCAATTGAGTAGGTTTTCACAAGAAATTTTTAATGTTTTTTCACAATCTTCGCATAAATTATAATTTATCTCTCCTAAATTTTCATTTTCATATCTTAATGGTATCGCTCTAGTATTTTTATCGATACTTTTGTGTTTATTGTCACAGTATAATTGTATAAATTTATGAACTGTTCTTGTGTCTTTTTCAAATTTATCTGTTGTCATCTTAGACCACCCCTTTGTTTCCATTTGTATTTTTTATCATTTTTTAATTTGCTAAAATATAAATCCCCAGAATTTCTCCAAGGGTCAAGCAATACCCCATCACTAAATTTGCAACCCTTACATGTGACTACCAAAACATTATGCTCGCTCCAATAATCACCAATGTTTGCACCACCTATATAGTAATCAAAGCTTTTATAATTTTGCTTCTTAACAAAAGAGAGCATATCATAAGCAAATTGCCAGCAAAGTCCTTTTTTTCTTAAGCCTACATTTACTAAAAAATTTTGAAAAAGAGGCGGTTTTACTAAATCGTATTTTTTGGCTAAAACTCTAGCGTGAATTATAGCTTTTTTTGCTAAATCTTTGGCCTCTGTTTTATTAGTATCTAGGTTATCTAGTAAAATATTCAGTTTTTTTATTTTTATATTTGATTGCTGAGGAATAGTTGGATTATTAGTACACCCAACAAATATAAAAGATATAAGAAGCAAATAAATATAATATTTCATAACCAGCATGATAATTCATTAAAATTAATATTTTTTAAATGCACTTAAGTAAAATTAGAGTATAATCCATACCTTAATTTGCAAATATTGCAAAAAATAAATAAAAACGAAAAAGGGAAAGAATGAAAAGAACATTTCAACCACACAATACACCAAAAAAGCGAACTCATGGCTTTAGAACAAGAATGAAAACTAAAAATGGTAGAAAAGTTATCAGAGCAAGAAGAGCAAAAGGTAGAAAAAGATTGGCTGTATAAGAGATTTTGAGGTTATTAAGAAAACCGCAGAGTTTTCTTATGTATATAAAAATAGTAAAAAATGGCACAATGATTGTGCTGTGGTCTTTTACAATTTAGGTTTGAAAAAAAAAGTTGGCTTTACTGCAAGTAAAAAAGTTGGAAATGCAGTTAAGAGAAATTTGGCCAAAAGAAGACTAAGAGCTCTTTTTCTTGAAATTTGTGATGAAATAGAAAACGGAAGTTATATATTTGTTGCAAAGAACAAGATAATAGACATGGATTATGAATCTTTAAAGAAAAGTCTTATTTGGTCATTAAAAAGATTGAAGTGTTTAAAAAATTGAAAAAATTTGCACTCTATTTGATAGCATTTTATCAAAAATTTTTGACTCTATTTAGCTATGGAAGTTGTAGGTATTATCCTACATGTTCACAGTATGCAAAAGAGCAGATAATGTTTAACAATCTTTATAAAGCAGTTTTTTTTTCAATATTAAGGATATTAAGATGCAACCAGCTATTTCGTGGAGGCATTGACTATCCTGTAGTAAAAAAAAGATTTACAAAAATTTCATATATCAAAAGATTTTCGATATCTTTTACAAAAGTATCTTTTTGGTTTGTGAAAAAAGATAAAGATATTTTTTATGTTGTAAAATCTTTTAAATAATTTTTAAAAGGGTTCCTTGTGTTAGACAAACTCAGCAATCAAAATAGAATCATATTGGCCTCTATACTTTCATTTGCATTTTTCGCTTCTTATGATTACTTTTTTATTCCAAAACCAGTTACAAATCTAAATGAGCAAAATAGCTCACAGATTGAAAAGAACATAACAACATCGTCTAAAGCTCCAGTAGCGTCTACTGATAACGGTTTAAAAGTATCAACAAAAATAAGTAAATTATCAAATAAAACATCCAAAGTAGTTGATAAAACCATAGTAAGAGTAAAAGCTAAAAAATATGATTTGGAGATAGACAGGTTAGGAAGAATAAGTAAATTTTATTTAAACGAAGCAAAATTTACATCAAAAGATGGTAAAAGATTGCAATTAGTTGATAATAAATTAGGTTTTTTACCACTAGAGATGAGGTTCAGTGATGAAAAGATAAATACTGAAGCTTTTGCTACTAGTTACACTGCAAATGTGAGTCAAGTCAAAGTTGGAGATAAACCTGTAAAAATTATATTGACTCAGAGTTTGCCAGATTTAAACATAAAAAAAGAGATAACTTTTTATAAAGATGGGCATTATGACTTAAATATAATTCTTGATAAAAATAAAAAGTATTTTATAACTCCAGGGGCACATCCAAGTCTAGGAAAGAAAAGCTATACCTTTCATGGAGCTCTTTTGAAAAAAAGTGATGGCAGTATGGAAATTATAGATGATGGTGATGCTGTTCAAGCAACTTTTAAAGATGTAGGATTTGCGGCAAATGCAGATAAATACTATGCAACAGTTTTGTATAATTTCAATCAAAAGATGACTGTAATAGAGAGTCCTGCAAAAGATAAGAATCCAGCACTATATGTACAAGGTAAGCAAAACTTAAAACTCAGTGGTTATATCGGACCTAAAGAGTTTGTTACATTGAAAAAAATAAATCCTGAGTTAACAGATGTTATAGAGTATGGATTTTTTACATTTATCTCAAAACCACTTTTCGTATTATTGTCTTTTATTCATAAATTCCTAGGAAACTGGGGTTGGTCGATAGTTGCACTTACATTGCTTGTTAGATTGGTATTATTTCCTTTGACATATAAGGGTATGGTGTCCATGAATAAGATGAAAGCATTGGCTCCTAAAATGAAAGAATTACAAGCAAAATACAAAGGTGATAAACAAAAATTAAATGCTCATATGATGGAGCTTTATAAAAAACATGGTGCAAATCCGATGGGCGGCTGTCTACCTATGATTCTTCAAATCCCTGTTTTTTATGGGGTGTATAGGGTTTTACAAAATACAGTTGAGTTAAAAGGAGCACCATGGATATTGTGGATTCATGATTTGGCCGTGATGGATCCTTATTTTGTGTTGCCAATTTTGATGGGAGGATCAATGTTCTTACAACAAAGATTGACTCCTAATAACTTCACAGATAAAACTCAAGAAAAAATTATGAAGTTTTTACCTCTTATATTTACATTTTTCTTTGTAACTTTTCCAGCAGGACTTACACTGTACTGGTTTGTTAGTAATCTTTTCTCTATAGTACAACAATTATATGTAAATAAATTATTTAACAAAAAGACTCCTATTAAGGCAACATCATGAAGACGATAGAAGCAAATACACTTCAGGATGCTTATCTAAATGCAGCCAAAGAGTTTGATTGCTCTGTTACGGAACTTGAGATTAGTATAGTGCAAAATTCAAGTTCTGGTTTTTTAGGAATGTTTAAAAAAACAGCGATTATAAAAGTGAGTAAAAAAGGAAATGTTAAATTTCAAAGAAATAAAAAAGAAAAACACAATAGGATTTCAAAAGAAGAAAATACAAAAGCAAAGCAAAATAAACAAAAAAAGATATTAAATAAAAACCCAAAAGAAGAAAAATTAAAATACAAGCATAAAGTTAAGGCACAAGAAACGATATCTCAAAAGTCAGTCCAAGTAAGAGAACCTAAAAAGCAAGTGCTTAAAATTGATATAAATAAAGCAGTTAAACAAATAGACGAAGATATAAATAGACTGTTTAAAGAGAGTTGTTTTGAGATGGACACAATAAAAGTTTCAAAATACAACGAAGATACAATTTTGCTTGAGTTTAGTGGCGAAGATTCTGCTTTACTTATAGGTAAAGAGGGATATAGATATAAAGCACTATCTTATTTTTTATATAATTGGATAAATATAAAATATGGAGCAAATATTCGTCTAGAAATTGCAGAATTTCTGAAAAATCAAGAAGAGATGATAGGAAAATACTTAATTCCAGTGATACAAAGAGTCAAGACAAATGGAAGAGGGCAGACAAAAGTCCTTGATGGTGTACTTATAAAAATAGCATTAGAGAAACTAAGAAGTGAATTTAGTGAAAAATATGTTGGTATAAAATCTGCAAGGAGCGGTGGAAGATTTATCGTCATAAATGATTTTAACAGGAAATCAAAATAAGCTCAAATGAGACAATAGTAGCAATCGCAACTGCCCACGGCATAGGCTCAATAGCCGTAGTTAGAGTAAGTGGGCAAAACTCTTTAGAGATTGCAAAAAAACTGACGAAAAAAAGAGAATTTACCCCGAGGTATTCATATTTAACCCCCCTGTATGATAAAAAAAATGATTTGATTGATGAGGCGATTGTTGTATATTTCAAGGCTCCTCATTCATTTACCGCTGAAGATATAGTTGAATTTCAGTGTCACGGTGGTGTAGTAGTGGCAAGCATGATTTTGGAAGAAGTTGTTCATCTAGGGGCAAGATTAGCAAATCCAGGAGAATTTTCTAAGAGAGCATTTTTAAATGGCAGAATTGATTTGTCAGAAGCAGAAGCAATTGCTAAACTTATTGAGACAAAAAGTATAGATTCTGCGAAGATTTTGGCTAGGCAGATGAAGGGTGAACTCAAAGATTTTGTCTATAAGATAAGAGAAGACTTGATAGAGATACTCGCTCATGTTGAAGTAAGTATCGACTATGCAGAGGAAGATTTGCCAAGTGATTTGATTGGGCAAATTAGTGATAGACTAGAGAATTTAAAAGATTTACTAAAAACTACATATGAGAGTTCTAAAAAGAGAGAAGGGCTTATAGAGGGATTTAAAGTAGCAATTGTAGGAAAACCAAATGTTGGTAAAAGCTCACTTTTAAACTCACTTCTAAATTATGATAGAGCAATTATAAGCGAAATTGCAGGCACTACAAGAGATACTATAGAAGAGGAGATAAGGATAGGCACTCACCTTATCAAAATTGTTGATACTGCAGGCATCAGAGAAGCAAATGATGATATAGAAAAAATTGGAGTTGCTAGATCAAAAGTTGCGATAGAATCAAGCGATATCGTCATAGCACTATTTGATAATTCAAGAGCCTATGATGATGAAGATGAGAAAATGCTTAATATTTTAAAAAATAACCAAAAAAACAAGCATATCATAAAAGTGATAAATAAAATTGATTTACCAAACAGGTTTGATACTGAAAAATTAGATGATTTTATTAAAATCTCATGCAAGCAAAACAGCGATTTGATAATAGAAAATTTAAAAAAGATACTAGACATCACAAGCTCAGACGACTCTATATTGCTTACTTCAAAAAGACAGAGGATAGCTGTAAAATCAACCTATGAAGAGATAATATCAAGTAAAAATGTTTTAGATGAGGGAGAATTAGAACTTTTTGCTTTTCATCTAAATGAGGCGATAAGCCACATAACAAAAATTACAAAAAATTTTGAGAGAGATGAAATTTTAGACAAAATGTTTGGTAGTTTTTGTTTAGGAAAATAACTTCAATACATATTTAGCACTTTTTTAGTAAAATAAGACAATCAAAATTATTAGGTTGTAAAATGGAAAATTTAGAAGAAGTGTTGAAAACTCACAAACTTACACAAGAAGAGTATCAAAATATTTTAAAAATTATGGGACGAGAGCCAAATTTATTGGAAATCAAGATATTCTCTTCGATGTGGAGTGAACACTGCTCTTATAAATCAAGCAAAAAATACTTAAATGGCTTTCCAACATCTGCTCCATGGGTCATACAAGGTCCAGGAGAAAATGCAGGTGTCATAGATGTTGGAGACGGAATTGCCGCAGTTTTTAAGATGGAATCACACAACCACCCAAGTTTTATAGAGCCATATCAAGGAGCCGCGACAGGAGTCGGCGGAATTCTAAGAGATGTCTTTACTATGGGTGCACGGCCTGTGGCAAACATGAACTCACTTCGCTTTGGAAATGTAGTAAACAACGATAAAATTTCAAAACATCAAAGGTATCTAGTGCGAGGAGTTGTCGCTGGTATCGGTGATTATGGCAACTGTATGGGAGTGCCGACGATCGGCGGAGAGTGCTCTTTTGAAGAGTGTTACAATGGAAATATCTTAGTAAATGCTTTTACTTTAGGACTTGCAAAGACAGACGAGATTTTTTATGGACTAGCTGAGGGAGTTGGAAATCCTGTCATATATGTTGGAAGTAAAACAGGTAGAGATGGACTAGGCGGAGCTGTGATGGCAAGCGATAGTTTTAGTGAAGAAAATAAAAGTTTAAGACCAACTGTGCAAGTTGGAGACCCTTTTGCTGAAAAACTTTTGCTTGAGGCTTGCTTGGAGCTTTTCAAATATGATTATATCGTAGGTATCCAAGACATGGGAGCCGCAGGGCTTACGAGTAGCTCTTTTGAGATGGCAGGACGAAGTGGAAGCGGAATGATTATGAATCTTGATAAAGTCCCTGCAAGAGAAGAGGCGATGGAGCCATTTGAGTTTATGCTTAGCGAATCTCAAGAGAGGATGCTTATATGTGCCAAAGCTGGATACGAAGAGAAAGTTTTGGATATTTTTAGAAAATGGGATTTGGATGCCGAAGTTATCGGCGAAGTGACAAATAGTGGAAATATGGAACTTTTTTGGCAAGGAAAAAGAGTAGCAGATATACCAGTATTGCCTGTTGGTGAAGAGGCACCGATATACGATAGACCTACAAAAAAACCTGCGTACTTAGACAAAATAAAAGATATAAATATAGATGATTTCAAGAGAGTTAGCAATCAAGAAGCATTTGAAAATCTTATAGCACGACCTGAAGTAGTCGATAAATCTTGGATTTCGCAGCAATATGACTCGATGGTTCAAACAAATACTATCAAAAATTCAGGAAGCCTAGATGCAAGCTGTATAAGGATAAAGGAGAGTGGAAAAGCACTTTCCATGAGTAGTGACTGTAATCCTAGATATAACTATATAGACCCATTTGGCGGAGCAGCGGCTGCTGTTATGGAGAGCGGAAGAAATGTTGCTATGAGCGGTGCTAGACCAAAAGCGATAACTGATTGTTTAAACTACGGAAACCCTGAAAATCCAGAAATCATGTGGCAGTTTGCACAAGGATGTTATGGCATCAAAGAGGCATGTGCCGCACTCAATACTCCAGTAGTAAGTGGAAATGTGTCACTATATAATGAAACAGATGGCGAAGGAATATATCCGACACCAGCAATTGCCATGGTTGGAGTGAATGAAGATGCAAATAAGACTTTACCGAGTTGTTTTCAAAAAACAGGAAATCCGATATACCTAATAGGTGAAACAAATAGTGACTTTGGTGGAAGCTTGTATCTAAAGAAAATATATAAAAAAGTAGGTGGAGTTTTGCCTAAAATTGATTATAAGGAAGAGTTGAAACTTTGGGAGCTAGTTATAGAAGCAAATAAACAAGAGTTATTATATTGTGCCAAAGATGTAAATGTCGGAGGTATCGCCATAGCACTAGCCAAGATGAGTTGTGTGGGTGATATGGGTTCCATATGTGAAGTTGTTTTAAAAGATGACAGAGATATATTTTCAGAGAGTTTTTCAAGGGCAATAGTAGAGGTAAAAGATGAAGTTGAATTTAAAAAATTGGCTGATAAGATTGGTATAAAAGTGCAAAAAATAGGAACTACTACAGAGAAAAAAGTATTTAAGTGCAATGATATAGAGTTGAATCTTGATAAATTAAAAGATACATACTTTAATAAATTTCAAGAAATTATAGAGCAGGATATATAGAAAAATGAGCGAATATACAAGAACAATTGAAGAAGATGAGATAGATTTAGTTGAGTTATTTAGAACTCTTATGAAAAGAAAATGGTTTATATTTCTTTTTACAAGTATAATTACTTTTGTAGCTGTAATATATGCTTTTGCAAAGATACCGATGTACGAAGCCACGGCTTTGGTTGAAATTGGTAATTATAAACTATATAACAATAACAATAATAATAACAATAATAAAGTTCAACTTGATGATGCAAGTCAATTGAGCCAAAAATTAAATGTTCTATTTATTGAGATGCAAAAAAATCAGAAAAATCAGAAATCAGAAATCTCTTCCATTAAAGTTTTGAGAAATCAAAAAAGTTTTATACAAATAAAATCTTTGTCTATCTCAAACAGCTTGGCAACCAAAGAGATAAAAAAAGTTGTGAATTATATACAAAATCACCATAAAAAAATCTTGGAAGATGTAAAAAAAAGAAGGGAGTTTGAGATAAAAAATATAGATATTAAAATATCAAATATAAAAAATAAAGAGGTAAAACTTATAAATGAAAAAATAGATATTTTAGAGAACAATCTTAAAAAAAATAAAAAACAATTGATTGTAATGCAAAACAATATCAAAAAAACTCAAATCAAGAACCCATCTTTGGCAGCACTAAATCTTATGCAAGCTAGGGATTTAACAGACTCTATTGCAAAGCTTACTATGGATCTTCTTGATATAAAGAATAAAAAAGAGAATTTAATAAGTACAGATGTAAATGATTTGATAGAAAAAAAGAACTTAATAGCCTCAATGCTTTTGCCATATAACTATAAAAATTCGCAAATTGTAGGACAAATTATAACAAATAATTATCCAGTAAAACCAAAGAAAAAACTCATAGTTATAGTAGCCTTTGTAACTGGTTTGATACTCTCTGTGTTTTTAGTTTTTTTTATGGAGTTTATCCAAAATATTAAGAAAGAGAATCAATAAATGAAAATTTTAGTAACAGGAACTGCTGGATTTATTGGTAGTCATCTGATTTTACCACTTTTGCAAAGGGGCGATGAAATTGTCGGACTTGATAATATAAATGACTACTATGACCAAAATGTAAAATATGGAAGACTTCAAAGAAGTGGTATCAATAAGCAAGAGATTGAGTATGGTAAACTAATTACATCTTCTAAATTTTCAAACTACAAATTTATAAAACTAAATCTAGAAGATAAAGATGCTTTAGAGGAGCTTTTTAAGAGTGAAAAGTTTGATAAAGTTGTAAATCTAGCTGCACAAGCGGGGGTTCGCTATTCATTAACAAATCCTGATGCATATATACAGAGCAATATAGTCGGCTTCCTAAATCTTTTAGAGTGCTGTAGGCACAATCATATAAAACACTTTGTATATGCGAGCAGTTCAAGTGTTTATGGGCTCAATAAAAATCAACCATTTTCAACAAGTGCAGATGTTAGCCACCCCATGAGTCTATATGCAGCTAGCAAAAAGTCAAATGAGCTGATGGCTCACACCTACTCACATCTTTATGATATCCCAACAACTGGACTTAGATTTTTTACGGTTTATGGACCATGGGGCAGACCAGATATGGCTCTGTTCTTATTTACAAAAGCCATGCTTGAGGGAAAAGCGATAGATGTGTTTAATCACGGTGATATGCAAAGAGATTTTACATACATAGATGATATAGTTGAAGGTGTGATAAGAGTACTTGATAGCCCACCTAGTGGAGTAAAAGAGGAGCAAATTAATCCTTCAAATTCAACCGCACCATATAAAATATACAATATAGGAAACAATAATCCTGTGCAATTGATGGATTTTATAGATGCGATTGAGAAAAAATTGGGAGTGAAAGCCAAGAAAAATATGCTTCCACTTCAAGCTGGAGATGTGCCAAGTACCTATGCTGATGTAAGCGATTTGATAGAAGATTTGGAGTATAAACCAGCAACCCCTATTCAAGAGGGGATAGATAAGTTTATAGATTGGTATTTAGACTTTTTTAAGGTTGAAATATGAAGATAAGTATCGTAGGAACAGGTTATGTGGGGTTGGTGAGTGGAACTTGTTTTGCTCAAATGGGAAATAGTGTAGTTTGCGTGGATATAGATGAGAAAAAAGTAAAAGAGTTAAGAAAAGGAATCATTCCTATATATGAACCAGGTCTTGAAGAGATGGTATTTGGAAATCATAAAAATGGTTCACTTAGATTTACAACAGATATAAAAGAGGCACTTGATTTTAGTGATATCTGCTTTATTGCTGTGGGAACTCCCATGGAAGAAGATGGAAGTGCTGATTTAAAATATGTCTTAGCAGTTGCTAACTCTATCGGTCAAAATATAAAGCGACACACTTATATCGTAGATAAATCAACAGTGCCAGTCGGAACTGCTGATAAAGTGCGAAAAACTGTTCAAGAAGCATTGGACAGTCGCGGTTCAAGTTTAACTTTTGATGTTATAAGTAATCCAGAATTTTTAAAAGAGGGTGCAGCAGTAGAAGACTTTATGAAGCCAGATCGAGTAGTAATAGGGGCTGAGTGTGAAAAAGCTTTAAGTGTCATGAGAGAGCTTTATGCTCCATTTGTTAGAAATCATGATAGATTTATAGCTATGGATATAAAAAGTGCTGAGATGACAAAATATACTGCAAATGCAATGCTTGCAACCAAGATAAGCTTCATGAATGAGATATCAAATATTTGTGAGCGAGTAGGAGCTGATGTAAATCAGGTAAGAAATGGTATAGGAAGCGACAAAAGAATAGGATACAGTTTTATCTATCCAGGATGTGGGTATGGCGGAAGTTGTTTTCCAAAAGATGTTCAAGCATTGGTAAAAACAAGTAAAGACCACGGATACACTCCAAAACTGCTAGATGCAGTTGAAGAGGTAAATTTTGCACAAAAAAGAGTGATTTCAACCAAAGTAATTGAGTATTTTACAGAGGATTTGAGTGGAAAAACATTTGCAGTATGGGGACTTAGTTTTAAACCAGAGACAGATGACATGAGAGAAGCAACAAGTATAATAGTGATAAATGAGCTCACAAAAAGAGGTGCCAAGATAAAAGCATATGATCCAAAAGCGATAAAAGAGGCAAAAGAGTTTTATCTAAAAGATAATCAAAATGTAGATTATGTCACAAGCAAATATGATGCACTAGACAGTAGTGATGCGATGATACTACTAACAGAATGGAAAGAGTTTAGAAGCCCAGATTTTGAAGAGATAGCAAAAAGATTAAAAAATAGAGTGATTTTTGATGGCAGAAATCAATACAATAAAAAACAGTTAGAGAAGTACGGTTTTGAGTATCTTCAAATTGGTGTTGGATGATAAAAATGGTTGTAGTATGTCAAAAATTCTAGTAACAGGTGGTGCGGGTTATATTGGCACTCATACACTTATATCGCTTCATGAGGCTGGGTATGAATTTATAGTTTATGACAATCTTTGCAACTCTTCGCAAGAGGCACTAAAACGAGTAGAAAAAATCATAGGTGAAGATATAGAGTTTATAAAAGGCGACACAAGAGATAAAAAAACTCTCCAAAAGCTATTTCAAAACCATGATATAGGCTCTGTCATACACTTTGCAGGACTAAAAGCAGTAGGTGAATCAGTCCAAAAACCACTGGAGTACTATGATAACAACATAAATGGAACTTTAGTTTTGCTAGAAGTTATGAAAGAGTACAACTGCAAAAAGATACTTTTTAGCTCGTCAGCAACTGTATATGGAGACCCTCATGCTACACCTATAACAGAAGATTTCCCACTAAATACTACAAATCCTTATGGAAGAACCAAGCTTTTTATAGAAGAGATACTAAGAGACCTTTATGTGAGTGATGATGAGTTTGAGATAGTGATACTTAGATACTTCAACCCCGTAGGTGCACACGAAAGTGGAATGATAGGTGAAGACCCAAATGGCATACCAAACAATCTTATGCCTTTTATATCTCAAGTAGCCGTAGGCAAAAGAGAGTATTTGAGTATATTTGGTGGAGATTATGATACACATGATGGTACAGGTGTAAGGGATTATATACATGTAGTTGACCTAGCACTAGCACATGTAAAAGCATTAGATTATATAAATAGCAGAGCATTCAACATTCAACATTCAACATTCAACATAGGCACAGGAGAGGGCTATTCAGTACTAGATATAGTAAAAGCCTATAAAAAAGCTAGTCAAAAAGAGATACCATATAAGATAGTCAAGCGAAGAGCAGGAGATATAGCAAAATGTTTCGCAAACCCAAATCTTGCAAAAGAGATACTTGGATGGAAAGCCACTAAAACGATAGAGCAGATGTGTTTGGATAGCTGGAGATGGCAAAGTGATAATCCAAACGGATATAAAAAATAGGCATTAAATGATATTTAATTATTCTTAAGATACAATCTTAGTATTTTATTTTAAGGAGGTACTCAATGAGAGTATTATTGGTTTTAGTTTTGTGTCTTGGATTTTTATTTGCAAGTGTGGATATAAATAAAGCAGATCAAGAGGAGTTGGCTACACTAAGTGGTATTGGTGCTACAAAAGCTGTAGAAATTGTAACTTTTAGAAAAGCAAATGGTTGTTTTAAGTCAATCGATGATTTGGTAAAAGTCAAAGGCATTGGCAAAAAAACTCTTGAGAAAAACAGAAAAGAGCTTACTATTTCGCAGTGTAAATAACTCCATAAAAGGCTAAAGCATCAGCCTTTTTACTTCATTTTGTATAAATGATTAGACAGTACCACCAATATATACTATAATTGTAAAGTAATTTATACAACGAGTTATATCTTCCAAGACAAGCCCGCACTTATACTACAAGGCAAAAAGATATGGCACGCAAAAGATAGTTTAATAAAGTTTAGAGTAAAAAATTGTTTATTGATGAAAAAAGAGGCAAATACTCTCTATGATGAGTGCCTAAGTGCTTTAAAAGATACTATGCATGATATAAAAGAGTATATAAAAA
>JAADIZ010000201.1 GCA_013151055.1 Campylobacterota bacterium
GTTGTCTATATTATTAACAATAGTTGAGTTGGATTCATAACTTGTTTCATTATTATCAAAAATACGAACTATACTGACATCATCAGCTGTTTCATTGTCATCATTTCGTATAGTTAGCTTGGCTTGTATAGTGTCTCCTACTTTTATTTTTGTTGTACTATTTATCTCTGTTGAATTATTATCGTAAAGTTGTTCTATATAACAAACTTTTGGTTGATATATGTCATTTGAAATCCCGATAAATCCTACAAATGCTTGATCAGCTGCATTTGCACTTGCTGTCATTGTAACTTTTATACTAGTTGTTGTTTGCCCATTAGAGAGTATATTTGATGTGTCGTAGGTATCTAAATCAATCCCAGCATTAAATATTCTAGTTGCGTTTATCTCTGTATCAAGATATGTGATAGAATCATTTATTTGATTATCTGCTGGATTTAGAGTGTTTGATACAGTCAAATATCCACTGTTTTGGCTAAACATTTCCAATTTATCAGCAGCAATTTTCTTTTCCGCTCCAGCTGAAAACATTATAGTTTTTGATTTAACTGTGCCATAATTTGGAGTATAAAAACTATTTGGCGGTAAGTCTATAATCAAAGAGGCAGTACCTCCAAAAGGCGGAAGTAAAAATTTAAAACCTTCGTATAGATTAATATTTTTTAAAGAAGTGCTCGGATCTTTATATGCTACTATCAAAGACCATCCTCCCCAGTTTCCCCATTTAACATAAGCATTTAATTTTGTATCAAGTATATAGTGTGTATCTTTTATCATAGTGGCATTTATATTTCCTACTATAAAATAATTATGTTGGAAATCGTAACTATCCTTAACTATATTTGTTACATCTGTTGAGGCTTGATAAAAGTATCTGTATCCTTTTTGTTCGTTCTTATAAACATTTTTTTCATCGTAGCCATAATAAAAGATATCAGAATATTTTGCCGTAAGATTATGTTCTTTTCCTAACGAATCAACCATTTTTACATTTTCTAAACCCGAGATAGCATTATTAAAGTCATCATTGTTACCCAACCCAAATATATGTCCTTGCCAATATAATTTTGCCCATAAAATATCTGAACCGTTAACATCAGCAGGTAATTTTAAAATAGCTCCACCTGAATTTTTAGAGAAAATTGATGTAGAGCCGTCATGTAAAGTTAATGGATCAATATCAAACAAATATCCATTGTAATTCCAATCACATTTATTGTTATCATTAGCACACATTATCGGCGATCCTGTTGCCGCTATATCTCCATTTGTAGTTTTGGAATATATCCTAGTAAAATCGGCTTCATTATCATAATCACCTGCAAATAACTTTATTTGAAATTGAAATAAAAAAATTATTAATAATGGGATCAGGTATTTACTTTTAATTTTTTCTCTATAATTCATCTTCTAATCCTCCTCTTTCAGGATAGTTTTTATGGTTACTTTTAGTTTGGGTAGTCCAATTAAAGGGGAGAGGCTACTTTTTGTTGTGTTGATAAGAATTTTATTGTGATTTTTCATAATTTTAATCCTTAAATTTAAAATTTTTTACACAACAATAAAAGCAAGAATTAGACATTGGACTGCAGTTTAGTTAATTATACTATCACGCATCAGCGATAATTATATAATCTTTAAGCAACCCAACCACCCACCTTATAGTTATACAAAACTATGTTGCACATATATTTTACTACTACAAAAGTAAAAAATAACTTAAGTGTTAAGAATACAATTGCAACTTTGCTTTAAATATATTGAGATATACTCTCTAAAAGTCCATAATTCTTGTGCTTTGTGTCGTCAAGCAATACTTGTGCTACAGATTTTTCATCTATATTAAACACTAAGGGTGCTAAAAAGTTTATGACGGAAGTTTCAATTGGTTTTGATACTATCATTATGTTTAAAACCAACATGTCAGTATCTTCTTCTAATTTTAGTAAGTTTTTGAAAAAAGTAGGAATGGTTATGTCGTAATCTCTTAGCATGAAAGGATTTATAAGCATAAATGTTGTTGAATCATCAAGGCTTATCAATTTTGTAAAAAAATCATCTACTTTTTCTAACTTTACTCGTTTTATCTGTTCAAATCCTAATATGGGTACTTTTACATCAAATGTCATCTTTTTCCTTATGTTTTGCTACATCTGATTATATCAAAATGTACTTTATATATCGGCAAAATTTAAAAAAGATAGACTTTTATTTTATGATAACTAAAAAAAAGATACAATACCAAATCAATTATAAGGATAGTATTTATGAATTTAATAAAAGTGATGTTAGTTAGTGTGATTTTGTTGTTGGGTGTTGGGTGTTCTACTAAAGGTAAGATTGCTATCTATGACAAACCAGCACTTTACTGGTATGATCAAATCATCAAAGAAGTTAAAAACCAAGATTTAGAAAAAGCTGATGATTATTTTACTTCGCTCTCTAGTGAGCATGTAGAGTCTCCACTGTTGCAAACAAGTATGTTGATTCTTGCAAATGCTCATATGCAAAATGAAGAGTATATACTTGCAAATTTTTATCTTGATGAGTATATAAAAAGATATGGTGACAGAAAAAATAGCGAATATGCAAAATTTTTGAAGATAAAAGCAAATTTTGATTCATTTTCACATCCAAATAGAAATCAACAGCTTTTGTTAGATACAATTACTAGGACAAAAGAGTTCAAAAAAGATTATCCAGATTCACAGTATCTGCCTATGGTAAATACTATTTTGGTTAAACTTAAACTTGCAAATTTGCAAACAACGCAGCAAATTGCTAGTCTTTATAAGAGATTAGATAAACCAAAAGCTGTCAAAATATATGAAAAAAAGATAGCTAACTCAACAGTGAAGAATGCAAATATGATAAAACCGCAAGTGCCTTGGTACAGAGCTTGGTTTGAATAAAATACCATACAATAAAATTTAGGATTACAATGCAAATAAATGACTACGATAGATTTCCAGCGACTTTGCCCATAATCGCGGAAGACAATATATTTTTATATCCGTTCATGATATCTCCAATTTTTCTTTCAGATGAAGAAAATATTGAAGCTGTAAATGATGCACTTAAAAACAATACACTTTTGATGGTTTGCCCAACAAAACCAAATGAAGAAGGCGGAAGAGATTTTGAAGCTATATATCAGTGCGGTGTAGTAGGCTCTATCATGCGAAAGGTTGATTTACCTGATGGTAGGGTGAAGGTGCTTTTTCAAGGTATGCTTAAAGGCAAAATAGTTGAAGAAGTCGGCTTAAAACCGCTAAGAGGTATAGTTGATATCATAAAAACTATCGAAATTGTATCTGAGCAAAATAGTGCAACACTTGCTATTTTGAAAGAAAAAATACATGTGTTATCGAGGACAAGTAACTATTTTCCACCTGATTTGCTAAAGACTATAAATGACAATAATGAAATCCACAGAGTTTGTGATTTAGTTGCAAGCAGTATGAGGCTAAAAAAAGAGCAAGCTTATGAATTATTTGTGATTGAAGTTGCCCAAGAGAAACTTTTGAAACTGATAGAGTTTTTATTAGCTGAGATAGAAGCAACAAAATTGCAAAAAGAGATAAAAAACAAAGCACACTCTCAAATAGACAAGATAAATAAAGAGTATTTTTTAAAAGAGCAATTAAAGCAGATACAAAAAGAATTAGGAACTGACAATCAAAGAGATGAAGAAATACAAGAGTACAAAGACAAGCTAGAAGTGAAGAAAAAATTTATGAGTGAAGATGCACATAAAGAGATATCAAAGCAGATAGATAAATTGGCAAGAATGCATCCAGATTCTAGTGATGCTAGTATGATACAGAGTTATCTTGATTGGGTTATAGAGATACCTTTTGAAAAGATGTCTAAGAAAAAATTAGATATCTTAGATGTTAGGGCTCAGTTAAATAAGGACCATTATGCTCTTGAGAAGCCAAAAGATAGAATAGAAGAGTATTTTGCTGTTAGAGAATTATTGGATAAAAGAGGGATAAAGGATAAGACTGCGAAAGGAGCAATTTTGTGTTTTGCAGGACCTCCAGGGGTTGGTAAAACTTCACTTGCAAATTCTATAGCGACTGCTTTAAAAAGAGAATTGGTTAGAATTGCTCTTGGCGGACTTGAAGATGTAAATGAACTAAGAGGGCATAGAAGAACCTATATAGGAGCAATGCCAGGAAGAATTGTGCAAGGAATTATAGAAGCAAAAGAGATGAATCCCGTGGTAGTTTTAGATGAGATTGATAAAGTTGCAAGGAGTCATCGAGGTGACCCTACTGCGGTTTTATTGGAGATTTTAGACCCTGAGCAAAATAATAAATTTAGAGACTATTATCTCAATTTTAATTTGGACTTGAGCAAAGTTATCTTCATAGCAACTGCCAATGATATAGGCTACATCCCTGCACCTTTGCGAGATAGAATGGAGTTTATATTTTTAAATTCTTATACTCCACAAGAAAAATACCATATAGCTAAAAAGTATCTCATTCCACAAGAGCTCAAAAAACATGGACTTAAAAATAGTGAAGTAAATATCACAAAAGCAATGCTTGAGAAGATAATAGCAAACTACACAAGAGAATCAGGTGTTAGAAATCTAAGAAGAAGAATTGCTGAGATTTTGAGAAAATGTGCAAAAAGATTGCTTGTGGACCCAAGCATAGAAAAAATCACAATTAGCCAAAAAAATATACAAGAATTTTTAGAAAAAACTGTGTTTGAAATAGAAGAAAAAGACAAGGAAGACTTGATAGGGCAAGTAAATGGGCTAGCTTGGACTAGTGTCGGTGGCGATGTATTGAAAATAGAAGCCATAAAGATACAAGGAAAAGGCGTATTGCAACTGACAGGTTCACTCGGAGATGTCATGAAAGAATCAGCAAGAATTGCCCAAAGTGTTGTGAAAGTTTTGATAGATAACAATAAACTTGATATTCCACTATCCATCATACCAAAAGCACCAAAAGATAAAGATGGAAATGCTCCAAAAGTAACACCAAGTGATGTGTATAGAAGATTTGATTTACATATTCATGTACCTGAGGGTGCAACACCAAAAGATGGTCCAAGTGCAGGAGTTACGATGGCAACTGCTATCGCATCTATACTGTCAAATAAAAAAGTTAAAAGTGACATTGCGATGACTGGAGAATTGACTCTTAGCGGAAAAGTTTTGCCGATAGGTGGGTTAAAAGAGAAATTGATAGCTGCATTTAAGGCAAAAATTAAAACAGTTTTAATTCCAAAGAAAAATTATGACAGAGATTTAGATGATATTCCAGATGAAGTAAAAGAAAAGATGGAATTTATCCCAGTAACTAGAGTAGAAGAGGTTTTAAAGCATGCACTCGTTTAGTAGGTGCATGCTTTTTTATTTTTATTGATTTAGTAAATCAAATGGTGTAGAAACTAGTTGTTTTGTGTTTACTACATATGGAATAAGTGCTGCTGCTCTTGCTCTTTTGATTGTAAGTTCAACCATTTCTTGATGTCTTTTGCAGTTTCCTGTGAGTCTGCGAGGCATGATTTTATATCTTTCAGATAGTGAATGCTTTAACATTTTTGTATCTTTATAATCCATAAATTCTATCTTTGCTTCGCAATATTTACAATATTTTCTTGCATATTTTCTTTTTTCTGCCATTTTTTATCCTTTTTTATCCTATTCTAAAACGGTATCTCATCTTCATCGATGTTGATATCTGGTATATTTTCACTTTGTACTTGAGCTGGTTGTTTATGGTTGGTTTGCTGATTGTTGCTATAGCTTCCACTTGTAGGTGCACTATTTTGATTATAGCCACCCTCACTTGAGCCTTTAGAATCTAACATTTGCATGTTATCTGCAACTACTGAATGTTTGCTTCTTTTTCCACCATTTTGGTCAACCCATTGATCTAGCTTCAATCTTCCTTCAACTAGGATTTTACTTCCTTTTTTTAGGTATTGATTTGCTACTTCAGCAGTTCTTGCAAAAAATGTAACATCTACAAAACAAACTTCCTCACCAGCACTTCCATCTTGCTTTTTGTACTTACGATTTGTTGCAATTCCAATAGTGCAAACTGCACCACCGTTTGGCATATATCGAAGTTCTGGATCTCTTGTTAAATTACCAACTAATATAACTCTATTGTACATTGCGACTCCTTTGACTAGTCTTGGACAGTTTCGCTTTTTTCTTGCTCTACTATAACAACTTCTTCTACAACAGTAACTTCTTCTACCACAACTTTCTCTTCAACTTTCTCTTCAACTATAGTAGGTTCAACTATTTTTGGAGCAAATTTTTCAACTTGTTTGTTCCAATATCTAAGTTCTTTCTGATTTTCATATTTCACACTCATAAATCTTATGAATTCTTCTGTGATACGAATGATTCTTTCAATTTCTAGAATAGCAGTTGTTGGAGCTGTAAAATAATATACACTATAATATCCACGCTCTAGTTTTTCGATAGGATAAGCAAGTCTTCTTGTTCCCATAACTTGTGTGGCAGCAATTTGCGCACCATTTTTCTCTAAAACTTCTCTTAAGAAGTCCATCTTTGCCTTATTCTCTTCTTCTGTAAGAGTAGGCTTTAGCACTGTAAGCAACTCGTAATGTCGCATATATTCTCCTTGTGGTTTTCACCCATAACTGAGTAAGGATGTTTATTTGAATCAAAATGCCTTGGCACAATAGTTCAAGGACGCGATTATACTATAAAGAAGTTTGAAGTTTTATTAAGGTGGATAAAAGTAGTGAATTTTTATCTATTTTTTGCATTTTTTTGAGTTTAAATTCACAATTTAATAAAAGTTTAAAAATCTCATCATAAGTTTTAAGATTAATCATCATACAAAGTTTTGAACGCTCTTGTGCAAGATTTGGCGGAAGAGGATAGCCTAAAATTGCTTTTACATCAAACCTGCCATTTATTCTTATATATATGTGAAAGAGAAAAAGTTGACTAACATAAGATTCTATCGCATTTATGATTCTTATCTCATCGGCACTTCCAAACTCTATCAGCTTTAAATAACCCTCTTTTATATCTTTTTTTTGTAATAAATCATATATAAAATTATCCATGCCAACAGTGCCTAAGCCATATATAAATTCATCAACATCAGATATTTGAATCTCTTTGTCAAATATCTTTAGTTTTTTCAAATCATTTGCACAAAGTGAGATATCTTCATTTTGTAACATATATAAGTGTGAAAGAGCATATCTGCTTATATTTATGCCCATATCTTTTGCTAAAGTATCAAGCAAGTATATAGCTTCACCCTGATTTAGTTTGAAAAATCTAACAAAATTTGCACTCTTTTTTGGTGTAAATGATTTAGCTATACTTCTAGCTTTTTTGTCATCGCCAAAGTATTGATATATAAAGTGATTTGTGGAATTTTTGAAAGATAATTCTACTAAAACATCTAATTCTTTTTTTGGTATCACTTTGTCTGTTTTGACTATCAATATATTTCTATCGCCAAAAAGTGAGGATTGGGAAAGAAAATTTTGTGCAACCGTAAAGTTGTATTCATCATAATACAATAGAAGTTTTTCTTCTGCCTGAACTCCAAGATTTTTAACTATCTTTTCTCCATAAAGATTTGTTTGATAAAAACAAGCTCCATGTAAAAGCATAGATTTTGGTAATTTTGAACTGTTTAGCAGGTTCTCAAACTCTCTTTTATACATCTCTTTTTACCATTTTTACATATATTTTACCACTGATTATGTCTGCTTCAATGATTTTTACGATGATTCTTTCGAAAAGCTCTAAATTGTCGTCAAGCACAAAAAGTCTTGCACCTTTTATGGTGTCATCAAGTTTTGCAATTGTATTTTTGCCGACAGTTGTAATGATAGCTTTAAAATCTTCACTTACATGTAAATCTGCCCATCTAGCAAATTTTCTATCCATAAAATCCCAAGCTACCTTATCGCTTTCTCGTTCTAAGTCGCTTATTTGCTCACATGTACTATCTATATCTTTGAGCAAGAAGTTAAATCTTTTTTTATCTTTTTTTAGATTTGCTTTTAAAAGCCTGTGCAATACCAAATCACTATATCGTCTAATGGGAGAAGTAAAGTGAGTATAAGAATCAAACCCTAAACCAAAATGTCCTTTATTCAATGCCTCATATTTTGCTTTTTTTTGTGACCTTATAATGAGCTTATCTACTTCTTCTCTTATATCTAAATCTTCGGCTTTTTTTTGTATCTTTTTTATCATTTTAGCTATATCAGTTGAAAAATCTACTTCTATGGCAATGAGAGCGAGATTGTTAAGAAGATTTTGAAGTTTATCATATGAAGGGTCTTCATGTGTTCTAAAAATCCCTCTTTTTATCTTTTTGGAAGCTGCTTTATTTGCTAAGAGCATACAATCTTCTATGAGTCCGTGAGAGGGAGTCTCTTTTTCGACTCTTGTTGCAACTAGGTTTTGGTTTTTATCTAAAATCATTCTAACTTCGCTAGATCTAAATTCAAAACCATTTTTAAGTCTTATGATTTTTAATTTTTTTGTCACTTCAAAAAGAGGTAAAAGAGTATTTAATATCTCCTTGTCTGTGCTATCTGTGTTACTAAAATTGCCTTCTAAAAAGATGTCAATTTGGTCATAATTATATCTTTTTTTAGAGTTTATGATAGCATTAAAAAGTTCCTCTTTTTTTACTTCTAATGTTTTGGTGTCAAGCGTGATTTTGAAAACAAAAGCAAGTCTATCAACATTTGGTTTTAGTGAGCAGAGATTTTCACTTAAAATTCTAGGTAACATGGGTATTGATTTATGAGGAAAGTAGATAGAAAAACCTCGTTTCTTTGCCTCTTTATCTATGTGCCCCATTTCATAAACATATTCACTTACATCCGCAATTGCAATGTATATAATACAATTTTCTTTATCAAAATATACCGCGTCATCAAAATCTTTAGCGTCTATCGGGTCGATTGTGCAAAATGGCAAATGAGTTAAATCTACTCTATCGGGATACAAAGCTTTATCAACACTCAAGCCATGACTTTTTGCTTCCATTTCGCTTTGCGGAGTAAAGTTTTCTTCTTTTTCAAAAAGTGCAAGTGAAATCTTTTCATCAACTTTTGGATCATCTAAAGTGCCTAAAACCTCAAGTATATTGTTTGTTGAATTATCTACTTTTAAGACTGTGCCTAAGGGCAGTTGTTTTAGTGATTTTTGTGATGCGGCTATATTTATACTAAGGGCAGTACTTATGTTTAATCCAACCACTCTATTGTGAACAATTTTGGTGAAAACAACACTGTAATTATGAGCTCGCAAAAGTGTCAAAATAACTTTTGCTTTTGCTCTGGAGCGATTTTTATTAAAAACTCTTTTAGCAACTACAATATCACCACTATTTGCATCTAATAAATCTCTTGATTCAATCAGTAAATCTTTGCTGTTTTCGTCAAATGTGTCAAGAAATCCAGTTCCACTTGTCGCTATATCAATTTTTCCAATTCTATACTTTGGATTTAATTCATAAAAATCATCTCTTTTTATGAGAGCTTTTAGGCGTACAAGATTGTTTATGAGAGGTTGAAAATCAAGTGGAACTTTTCCTGTTTTTACACCATTTCTCAGAGCTAGGAGAAAATTCTTCAATCTGTAAAATGCTCTAAAATATTTTTGTAAGTTTCTTCGCCCAAATCATAATCTTTAAGTAGTTCAAGTGCATTTTGAACTTGCTCTTCTTTTAATTCTCCAAAAATATTTATAGAGGTTTTAACAACATACAGAGCTTTTGCAAATTTTTGCATATGCTCACTTGCTAAAAAGGGATTTATTGAAAATTCGATAGACTCAATCAATTCATCTTCAAGGTTCCATTTTTCGAAGATTTTGGCTGTTATCTCTTCATTTGTGTAGCCAACCATCTCTTTTTCTAGTTTCGAGAGTTGTTCAATATTTGTCTCTTTTAAAACAGCACTTCTAAATTCTTTACCTTTACCAGATTCTATCAATTCATGAGCTATGATAATTTTTCCAATTTCCATCATAAATGAGGCAGGTTGTAAAACATCTAGCATACTTCTATCAACTTTTGAGTACCATTTGAACATAAAGGCACTTTGCATTGTGCTTATGTCTAAAAATTTATGTTTATTTATGCCATATGGCTCTAAATCTATCTTGATATTTTCTTTTATAGCACTAGAGAGTGCGAAACCACGGATAGTTGCCATACCAAAAAGTGATATAGCATGAGCAGCATTTTTTATCTCTTTGCTAAATCCATACAAAGGGGAATTTGCAGATTTTAGTATATTTGCAGTCAACATCGGGTCGCGCTCAACTACTTTTATCAAGTCTTGCATAGAGCTGTTTTTGTCTGAACAAATTCTTTGGATCATGATAACTGTTTCGTCAAGTGGTGGAAGAGCCTTTATCTTTTTTAATATACTACTGTCCATTTTTTCGCCTTTTTAAAAATATGTTTAAATTTTACTATTTTGTATATTATAACTTCCTAAAAGGGGACTTTCATTACTTGCATTTAAAGATACTTTAGATAAAATACAAAAAATTTATCAATAAGGAAAAGATATGGCAATTACTGTGTATTATGATAAAGATTGCAATTTAGATGTTATTCGTTCTAAAAAAGTAGCAATGATTGGATTTGGCTCTCAAGGACACGCACATGCGGAAAATTTAAGAGACAATGGCGTAGAAGTTGTAGTTGGACTAAGAAAAGGTGGAAATTCTTGGTCAAAAGCTGAGGCTAAAGGTTTTGTTGTAAAAACTGTTAGCGAAGCAACAAAAGAAGCTGATGTAATTATGATATTGACTCCTGATGAGCTTCAAGCTGATATATTTAATGCTGAAATTAAAGATAACCTAAAACCAGGAAGTGCTATAGCTTTCGGACACGGATTTAATATCCACTATTCACAGATTCAAACTCCAGCTGGAATTGACTGTATCATGATTGCTCCAAAAGCTCCAGGACATACTGTAAGAAGTGAGTTTGTAGCAGGTGGTGGTATTCCAGATTTGATAGCAGTTGAACAAGATGCTACTGGTGAAGCAAAAGAAGTGGCACTTAGCTATGCAAGTGCCATAGGTGGAGGAAGAACTGGTATCATTGAAACAACTTTTAAAGATGAAACTGAAACTGATTTGTTTGGTGAGCAAGTAGTTTTGTGTGGAGGTGTAACATCTCTAGTTCAAGCTGGTTTTGAAACCTTAACAGAGGCTGGATATGAGCCTGAAATGGCATATTTTGAGTGTCTTCATGAGTTAAAACTTATAGTTGATTTGATGTATCAAGGCGGTATCGCTGATATGAGATACTCCATCTCAAATACTGCAGAATACGGTGATTATGTAAGCGGACCGAAAATAATAGGCGAAGAGTCTAAAAGAGCTATGAAACAAATCCTAAAAGAGATTCAAAATGGCTCGTTTGCAAAAGATTTTATACTTGAGCGAAAAGCTGGATATGCTAGAATGAATGCTGAACGAGCAAATGCTAGAAGAAGTTTGATTGAAAAAACAGGTGATAAATTAAGAAGCATGATGCCTTGGATTACTTCTAAAAAAATCATAGATAAAGATAAAAACTAATAATATTTATAGCCAAAGGCAAAACCTTTGGCTATAAAAATAGTGAGAAAATTTGACAAAGAAAAAACACCACAAACACAACAAAAAAAGAACTAAAAAAAAATCATCCATTAAGAGTGCAATATTTATTGTTATTTTGATATTTATATCTCTATTTTTTATTTTTGGTATGTATAGATACTATAAAAATATGTCGAGCAATACGCGTAAACAAAGTGTTTTTATAGAAAATCAAAAATCAACAAAAGAGCTGATGAATAAAATGGAAAAGATGCTCGAAGCCGAAAAGATAAGAATAGCAAAAGATATAGCAAATCAAAAAAAAGAACAAAATATTTCAAAAGTTTTAGCAAAAAAACCCTTAGTTAAAAAAAGTATCGCAAAAAATAAAAAAATTCTAGAAACAAAAGAGCTTAAGCAAAATTATCTTTCTGAAATTCATGATTTTCAAAAAAGTCTGAAATATACAAAAAATAGTAAGCGTGTCAGCAAAAACAAAAAAGTTATAACGCACAAAGGAGCTCCTAGGCTCGCAATTATTATAGATGATGTTTCATTTTTAAATCAGGTTAAATTGATAAAAAAAATTCCATACAAGATAAATCCATCATTTTTTCCACCAAGCAAACGACATCCTGATACTATTGGTTTTTCAAAACAGTTTAAATTTTCTATGATACATATTCCTCTTGAAGCCTTAAATTATCCTCATAGTGAATCACAGACTCTTTTAGTAAGTGACTCTTTTAATACTATAAAAAATCGAGTTATTCAAATCAAAAAAGAGTTTCCTTGGATAAAATACTACAACAACCACACGGGAAGCAAATTTACCTCAAACTTATCTGCCATGAGAAAGCTTTTAAAGGTGATGAAAAATCAAAAATTACACTTTGTAGATAGCAGAACCACTGCAGATACAAAAGCAGGAATAGTTAGTAAGGAATTAGGAGTAAAACTTCTTTCAAGAGATATTTTTTTAGATAACTCTATCCAAAAATCAGACATAATTTCACAGTTAAAAAAAGCGGTAAAAATTGCAAAAAAAACAGGTTATGCAATAGCCATAGGACATCCTCACTCAAACACCTTAAATGTTTTGATAAAAGCTAAACCATTTTTAAAGGGTGTAAAACTAGTATATGTAAATCAATTATGACTAAAGTATTTAAAGAGTTACCAAAAGAGTTAGAGGATTTAAAAGACAGACCGAAAAATCTTTTCTATAGAGGAGACATATCTCTTTTGAACTCCTTAAAAGTCTCTATTGTTGGCACAAGACACCCTATCTCTTATACAAAACAATTTTGTTTGAAGCTAGGAGCTGCTCTTAAAAAAAGAGGTGTGATTGTTGTTAGTGGAGGTGCCATGGGTGTTGACGCTCTTGCTCATAAGTCCGCTTTTCCAAATACAATAGGAGTTATGGCAAATTCACTTGATATTTTTTATCCAAAAGTAAATTTATCACTTTTAAAAAATATGGAAAAAGAGTCCTTGCTTTTGAGTGAATATGAGTCAAATATGCCAGCTACAAGATACAGCTTTGTGCTTAGAAATAGAATTGTTGTGGCTCTTGGAGAAGTGCTCATTGTTGCTCAAGCAGACTTAAATAGTGGTTCCATGAGAAGTGTTGAGATAGCACAAAAATATGGTAAAAAAATATATGTTTTGCCACATAGATTAGGGGATTCACTAGGAACAAATGCACTTTTAAGTTCTCATGAGGCAACTGTTATCTATGATATAGAAAAATTTGCAGATATGTTTGGAGTGATTGAAAAATATAGTGACGAAATTTTAGATTTTTGTGAACAAAACAGTAATTTGCAAGATGTGATTAAAAAGTTTGGTGATAAGATATATACATATGAATTAGAAGGAAAAATCGAAATTAAAAATCTACAAGTGAGAGTTTTGTGAAATATGCTAGTTTAGATGTTGGATTAAAGAGAATAGGGCTTGCTATTTGTCTTCAAGGAGATATAATTATTCCTCAAAATGCAATAATAAGAAAAAACAGAAATCAAGCTGCACTAGAAGTTGATAATTTTTTAAAAGAATGGGAGATAGAAAAATTAGTGGTTGGCATCCCAAAAGGTGGTTCTAGTAGTGAGGAGATGCAAAGAAGAATAGAACATTTTGTTTCACTTTTAAACTTTGATAAGAAAATTTTATATCAAGATGAGTACAATTCTAGTGTTGAGGCAAAAGAGCTCATGAAAGGCTCCATAAAACAAAAAAGAGACGGTAAAATAGACTCAATTGCTGCTCAAATCATACTTCAAAGATATCTACAAAAATAACTCTTTATAGATTTCTTCATTATAAGCTACTATTACTTTACCTTTATACTCGATAACAGGTCTTTTTATGAGCATATTTTCTTTTGCTAACCATTTTATTTTAGCATCATCATCAAGATTTAACTCTTTTAATTTTAGCGTTCGATATTTTGTGCCTTTATTGTTAAAAAGTTTGTTTATATCAACTTTTTCTAACCAGCTTTTTATCTTTTTTTCATCCATACTAACTTTTTTGAAGTCGATAAATTCAAATTCAAATTCATTTTCTTTGAAAAATTTAATTGCTTTTCTAACACTTCCGCAAGTTTTAATTCCATATATTTTCATGATTTATCCTATGTTAATAATTTCAAGGTATAGTATAACAATACTTTTTAAATAAGGAGGTAATTATGCAAGTAAATGTAAGCTCAATTGGAGCACACAATGATTGGATGTCAAACAGTGCTAATAATGTAGCAAATATAAATACAAATGACTTTGAAGCATCTGAAACTACTTTAGATAACGAAAATACAGAAGTTGTTGCAAATTCTAACCAAACGCAAAATAGAACAGACTTAGCGAAAGAATTAACCAACCAAATTTCTATAACTAAAGGAGTAGAGGCAAATACTCAGGCTATAAAAACAGCAGATAAATTGATAGGTTCTTTGTTGGACATGACTATATAATAAGCATTGCATCTCCGTAAGAGAAAAATCTATATTTTTCCTTTACGGCAACATCGTATAACTCCAAAGTTTTTTTAATCCCAACAAAAGATGCCACTAGCATGATAAGTGTAGATTTTGGCAGATGAAAA
>JAADIZ010000113.1 GCA_013151055.1 Campylobacterota bacterium
AATATTTAAACCATCTAAATAGTGAGGATGGTATTATGAGCTAAATTATAGATGTTTTATGAGTTTTTAAGGTGGAAACTTCTCTCCAAGTTGCCACCTTAAAGTCCACTTAATTTATTAATAATAATCAATTATTTTCAAACTAATATACTTTTTTAAGCAACTAACTCTTTTTCTACTTTGATTGTTTCAATTTTACCACATGCTTTATTATATAGTTCTTTGTCATATTGTGTATTATTTTTGTATAAAGAGTGGGCAATTACTATCAGTTTTCTCATTACTGCTATTTGGGCAACAGTACTATGTTTACCATTGCCTTTTAACCTATCATAAAACTCTTTCATCTCACTATTATAATTTATAGAAACCATTGTTGCCATAAACATAACTGCTCGGTAAAGACGAGAACCAGATTTTGAAATTTTAGGTCTTGATTTTACAGATGTTCCAGAGTCTTTAATAACTGGGTCTAACCCAGTAAGGGAAACTATCTGTTTTTTGTTTGCATCTGGGTATCTGATGAAAAGATGAATAAGTACTATTCCTGCGATTTTACCAATACCAGGAATAGTGATTATATTTTGATAACCTTGTGCAATCTCATCATCTTCTTGGATAATGTCTTTGATTTTTTCAAGTATCTCAGCTTCTTTGAGTTTTAACTCTTTAATTCTCTTTTTTAAATCTTTTAAAGCATATGTATTACCATCTTTAGAGTTTAATGCTTCATGATGGTTATTAACTGCTACTCGCTGCTTAACAGTAAACATATAGTAGCTCATAAGCTCTTTTATATCCTCAGCAGTGGCATTTATCACAGGTACTTTGATTTCTCTTTCCTTAGCTATTGAAATAGCTTGTGATAGCATATGTGCATCTATCTTATCACTCTTACTTCTATAACCAAGAGCCTTGGCAAAGTTACTAGATTGTTTAGGATTTATGATGAATGATTTGATATTTTTCGAAGCACAAAACTTTGTTAATAGTGATGAATAGCTTCCAGTAGGCTCGTATACAAATACTAACTTTTCTACATCTTTTTTATAGAGTTTTTTGAGCTTTGTATAGAGTGTTTTAAAATCTTTGAGACTGTTTTTTATCTCAAAATCTGAAGAGTTAAGTGGAACATGAACTGATAAACTTGCTTTACTTACATCTAATCCGATAGAATACATAGGAGAACCTCACTTTATTTAAATTGAGAGTTCGTTAGGGTAGGAGTGAAATATTCTCTTACCTGATACAATAACCATGTTATACCTAATCTAACCTCATGATATACGATCTAGCTTTCACCGATCCAGTCGCCACTCAAATTTGTAGTATAACCATCTGACTTGGAGTCAATCTAGCTAAAATTCCCGTTTAAGAAAACTAGCTGATTTAGGATTTGTCCGATATGTTATGTGTTCAAAACTCTCTAGTTTATGATAGCTTAATTGCTAGTTATTATTATATGAGAACTTGTTATCACTTAACTTTTAGTAAAAATACAACTGGTGACCAAGCATCATTATCATTGTTAATTATGTCTTTTTCTCGAAAAACTAACTCACAAGATAAATCAGGATATGTCTCTTTAATTTCACTATGGATTTTATAAATTCTTTTTTTAATGTTTTCTTTTGCATTACCATTTTTATATCCTCTATCAATATAAAATGCTATTAATCCAAACTGTAAACTTGTATCAAGTTTTTTACTTTTTAAAACTTCTTGAATTCTATCAATATCTTGAGCAATTTTATCAAGTCTAAAAACTGCATTTTTCACTTCAATTATAGCTCTTGGTGTTCCACCTGCCCACCATAAAACAATGTCACTTCTTCCATTTGTTCTTGCTAAGTCTGAAACTTGTCCTTTACCTTTAGCATTTGATACATCTAAGATATAGTCAACATTATCTTCAAGGGTTATATATTTATTTCCATCAAGATTAGCTATATTTTCAGCAATTTTAACAGTTATCAAATATTCTGGGGCATTCCATAACCATTCACCACCACTCCATTTTTGATAAATATTCATTGATTCATCAATTCCATCTAAAATAGCTTCTATAATTTTATCTATTGAAATTGCTTTTGACATTTTAATCCTTGTGTGTGCTCAGCGCGACCGATGCGATGTGTCCGCGAAGCGGATACATCGCATCTATTTATTGAGTATCATTACAGCTCGTTTATATGTTAAAATCAAATTATATTTATCATACAAAGTGTATTCTATATCATTCTATCAATATCTTAAGCCACTTTTACCAACTCTATCTTTTTTATTTTTTCGTCTATTTCGTCTGAAACTTTTAGATATGTCTCTATGATTATATCTTGAAGTTTTGAGGATATTATGAGTTTTAATGGTCTATTCCCTGGATTTTCTCTTACCAATCTATACAAATCATCTAAAATTTTACTATCTTCACTAAAATCTATGATAAGAGTCTTTGGCTCGGTTGGCATTTCAACTCTTTTTGTATTGGTTTTTTCTTTTTTGGCATCTTTGAGATTTAAAATCTTTAGAACTCTCTTGTTTATGCCTCTGTCATCACGGGTAACTGCTACTTTTAGGCAAATTGGCTCCTCTTTGTTCATACTGTGTATCTTATCCAAATGTTTTGCAAAGAGTGTTATCTCTATATTGCCATGAAAGTCCATAAGATTTAAAATCGCAAATTTATTGCCTTTTTTACTTATCTTTTCGACTATCTCCTCAACTTTTCCTATAAACAGAGTCGTACTACCATCGCCTAGATTTTCAACTTCACTTGATAGTGTATAGTCTATACCATCTATCTCTTCCCTAAATTCATCAAGGGGATGACCTGAAACATAAAATCCCATAGTCTCTTTTTCAAATTCTAGAACTTTTTTCATATCAAATTCAGGAACATTTTCTATATCTACATGTAGAGCTATCAGCTCTTTGTCATCGCCAAAGAGTGAATTTTCTGCCATCTTTTTGGCTCTTGCACACTCACTTGCAGTATCCACAATCTTTTCTAAATTATCCAACAAAGCTCGTCTAGTATAGTTAAAATCATCGAAACTTCCTGATTTTATGAGTGATTCTATAACTCTTTTATTTACTTTTGAAGTATCAATCTTTGAGAGAAAATCATCCAAATCTTTAAAACCTTCATCCTCTCTGGCTTCAAGTATCTTTGTGATTGCAGATTTGCCCATACCTTTAAGAGCTCCTAAACCAAAAAGTATAGTCTCATCCCCTTCATCATCTTTTATCGCAGTAAATTCAATCATACTTTTATCCACACTAGGAGGCGAAAGCTTGATGCCTAGTCTTTTGACCTCATCGATATACTTGACAATCTTATCTGTATTGTCCTGCTCACTTGTTAAAAGTGCCGCCATAAACTCTTGCGGATAGTAGCATTTTAGATATGCAGTTTGGAAAGTTATCATAGCATACGCTGCTGAGTGGGATTTGTTAAAACCATATCCCGCAAACTTCTCTATCAGCTCAAAAAGCTCTATAGCATGTGCATACTCATAGCCCTGCTCTTTCGCCCCTTGTGCAAACTCCTCTTTGTACTTGTTCATCAAATCTATCTTCTTTTTACCCATAGCACGACGGACTATATCTGATTTTCCTAGACTAAAGCCACCTATAGTCTGCACTATCTGCATAACCTGCTCTTGATAGACGATAACACCATAAGTCGGTTTTAATATCGGCTCAAGAGGTTCTGTAAATTCATCATAAAAGTAGTCTATCTCTTTAACTCCATGCTTTCTATCTATAAAATCATCTAGCATACCAGACTCCATAGGTCCTGGACGATACAGAGCCAAAACAGCGACTAAATCTTCAAATGCTGTCGGTTTTAATCTCTCATTCAAGGACTGCATACCGCTTGATTCTATCTGAAAGAGTCCTATCGTATGACCGCTTTGGATAAGTTTGTAGATTTTAGGATCATCTACATCAAGAGTATTAAAGTCTATATCTTTGTCATATCTTCGCTTTATGAGTTTTAGAGCGTTGTCTATAACTGTCAGAGTTTTCAAACCCAAAAAGTCAAATTTTATCAAATCCACATCTTCAAGATAGTTTAGTGAATATTGGGTTACTAGCTGTTGGTCTTCGCCTGATGGCTTATATAATGGGGTTTTATGCCACAATTCTTCATCGCTAATAACAACTCCAGCAGCATGCATACCTGAGTTTCGGTTTAGTCCCTCAAGTGCTAAAGCAAACTTCCAGACTCTTGCGATTTGGGAATCTTCTTCAATCCATTTTCTTAATTTTTCTTCTTTTTGATAAGCTCCATCAACCTTTTTTCCATTTTTCATCTTGCCATTTAGCGTAATGCCTAGCTCATCGGGTATTAATTTTGCCATCTTATCTGCCTTTGCATACTCAACACCCAAAACTCTAGCAACATCTCTTATGACTCCTTTTGCAAGAAGCTTACCAAAAGTGATGACTTGGGCTACATTGTACCTGCCATATTTTTGCACAACATAGTCTATGATTTCCCCTCTTCTTGCTTGACAAAAGTCAATATCAATATCTGGCATACTAACTCGTTCAGGATTTAAGAATCTCTCAAAGAGTAAATCGTACTTCATGGGGTCAATATCTGTGATATTTAGTGAAAATGCCACCAAACTTCCAGCCGCACTTCCTCGCCCAGGACCTACTGGCACTTTTTTCTCTTTTGCTTCACGAATAAAATCCCAAACTATAAGCATGTAGCCTGGAAACTTCATGCTACAAATAACATCCATCTCTCTTTGGAGTCTTTTTTTATACTCTTCATGCAAACTCTCATCTACCAACTCAAGTCTCTTTTTCAACCCAACTTCACACTTGTATCTAAAATAGTCATCATCATTATCATACTCTAATCCTTCAGACTTAGCATACTCTTGTGTAAATTTAAATTTTGGAGGAGTCGGATCACCTAGTTTTATCTCAAGATTACATTTTTCTACTATTTCTTGTGTATTTTCTATCGCTTCTGGGATATCTGCATATAGCTTTGTTATCTCTTGTGGGGATTTTAAGAAAAATTCATGCACCGAGTGACGCAAACGCTTTGGATCATCAAACTCTTTATTCATAGCAATACACATAAAAGCTTCATGAGCTTCTGCATTATCAGGTTTTAGATAGTGAGTATCGTTTGTAGCTATTATCTTGATACCTGTCTCTTTTGAAAGCCTAAGAGTGGAATTGTCTATATATAATTGGTCATTTATACCGTGTCTCATGAGCTCAAGATAAAAATCTTCTCCAAATATATCTTTGTACTCTAACGCTACCTCTTTTGCTCGCTCATACCCTTTTGCACCAAACTGGATATTTCTTTTATTTTGAGTATTTAGATGCCAATTTACCTCACCTTGCAAACAGGCGGATGAGCAGATAAGACCTTCACTGTGCTCTCTAAGCATCTTTTTATTTATACGAGGATAGTAGTAGAAACCATGTATATAGCTTTGGCTCGAGAGGTACATGAGATTTTTATAACCTATCTCATTTTTAGCCAATAAGCAAAGATGAAACCTCTGCTTTGTAGTTTTGTCGCCAATGTCGTCTTGGTTATGAATGTAAGCTTCCATACCAATTATCGGCTTTATACCAACACTTTTCATGGTTTTATAAAAATCAATAGCCCCAAACATATTGCCATGATCCGTGATAGCCACGGATTTGACACCTTGAGCTTTTAGTGCATCTGCTAATTTTCCTATCTGATTTGCACCATCTAATAGTGAATATTCCGTGTGTAAATGTAAGTGTGTAAATTCCATAATTATCTTTTTTTTGTTTTGATTTTACAAAAATAGTGCTTAAAAAATAGAATTGCTTATAGCGGTTTGACTTCTTTGATTTTGAAAATTTATGCTATTATATAGATAAAATAAAAGGAGGAAAAAATGATAGAAGTATTAAATGACATCGCCGAAGATGTGGTTGGATTTAGACTTAGTGGTGAAGTTAGTGGTGAAGATTATGAAAAGGTGCTTATCCCTGCACTAAAATCAAAACTAAAAGAGCAAGGCAAACTCAAAGTTCTTTATCAAGTTAGTGAAGATTTTGATTCTTATGATTTTTCTGCTTTGCTTGATGATGCTAAAGCGGGATTTATGTTTTATACAGCGTGGGAAAAGATAGCTGTTATCAGCGATATAGAGTGGATTATCAATAGTGTAAAAGTCTTCTCTTTTACAGTTCCAGCAAAGATAAAAACATTTGAAAACAAAGAACTTCAAAAAGCAAAAGAGTGGCTCATGCAAAAAGACAAATCTGAACCAAATATAAAAATTTCACTAGATAAAAAGTCCAAAATAGCTATTCTTGAACCTTTTTGTGCTTTAAGCCAAAGAGATTTTCTAAAAGCAAAAGAGCTAATAGACCCATTTATCAAAGAAAATGGAAAGTTAAATGGTATCATAATACATACAAAAGATTTTCCAGGCTGGGATTCGTCTGGAGCATTTTTCGCTCATATGAGATTCATAAAAGAGCATCAAAAACATGTCAAAAAGATAGCTTTTGCAACTGACTCTCTTTTGATAGAAACTGGAGATAAAATCGCTAGCTATTTCATAGATACGAAGATAAAAAACTTTCATTTTAATGAACTTAAAAAAGCGAAGGAGTGGATAGAGGGTTAAATTTTATTCTTTTTATCTCAATGGGCTTTGCTCATTATAGTGCGTAAGGTCAGTTATATAAAAATAGAGTCATATATATCTTTTGCAAAGCTTGTATGAAGTGGTTTTGCCTCTTTGATTTTAAAATCCCTGCTTCCATCTTCTTCTCTATTTGCTCTGAGATATATAGCATTTTTATAATCATTTTGATAAAAGAAATTTACTAACTCAAACATATGGGTTACAAAAATAACTTTTATATTTTTTTCTATAAGTGCTTTTGTGATTTGTGAAGCTATCTGTGAGCCTTCGGCTTCGTTTGTAGAAGCAAAAGATTCATTAAATATAACAACAGCATTTGGCGAAATATTATCTACGATATCATTCATCCTTGCCAATTCTTCATCAAATTTACCACTTTTCATGCTTCTATCTTCCTCTTTTTTGAAGTGTGTAAAGATACCACTGCATATATTTGTCTCAAAAGAGAGTGCTGGAGTAAACATGCCGCATTGAGACATCAACTGTGCCAAGCCTACACTCCTTAAAAAAGTTGTTTTTCCTCCTTGATTTGCTCCTGTTATAAAAAATAGTGTTTTTTCGTTTGCGTTTATGTTATTTGCTGTGATATTTTTTCCCATAATCAAAGCTAGAGAGATATCATACAAATCTTTTGCAAAATAAACCCGCTTATCCATAGGATATATTTTAGGAAAAACGATAGAGGCTTTTAGTTCTTTTAATTTTTCTTCTAAATTTAAACATCCCATATAGAATGCCAACTCTCTTCTTAGGGATATAAAAAAATTATCTATATGTTCTGCCGTTTTACTAAGAGAAATTGCTACTCCATTTAAACCAGCATCTCTAAGATTTCTAAGGACTTTTGCTCCAGCATCATCTCTAGGATGTAAGGCATGAGAGTACTCTTTTTGTTTTTTTGCAAGCATTTTTCTAAACCAACTTTTTGAAGCGAGGTTGTCTCTTCTTAGAGTATAATTTATTCCCTTATTTGCTGTGCCAAGTCTTGCACTTAACAATATCCCATCTTTGAATTTCAACTCTTTTAAATACTTTTTTACCTCATCTATATACTCATCATCTAACTCTTTTTGAATCATAGAGAAAAATCTTTTAAATCCGTTTGAGTTAAAATTTTCTATATTTGTATCAGCAATTTTCCTCAAATCCTTCAAAAGCTCAAAATACATATCTAGCAGAGATACACTACTGCTTAGAAGCGAACTAGGATATCTCCCAAATACTCCAAGCCACCTTTGTTGTTTGTTAAGAATTGATTTGAGTGTGAGTCCATATATATCTCTTGCAACCTGAGGGTTTTTCAAACAATCTTTTAAAATCTCCTGACGATAGATAATCTCCTCTTGTGTTTTGAGAATTTTGAGTAAGGCAGTTTTTGAAACATCATACAAAAATTCATCATCCCTAGACATAGCATTTAGCAAAACATCAAGTTCCAAATCACTCATGATAATATTTGAGTGGCTTGAGAATTTCTGCTCAATAGTAAAATTTTTATCCTTGTGCATCAAAAAAACTCTCATCCTTTTACCCTCTGTAAAATTTGTTTATAATTCAGGTGATATTTTGCAGCGATGGATTTGGCATATGCTAACCCGTCGGCCTCTTTTCTTATAATTTTATATGTTCTGTGTTCTATATCTTGCTTATCTATGTCACTAATCATGCTGACAGTCTTAGCACTCATATTGTTTACCTTTTCTATAAAAGTAACCCATATACACAGAAGATCTAGCTTATCAATCTTTTCCATAGTCTTTTCACTCAAAAAAATTGCATCTTGCAAAGAGGTTGAAGAAAAAATTTCATTTAGTATTATCAAACTTCTTGTGGTTGCTTTATCGAATATATCATGAACTCTAACCAAATCTTCTTCTAGCTTACTATGAAGAGTACTTATCTCCTCTTCTTTCTCAAAATGAGTAAAAATATTATCCACTAAAAAAAGTTTTGCCTCACGAGCTGGCACTGACAAACCAAGCTTTGAGAGATAGCTCATCTGACCAAATGCCCTAGTAAAAGTAGATTTTCCACCCTGATTTGCACCACTTATCACCATAACTCGTTCTTTTTCTTTTAGATAATAACTATTTGTTACAACTAGTTTTTTCTCAAATGCTAAACTATATGCAAGCGAAATATCAAAACCATCAAGCACATCTATACTCCTACTTTTCATACTCATTTTAGGATAACTAAAAGAAAGGGTTGGAGAATTTATCTTAGATATATAATAAATATAAGATATAAAAAACTCCACTTCATTGGCAAATACCCAAAAACTTTTTTCGATAAACTCTTTGTGCTTTTGAGCAAAATTTTCCAGATTTGAAAAAACCAAAGGATAAAGCTTGCCTACAAACTCCAAAATTTTTGCATTAACATGGTTTATGCCACTGTTTTTATCAAATTGACAATCCTGAACACTCACTTCATCTTGCTCAAATTTATGAAAAACTCTCTCTATCTCCTGTGCATAGTCAATTTCATCATCATATTTCCTCACTTTAAATGTCAGTCCATTTATGCCTATCTCGTAAGATACTGAAGCTAGCTCTGTTTTGAGTTTTTGCACATCATTCTGGAGTGATTTATGCTCATCACTGTTTAGATATGTTTGAAGATAATCATAAAAAAGCAAAAATCCGCTTGAATGCAAATCTGCTGATCTTAAAGCTTTTAAGAAAGTATCTAATGCTTCACAATACACAGATGCCATCTGTAAAAACCAACCATTTTTATACTCTTTATACTCTATCGTTTCTATTATTTTTTGCTGTTTTTTTATCTCTAACATCTTTTGAGCAAACTCATCAACTCTATGATAAAACTCATTATTTTGCAAATCTTTTAAGATATTTTGTCTATATGTTATAATTTTCTCATTATCAAGAGGCATATAGAAAAACTTCTTTATATCAAACTCTTTTTTAAAAGCTACGGTTTTATCTATAATTTGGTCAAGATTTAAATCTTTGTAAATATCAAGTTCATTAGGCAACTCTTGCGGTCGCCTAGATTGTTCAAACAAAATACTAGAAAACTGCACAACGCTCTCCTTAATCTAAAGTCAGTATATAAACTTCTAAATCAATTATACTGCAACTTACCTTATTCACTGACCTTATTCATTATGGTGAGTAAGGTCAGTTATTCATTAAAAACCAAGTGATTTTTATATATTTCTCCAACATCTAAGATATTGATTTTTATATCACTATTTTTTGCTAACTTTTTTATCCATGTATGTGGTTCTCCGATTGGTTCATCTGCGAGTTTAAATGTTCCAAAATGATATGGTATCATTATTTTTGCACCCAAAATTTTTGCAGCATCTAAAGCTTCTTGGGGATTTAGGTGGCTTTGTTTCATAATTTCAATAGGCTTGTAGGCTCCTATTGGCATCAAAGCTATATCTACACCATATCCTTTTTGTTTAATTTCTTCAAAATGACTATCAAATGCAGTATCTCCAGCAAAAAATAGGGCTTTGGATTTGGATTTTATGATAAAACTACACCATAGTGCTTTGTTAAAATCAAACAAACCTCTTCTGTGCCAATGCGAAGCTGGAAGAGATATTATGTCTAATCCAAATACATTTTTTTCTTCATACCAAGCTAATTCTGTTATATTGGCACTCTTTTTTATATAGCTTGATAGATTTGAAGGCATAATTATTTTGGTTTTTTTATCATAAATATCTAACTTAGCTAACGATTTCATGTCGAGATGGTCATAGTGCCCATGACTTATCAAAATTATATCAGGTTTCAAATCACTTGGATTTATAGGAAAAGAAGAGAGCCTGTGTACCAAAGGTATATCTCCAAATACAGGGTCACACAGTATCTTTATGCCATCAAGTTGTATATAAAAAGTGGCATGCCCCAACCAAATGATAAAATCTTCATTGATATTTAAATCATCTTTGTCTATAAAATTGACTTTTAACTTAAAGTCATCATCAGCAACTCTCTTTCGCTTTTTTTGGGAAAAAGCATTCATTTTCCACCTAAAAACCTTTTTCATCAGAGGCTTTGTCACACCATAGTTCGTCGTATATCTTTTACCGATATTCATAGACAAAACCTCCTTCTAAATTTTATCTTTTTATCTCAAAGCCAAGCCAGCACTATATCCGCTAGCCCAAGCCCAGTGTAGATTGTAGCCTCCGCAGTCTGCGTCTATGTCTAGAACTTCGCCGCTAAAGTAGAGATTTTTTTGTAGTTTTGATTCCATTGTGTTTGGATTTATTTCATCCGTTTTTACTCCGCCAGCTGTCACTTCTGCACTCTTGAAGCCTCTTGAGTTTACAACTGTCGCTTTGAAATTTTTTAATTTATATACTAGGTTGATTATATCTTTTGTGCTTAAATTATCTGCATTTTTTTCTCTCAAATCTTTTGATAAAAAAGTTGCCAATTTTGAATTTATGAAGCCATTTAACCACAAAGATACACTTTTTCCATTTGATTTTTTGGCTCTTTTAAATAGTACATTTTTTAACTGTTCTTTTGAGTAATCACTCATCAAATCTAGTTTTACATTGACTTCATTTGTGCTTTGTAAGATTTTACCCACATATCTGCTGACATCTAAAATAGCTGAACCAGATATGCCATAATTTGTAAAAAGTATATCTCCTCTTCCAAAAGAGATACTATTTTTATCTTCAAAAACTTCTATATCACCTTGTAGTTTTACACCGCTTATACTTTTAAAGTCTTCTTTTGTTTCTAATTGTACCAAAGATGCAAATGTTGGTACTATGGTGTGTCCAAAGTTTTTTGCAAACTTATATCCACTATCGTTTGCTCCTAAATTTGGCATTGCCAAACCACCAGTTGCGATTAAAACAGAGGCTGCATATAGTTTTTGATTTTCAACTTGCAAAACAAATCTATTTTTTTCTTTTGTTATACCCCGTACTTCTTGGTCAAGTAAAATCTCTACTCCATATCTTTCACATTCATATGCTAAAAGTTCTGTGACACTAGAAGATTGTAAACTTTTAGGATAAAGCCTGCCATTTTGTCCTTCACTTAATTCCAACCCTAGTTCTGCAAAAAAAATTTTACATACTGAAGAGTTAAATCTATCTATGGAAATATTTACAAATTTTGGATTTGAACCGTGATAATTTGAAGTTTTAATTGTTTGATTTGTGATGTTGCATCTACCGTTTCCAGTTGCCAATATCTTTTTGCCAATTTTATTGTTTTTTTCATAAATTACAACTTTTGCCCCAGATCTTGCAGCTACTATGGCAGCTACCAAACCTGAAGCACCGGCACCAATGATAGCTACTGAGTTAGGCACATTCCACTCTCATCAACTGCTATGATTTTCTTTTCGAGCAAAGTTGTCAATGCTCTTTTGTAATTTTTTTTACTTAATCCAAATCTGTCTTTTATCTCTTTGGGTGAGCTTTTGTAGTTAAATTCCAAGCTTCCGCCACTTTGTCTTAAAATCTTTTCGATTCTACTAGTTGCTGTGTCAGCATTTGATTTGCCAATGGATTGAAGAGAGATATCTAGTTTTCTGTCACTTCTTATATTTTTGACATATGCCACTTTTTTTTGACCAACCCAAATATCTTCAAAGATTTCATTATGAAAAATTATAGCTTCGTATAAATTATTGACTATAACTTTAAATCCTAACGGGGTTTTTTCTCTTATGATTATATGGACTTGTTGATTTACTTCAAGCTCTTCTATATCATTTCTTATAAATTTTTTAAATTTATGGGCACCAACTAACCTACCTGTCTCTTCGTCTAAACAAACTCTAAAAACAAATTTCATACCAACTTTAAGAGGAATTTTTTGCAAAGATTTTGGAATAAGTAAGTCTTTAGGAAGTCCCCAATCAACAAATGCTCCAAATGATGCAACATCAACAACTTCCATATAAGCAAATTCATCGAGCATTGCTTTTGGTTTTAAAGTCGTAGCTATTAACCTATCCTCTGAGTCAGTATATACGAAAACTTTTATCTCATCGCCTATGGACATATCATCTGTCATATATGCATTTGGTAAAAGTATATCTTCGCCCTCTTCGCTCAAAAGGTAAAAGCCATGATCTGTAATTCTATCTATTTCTAAAGTGTTTATTTGACCTATTTGTATATTTTTATTCATATAAGAATTGTAGCATAGTTTTTATAAGAAGAGGGTCTAGCCTCCTTCTTATAAAAAGAGTATTTACTTGCTTTTTAATCAACTTTTTTATAATAACAATTGACTTCTTATTTCATTAGATTTTTCATCACCACAAAGTTTGGAAACTATAGCCAAACCAAAAGTCATAGCAGTTCCAGGACCACGAGATGTTATTATATTTTTATCACTAACTATATCTTTATTTGCCGTATATCCCTTTTCTCTTATATTTGTTTCAAATGATGGATAGCAAGTATAATTTTCTTTTAGTACTCCAGCACTCATAAGTGCAACCGGAGCAGCACAAATAGCACCTATTGGTTTATTTTGCTTATCAAATTCTTTTAAAAGCTTTTGTACAGTTTCATCTTTTTGCAAATTTGTTGCCCCTGGAAGTCCACCAGGAAGCACTATCATGTCAAAATTAGAACTATTCGTATCTTCTATATGTACATCAGCTTGCACTTTGACACCGTGGGCTCCAACAACTTGTTTTTTACCCAACCCTGCTACCACTACTTCAATTTCTGCTCTTCTTAAAATATCTATAATACTCATGGCCTCTATCTCTTCAAAACCACTTGCCAATGGAACTAATACTTTTGACATAAAATCTCCTTTATTTGACTTTTTCTAAATACTCACCTTTTGCAGTATCTACTCTTATGCTATCGCCTTCTAGAATATGATAGGGAATCTGCACAACCGCTCCGCTCTCTAGCGTTGCTGGTTTTTTACCACCTTGTGAATCACCTTTGAAGTTTGGCGGTGTCTCAACAATTTTTAATTCTACAACTGCTGGAGCTTCGACTCCTATTGGTTTGCCATTGTGAAAAAGCATATCTACACTCATGCCATCAACTATCCAATTTGCAGCATCTCCAACTTGATCTCGGCTCAACCCGATTTGGTCATAAGTAACACTATCCATAAATTGCATAAACTCTCCATCATCATATAAGTATTGCATAACTTTATCTTCTAAATCAGGGGCTTCACATTTATCTCCTGCATGAAATGTTTTTTCAATCACCTTTCCATTTGCATATGATTTTACTTTTGCTCTGACAAAAGCTGCACCTTTACCTGGTTTTACGTGTTGATATTCTGTGATTTTATATGGAACTCCATTTAATTCGATTTTTAAACCTTTTTTTAAATCTCCCATTGAATATGTAGCCATTACTTCTCCTGTAAATATTTTAGTAAATTATAGCAAAAATATACTAAAACAATTAAGCTAGATTTTTTATACATTAATCCGTATATATAATACATTTTAATATAAATATAAAAGTATTAACTGTTCATTATATACATTAATTATGTATAAACATACTTTGTTAGTATATTTTATTACATTTTATGAATTATTAATACTATTAAAGATATACTTTATAAGTTTTTTAAGCAAAAAGGGTTGGTATGGTAAATTTGACGATTAATGAAAAAAATGATTTAATTGAAGTTTATGACTGTTTGTGCGTTAAAAATAGTTTTGAATCTTTTAGAAAAACTTTTTATAAATTTATCAAAAGTTTTACATTATTAAGAAAATTCTAATTTAGGGGATGTTTGTTGACATCCCCTAAAAATTATTTTGTGTCTTTTATAGACT
>JAADIZ010000186.1 GCA_013151055.1 Campylobacterota bacterium
GGAATTATATCTTCGGTTGTAGAAGTTGGAACTAAAAATATACCAGATTATATGAAAGCCATGAGTAGCTCTGTAAATGAAAACATTCCTGCCCTTTTGAAGGCATTTGAAGAAACTATAAATTACTCTTCTTATGCACCAAATAGAGTAGATAATTTTACTATTCAAGGTGTTGACATAGATAGTGTTCAACTTAAATGGAACTATGAACTTAGAGAAGATATATATTTTGAGATTTATAGAAACATAAAAGATAAAGCATCTTGTGGTGAACACAATATAGTAGGCATCACAAAAGAACATATTTTTAAAGACTTGGAGTTAGAGTCTTTTAAAACTTACTACTACACTATAAGAGCAGTAAATAAAACAACAAAACTAAAATCTCCCTATGCACCAATAGTGAAACTAAAAACGAAACTAAAAAGGTCAGAATTTTCAAGAATGCTTTTTGCTCTAAAAGAAGGCACTGGCTATGTTGGTGAAAACATGAGCGAAGTAAACAGAAGTCATTTTGGAAGTAACTCACTTTTTGTTGGGATAAACAAGTCAAAAGGTATCTGTGATGGCGTTATAAGCTATGATTTAAGCACCATACCAAAAGATGCAATCATCAAAGAAGCAATACTTCATATGTATCCCATGAACAGAGTTGCGGCTAAAATAGAGAGATATGGTGAGTGGAACATGTGCCTACTCGATAGTGAAGATATAAATGATTTAGCCGACTTTCAACAAATCGAAAATGCAACTTGCATACAAGTCATAGGTGACGCTATAAAATCACAAAATCTAACTCAAGGCATATGGAATTATTGGGATTTTTCATCATATCAGTGTTTGCTTTTACAAGAACAATTGATAAAAAACAAAGCTATATTTAGACTTGATGGTCCAAAAGAGCTTCCTTACGGTGAAGATTCACAAGTCATGCAGTACGATATAGGATATGGTAATTTTGGAGGAGGACTTCATTATCGCCCAATCTTAGAAGTAAAATATACAATTCCTACAACAAAAACAGAAGTCAGTCCTAAACTTCAAGAAGAAATTAGTATTAATTTGAAAAGAGGATATCTAGAAAGTGGATATGATAAAAAAGGTAATAAAATTTATGGTCATCTAAGATATGATTTGTCAATCTTACCAAATCCTAAAAACACTATCATAACAAATGCCTATATAGAACTTCAAAATAAAACAGTATATAAATCTTCTAAAGGAATTAGTTTTTATTTGGAACTCTTAGATGTAAATGAAAAAATATCAAATTATACGGATATCAAAAATAGAGAAAGAGCCGAATATATCGGCTATGAAGTACAAGACAAAGATTTGTCAAAAAGAAAAACGCACTACTTTATGTTTGATACACTCTCGGAACTGCTACTAGAAAAGTTTCATGAAGAAAATAATCAACTCGAAATCATAATCAACGCTACAACATCATTTTCAAGCGTAAAAGGTAGAATTGTAAGATGGAGTGAAAATCCAAAGCTAGTCATAGAATACATAGAAAAAAGAAAAAATCCTCTACAAAAGATTGAAGATTTAAGCTACTCTATAGAAAATGGTGTGATAAAACTAAAATGGGAAAACCCAAAAGACAAAGATTTTGTAGGAGCATATATCGTGAGGAATTCTTTTCATCCACCAAAAAACTTTATGGATGGAGTAAAGATATACGGTGGAAAAGATGATTATACCTATGATAGATTTGGTTCACTTGACCGTGATAAATATTATAGTGTATTTGCCTACGATAATGTGCCAAATTTTAGTGAACCAGAAATTTTACATGTAGTGTTTTAAACTTTTTTAAGATAACTTAAAAAAATAAGGAGTAATTTTATGCCTAAAACCTTTAAAGAGCTAGATACATGTGTTTTTTGTTCCTACCAAACCAATGGCATCAAAATAGTTGATGAAAATAAATTGTGCGTAGCATTTAGAGACAATTACCCTGTAACACAAGGACATACCTTGATAATTCCAAAACGACATGTGTCTGATTATTTTGATTTGTATCCAACTGAGCGAGATGCGATAGAAGAGCTTCTACACAGACAAAGGGAATCTCTCAAATCAAAATACCCCGATATTACAGGTTTTAATATTGGTGTAAACTGCGGAGAAGACGCGGGGCAGAGTATCTTTCATGTACATGTGCATCTTATCCCAAGACGAAAAGGAGACATGAAAAATCCCAAAGGTGGAGTAAGAGGAGTTATCCCAAAAAAACAATGGTATTAGGGTCGGGTATTTATTTTTGACTCTAATATTTTATTAATTTTGTAAAGGAATTATATACATAAGTAATTTTTTACTAAATAACACTCTGATTACTCTTTATATAATAATTTATCAAATACAAAATACTCTTTTGTATATTTTCTCCATCATAATACCTAAGCATCTGCCTATTAAACTCTAATTTATCTTTTACTTTAATATTCAAAATAGGATAACCAAACTACCAAACTTTAATAAAATACCATTCATCATCAATCTTGAAACTCTTTTATTTCCATCATAAAAAAATTGACACTTTGCACCAAATAAAAAATATGTTATTGCTCTAGCAATAGGATGTTCAATTTTTTCTAGTTCTTTCATGCCCTCTTGAAAAATCAAATCTAACTCTTTGGCTTTTGGCGGTTTATAATCAGTACCACCAATATTAACGCCACTTTCTCTAAATTTACCCCAGCTAATTGCCTCTTCAAAAGCAACTTTACTATGCAAATCAAATAAAGTTTTCTTATCAAGATAAAATTCATCATTTTTTATCATATCAAAAAGTAAATTGATACTTCTGTTTTGGTTAAGTATCTGTTGCTCATCACTTAACTTATGTCCACCAACAGTAATCCCTTCTAAAAGAGTCTCTACCTCAGGATATGTCATAGCATTTCCCTCAAGTGCTGATGTATTATATATAAAATCAATTTTATCTTTTTTTGCCATTAATAAAAAATGTTTTTGATTTGGAGTAAATATCTTTAGCTCTTTTGTATCTATAAGGTTTATACTTTTACTATCTAAATTTTTCATTATTTGCCTTATAATATTTTTTTACTTATTATATCTAAAGAAGAAAAACAAATAAATAAAGGGGTTATATACTTACTTTAGCAAGAGATAGAATTGATGATAAACCCTCTTAATTAAATGGCGAGAAGGCGTAGGAATCGAACCTACCTCCAGACGGTCAACCGCCCAGACATCGGATTTGAAGTCCGTGATGCCCACCAGGGTCATATGCCCTCCATTTAGAGGATTGAAGTATCTGAACCTTATGCACTTTTTTCTTGAAAAGAACTACTTTTCATAGCTTTAGGGGGTTGTAGGGACTTTAGTCCCTGCCATTATAATGGGTTTTACTCATTATAATGCGTAAGGTCAGCGAAGTATATCAAAAATAAATTAAAAATCTACTTTATTGACTCTATTGTTCCGCTATACCCTGCTTTTTTTATAGCATTCAAGAACTCTTTTTTGTCAATTTTTTTATCAAAATAGACTGTTGCTTTTTTCGTATTTAATTTTACTACTGCTTTTGTTACGCCATCTATCTGTTTTAAACTTTTCTTTACTGCCATCGTGCAAAGTGGACAAGTCATGCCTTCGACCTTAATGATCGCTACTTTTGAAAAAGAGAGCGTCAAAATAGTGAGAATTAAAAATGCAAATTTCATTTTTACTCCAATAAATAATTTATCCAATACGGATATGTGGTTAAGACTATCACAATTATTGTTCCTGTGATTAACAATATCTTATAGTTTTTAGAAAGCCAAGTTTCGCATAAGAGTTTTTGTCTTCTTTCTTTAAAATAATCATACCAAAGATACAATATAAGAACTGCTGAAACAACAGCGAAATATATAGTATATGGTGCAAAAACTTGTAAAAAAGAGAGTGAACTCACACTAACGCCAAAAACCAAAAATAGAAATGGTGCCAAACAACATGTACTTGCTAAAAAAGCGGACACAAGAGAGCCCGCTATGATAGCTATAAAAGATTTATCTCTTTTAGAGGGCTCAACTTCACACTCGTATCCT
>JAADIZ010000040.1 GCA_013151055.1 Campylobacterota bacterium
TCACAAAACTTTTCATTTATTTGCGTTAATGAATAGTGCAAAGATTTTGAATATATATACTCTCCATCCCTGTATATTGCTAGAAAAGCATCGTCTTTTTGAAAATATATAAAACAGTCAACTGTATCGGGTTCTAAAAAATTTTTCTTATATAAAGATTGTAATAAAAAAGGTGCCCCTGTTACATAATCTATATATTTGGTTTGTTTTTTTATCGGTGTTAATCTCTCATCAACGAGAGTAGAATCTATGACAAAAACATTGTATATTCTATTTCTTGTGTCGTTTGTTTCAGTTTCTAAGTATGTTATAGAATAGTTTACAGCAGAATCAAGTCCTAATTCATCATAAACTTTTATCTCAATTGCATCTTTAAGATCTTCATCAGGAATACTTCTACTCATTTCAATGGAAGCTGTAATAATATCTTTTGCTGGAATGTATGATGTGAAAAAAGAATCTTTTTTACTTTTTTCTAGTTTATTTACTTTGATTTCATTTTTGATATATTCATAAGAATTAAGCGATATTGGGTCAATGGAGATTATACTTGAATAGTTTTGTTCTTCCTTTGTTGCCATTGTTAAAAACTCCTATTCTTGAATATATATTAATTTATTGTTTAATTGTACCATAAAATTTTTAGTTTCACTCTATTATATAGCCAATCTTCTTCAAAATATCTTTATTTTGACTCCATCCTGGTTTAACAGTTACAAAAATCTCCAAAAAAACTTTTTTATTTGCGAGTTTTTCTATTTTTTTTCTTGCGTAACTTCCAATTCTTTTTAAGGTTTTGCCATCGTGTCCGATAATTATACCTTTTTGACTCTTTTTTTCTACTATAATGTTTGCATTTATAACATCTATATTATCTTTTTCTTTAACACTCTCAACAACTACATCGGCAAAATACGGGATTTCTTCACTTGTATTTTCAAATATAGATTCTCTTATGTACTCTTTATAAATATCTCTCATGCTCTCAGTTGTTAAAATTTCCTTATCATAAAGATAAGGATGCGTTGGAATATACTTCGAAACTTCCTCTAAAATATAATCTCTAGAGATACCTTTTTTGATAGAAGTTGGGATGAGAGCTAAAAACTTTTCTTGATATTTGCTATATTGTTGCAGTTTATCTAGTACCTGTTTTTGAGAAACCATATCAGTTTTTGTCAAAAGTATAATATGCGGTGTATTTTTTTCATTTTTAATAAGAAAATCAAGATAAAAATCAAGCTTATCAGTTACAGGAGCTAAAAAAAGTATCAAATCACAATCACCCATGGCTTTCAAAGCCTCTTCAAGCATAAATTGATTTAAGAGTCTTTCTTGCTCATGAATACCAGGTGTGTCTATGAAAATGATTTGTGCATTTTTGTGCAAAGCTATTATCTTTGACCTTCTTCTAGTCGCGTTTGCTTTGTGCGAAACCATCGCAATTTTTTCATCAACTAGCCAATTTAATAGAGAGCTTTTTCCTGCATTTGGTCTTCCTACGACTGCGACGAAGCCTGATTTTGTCTGTGTGTTTTCCATTTATAATATATACCTACTGCTATCTTCGTCTTCTACTATTGAGTCAAGTTTTTCGTGTACTAACTCTTTTGTGACTTTTACCACTTGACCAGCTAATTCATCAGCACCGTAACTGATATCTTCCAAAACTTTTTCTATAACAGTATGAAGTCGTCTCGCACCTATATCCTCAGTTTTTTCATTTGTAAGTTGTGAGATTTTTGCAATTGCTTTTACTGCATCATCATCAAATACCAAATCTACTTCTTCAGTCTTTAAAAGTTCTTTGTATTGCTTTAAAAGAGAGTTTTTAGGCTGTGTTAGGATTTTATACAAAACTTCTTCGCTAAGTGAGCTAAGTTCTACTCTAAGAGGAAATCTTCCTTGAAGTTCTGGTATTAGGTCGCTTGGCTTGCTAAGATGAAAAGCTCCAGCAGAGATGAAAAGTATATGATCTGTTTTTATGACACCATATTTTGTATTTACATCACTCCCTTCTACTATAGGAAGCAAATCCCTTTGAACTCCCTCTTTACTTGGATCACTTCTATTCGATGAGTGTGCACTAACTGCAACTTTGTCAATTTCATCTATAAATATTATACCACCATTTTCAGCCTTGTTTTTTGCTTCTAATTTAATTGCTTCAAAATCAAGAAGTTTTTCACTCGCTTCATTTTTAAGAGCTTCTTTCGCCTCTTTGACCTTTAGTGTTTTTTTGATACTTTTCTGCCCGCTACCTAGTATTTTTATGAAAGATTCTTGTACTTTTACAATTTCAGGCGGAAGTGAAGAGTCAGACAAATCACTACTGCTATTTGCTATCTCAACTTCTATCTCTAAATCGTCAAGTTCTCCATCTCTGAACTTTTGTCTCATTTTTCCATAACTTCTTTGATAGTCACTCTTTTTTTCATCACTTGCACCTTTAGGGAGGGGTGGAAGAAGTTTTTCTATGATTTTTTGCTCAACATGAAGTTCGATTTGATCTGCATTTTTTTCTTTGTGGTTTGCTCTTGTTAGATTTACAGAAGCCGTCATTAGATCTCTTACCATTGACTCTACATCTCTTCCTACAAAGCCGACTTCTGTGTATTTACTTGCTTCTACTTTTACAAATGGCAAACTCATCATTTTAGCCATTCTTCTTGCAATTTCAGTTTTACCAACACCAGTTGAGCCAATCATGAGGATGTTTTTTGGCATTATCTCTTCTTGCATTTCTTGTGATAATTGTAATCTTCTGTATCTATTTCTTAGTGCTATGGCAATTGATTTTTTTGCTTCAAATTGTCCTATTACATATTCGTCTAAATATTTAACTATCTCTTTTGGAGTTAAATTCATCTATTTTTCTTCCTCTAAGGTATAAATTTTTATGTTATTATTTGTATAAATACAAAGTTCACTTGCTATCTTTAAACTCTCTTTTACTATGGTTTTAGCATCTAAATTTGAGTGCCGATCAAGTGCCCTTGCAGCAGAAATTGCAAAGTTTCCACCGCTTCCTATGGCTGCTATTTTCTCATCTTCAGGCTCAACCACATCACCATTTCCACTTAGTATATATATGTGTTTTGTATCAAGCACTATCATCATAGCTTCAAGCCGACGCAGCATCTTGTCTTTTCTCCACTCTTTGGAAAATTCTATGACAGATTTATAAAGGTCGCCTTTTTTTTGTCCTAAAATTCCCTCAAACATATCAAAAAGGTTAAAAGCATCAGCAGTGCTTCCTGCAAAGCCTGCCAAGATTTTACCATTGTGTAATCTTCTGATTTTCGTAGCATTATTTTTCAAAACAGAATTGCCAAATGTAACTTGACCATCTCCACCAATTACCGCTTCATCTTTACCTTTGCAAGCAAGTATGGTTGTCGCTTCAAACATATCTACTCTCCAACGATTTGTACATCTAATTTAGCATGAATCCCATGTCCTAATTTGACAGATATTTCAAAATCTCCAGTCATTTTTATGGCTTTTGCCAACTCTATTGTTTTTTTATCTATTTCAATATTTTTTTGATTTTTCATTTCTTGTGCAATTTCATCTTTTGTTACAGCTCCAAAAAGACTGCCATTTGCACCTAGTTTTCTTTTTATAGTGAGTTTAAAATCTGCCAATTTTTCTTCTATATCTTTAAGTCTTACGAGTTCTTCTGCTTCTTCTTTTGCTTTTCTTTTTTGTTCAGCTTCGTATTTTTTCATGACTTCATTTGTGGCATGTAGTGCAAAACCTTTTCCAATTAAAAAATTTCTCCCGTATCCGTCTTTTACCTCTTTAATCTCACCTTTTTTCCCAAGTGATTTTACATCTTTAATTAATAACACTTTCATCTTTTCTCCTATTTTATATTTTGTGGTAACTCTGCATTTTTACTTGTTTTTCCCGAGAAATTAATAATACCTCTAGCTAAATGTGCAACTTTTTCAAAGCCCATTCTTTTTAGAATTTCAAGAATTTGTTCTGTTCTATTTCCCGTTTGGCAACACAATATAATATTTTCATCTCTACTTTCATTTAATTCATCTATATATTTATGAAATAAAGTAGTTGGATAGAGTAAATCTGTGCCGTCTATGCTCTCATCACTATATTCATATATTTCTCTTGTGTCAATTAGCTTAAAATTAATCTCACCTTTAGCTCTTTTATTTAAAAGCTCTATCATTTCTTCATTGGCAATTTGATTGTCTTTAAATATACTATTTGTCTCCATAAAACTTCTTGTTTTTCCCGCTTATTATAAATCTTAGTGCGTTTAGCTTTATGAAGCCTTCTGCATCTTTTTGATTATATACATCATCTTCTTCAAAAGTACAAAATTCTGCATTAAAAAGGTTATTTTTAGGAGATGTTCTTCCTGTAACCATAATATTTCCTTTATACAGTTCAAGCTTAACTGTGCCATTTACATTTTCTTGAGACTTATCAATCGCAGCTTGCATCATCTCTCGCTCTGGCGAAAACCAAAAACCATTATATATAGTTTTTGCATATTTTGGCATTAATTCATCCTTAAAATGTGCTGCTTCGCGATCCAATGCTATACTTTCTATCGCACGGTGTGCTTTTAACATGATAGTGCCACCTGGTGTTTCGTAGCATCCTCTACTCTTCATGCCGACAAAACGGTTTTCTACTATGTCAATCCTACCTATCCCATTTCTTCCACCAATATCATTTAGAGATTCTAGCATTTTTGCAGGAGATAGCCTTACTCCATTGAGTGCAATAGGGTCACCTTTTTCATACTCTATTTCTATAGTTTCTGTCTTATCTGGAGCTTCTTGTGGGCTTTTTGTCCATCTCCACATGCTTTCCTCTGGTTTAGCATTTGGGTCTTCTAAAATCAATCCCTCATAAGAAATATGAAGTAAATTTGCATCCATAGAGTATGGTGATTTATTTCCTTTTTTCTCTATTTGGATATTATGTTTCTTAGCATATGCCATAAGTTTTTCACGAGAATTCAAGTCCCATTCTCTCCAAGGAGCTATGATAGTTAAATCAGAATTTATTCCTAGATATCCTAGTTCAAATCTAACTTGGTCATTTCCTTTGCCAGTAGCTCCGTGACTCACTGAATCTGCTCCCGTGAGTGCTGCTATCTCAGCTTGTCTTTTTGCTATCAAAGGTCTTGCTATTGAAGTCCCTAGTAGATACTCCCCTTCATAAATGGCATTTGCTCGAAACATAGGAAAAACAAAATCTTTGACAAATTCTTCTTTTAAATCTTCTATAAAAATATTTTCTGGTTTTATTCCAAGCTCTATCGCTTTTTTTCTTGCAGGCTCTAGCTCTTCATCTTGTCCAACATCTGCTGTAAATGTAACAACTTCACATCCAAATTCATCTTGTAGCCATTTTAAAATTATGCTTGTATCTAGCCCACCTGAGTAAGCTAAGACTACTTTTTTAATATTTCGTTTAATGATGTCTCCTTTTGGTTATGTAATAAAAGAAGTATTTTATCTAAATTTTGTAAAAAATTAGCTTATCCATTAAAAATACATGTGCAAAAAGTGTTCCTTAATTTTTTTTTTGATACAATCTTTAGAAATATTTGGTTTAAGGAAAGATGTTGAGAATAGATAAATTTCTAAATTGTGTAAATATTACAAAAAGAAGAGCGATATCAGAAGACATGTGCAAAAGTGGAGTCGTTAGCATTAATGATGTGATTGTAAAACCTGCTAAAGTTGTAAAAGTAGGTGATATTATCAGCATAAAATATCTTGAAAGAGTTTCAAAATATGAAGTTTTAGAAATTCCAACAACGAAAACAATTCCAAAAACAATGCAGCCAAAATATGTAAAAAGGCAAGAAAATGTTTGAAGTGGCTAAAGATAAATTTAATAAGATATTTAAAAATGAAATGTCTCTAGATGAGGCAAAAAAATACTTAGTAGAGTTGTACGAAAGAGGTGAGAGTGCAGAGGAAATTGCGGCTGCTACGGAAGTCATGAGGGAACATAGTATAAAACTTATAATCCCTCAAGCTTTAAGAGAAAAACTCATTGATGTTGTGGGAACTGGTGGTGATAAAAGCAATAGTTTTAATATTTCTAGTACAGTTTCACTTCTTCTTCCAACACTTGGTTGTTTTGTAGCAAAGCATGGGAATAGGGCGATCACAAGCAACTCAGGAAGTGCTGATATGCTTGAAGCTTTAGGTGTAAACTTAAACTTAAATCCAGCACAACAAACAAAAATGCTTCAAGAGTGTGGTTTTGCTTTTTTATTTGCTATAAATCATCATCCTGCCATGAAATACATCATGCCAATTAGAAAAAGCCTAAATCATCGTACTATTTTTAATATTTTAGGACCTTTAACAAATCCAGCTGGAGCAAAAAAGTATCTCATAGGTGTTTTTAGTGATAAGTTTCTAAATAGAATTATAGTTGGATTAAGTTTGCTTGATACAACAAGTGCAGTAGCTGTGAGTAGTCGTGATGGCATGGATGAGATAAGTATATCAGATATCACATATGCCACAATGCTTAAAAACAGTAGAACTACTGATTTTATCATTGATCCCCAAGAGTATGGTATGAAGCTTTCTCCTAAAGTCGCGATTAAAGGAGCTGATGCAAAAGAGAATGCAAAGATAACTGATGCGATACTAAGAGGAGAAGAAAAAGGGGCGAAAAGAGATATAGTGCTTTTAAATGCTGCTATGGCACTAGTTGTTGATGACAAGGCAAGAGACATTAAAGAGGGAATAGAGATGGCAAAAGATGCCATAGAGAGTCAAAAAACATTTAAAAAACTAGAAGAAATTATTAAGGTTTCTAATTCTATATGAATTGCATAAAAAAAACAGTATCGCTTGAAAAATTGGATGATTTTATCGAAGAAATTATAAAATTTTCGCATACTTGTAGAATTTTTTTGCTAAAGGGTGATTTGGCAAGTGGTAAAACTACATTTGTTCAACGATTTTCGAAGCAAATTGGTTTGAATGAAAATGTTACTTCTCCTACATTTTCAAAACAGCAAGTATATGGGGATAAACTTTATCATTATGATATTTATCAAGATGGAGTTGGTGGTTTTATCAAGCAAGGTTTGATTGAAGAGCTAGATAAAGATGGATATCATATGATTGAGTGGGCGGATGAAAAATTAGCACAAATATTAGATAACTATTTTTATGATTATATGACAATAGAAATTCTAAAAATTGATGAAAAAAAAAGAGTATATAAGGTTAGTAAATGCATACATTAAAGATAGAAAAAGTGAAAAAAACTATAAAAAATAACAAAATCATTGATGATGTTACGATAAATGTTAAAAGCGGAGAAATTGTAGGGCTCTTGGGTCCAAATGGAGCTGGAAAAACAACTATGTTTTATATGATATGTGGCATAATTCCTCCAAGTAGTGGAGAGATTTACCTTGATAACAAAAAAATAACAAAAATGCCATTACATAAAAGAGCAAAAGAAGGAATTGGCTATTTACCTCAAGAATCAAGCGTATTTAAAGAACTAAGTGTCGAAGAAAATTTAATGTTAGCTGCTGAAATCGTATACGAAAAAGAAGAAGATGCAGAAAAAAGAGTCGAAGAGTTGCTTGAACTTCTAAATATCGAACCTATACGAAAAAGAAAAGGTATCAGCCTTAGTGGAGGGGAGCGAAGACGATGTGAGATAGCAAGATCATTGGCAAATTTTCCAAAATTTTTATTGCTTGATGAGCCTTTTGCAGGAGTTGACCCGATAGCTGTGACAGATATACAAATGATAGTAAGGGATTTGGCAAAATTAGATATTGGTGTTTTGATAACGGACCACAATGTAAGAGAAACTCTTGGAATTTGTGATAGAGCTTATGTGCTAAAAGATGGGTCTTTGTTGGCAAGTGGAACATCACAAGAGGTTGCCCAAGACAAACTTGTGAAAACTCATTATCTCGGAGTTGACTTTAAGTTTTAAAGGTAAAATATTTTGAAATTAAGAGCAAATACGCTACAAAATACAAAACAAAAACTCTCTTCAACTCTAAGAAGTTGGTTGCCGATATTGCAATCAAACTTAGAGTCCTTACAAGAAGTTTTGGAGCCATTTGCTAAAGAAAATCCTTTTATCGAGATAAAAGTTGGAAATGAAAAAGCCAGTAAAAGATATGAAAAAAAGAGTTTTTTTCAACAAGCGTCAAAAGATTCAGTTTCAAGCATCATCGAAGCACTTACAATCACTAAAAAATCTCTTTATGAGGTTCTATATGAACAGATAAATCCACCACTTTTCCCCACGCCTAAATCGCAAAAAATTGCATATAGCATCATAGATAACTTAGATAATGAAGGATACATACAAAAAGAATACATACAAGAAATTGCAGATCAATTTGAATATAAATTTGAAGAGATAGATAAAATTAGAAAAAGATTTGCAAATTTATCTCCTTGTGGAGTTGGTGCATTTGATTTTAAAGAGTCTTTTTTGTTTCAGCTAGATGAGTTAGAAGTAGCTGATGAGCTCTATAAGTTTACTAGTGAACTTATAGAGAATTTTCAATCTATAGAGCAATATTCTAGCCATAAAAATTTTTCAGATGCTCTTCGTGTCATCAAAAAATTTAAAAATCCTCCAGCTGTTGAGTACTTAGAAAAACAAAAAGAAGTGATACCAGATATTTTTATTTTCAATTCTAATGACATGATAGAAGTGCGACTTAATGATGCGTATTATCCAGATATAGTGCTTGATACCGAAGGACTTGATGATAAGCAGGAGTTTGTTTCACAAAAGATTAAAGATGCAAAAGATTTGATAGATGCATTAGAAATGAGAAAGGCTACACTTTACAAAATAGGCTTACTCATAGTGGAATATCAGTATGATTTTTTCTTTGGAGAAGCTATAAAGCCCATGAAGTTACAGGATTTGGCGAGCGAGTTAAAACGAAATCCATCAACAATTTCTAGGGCAATTTCTGGAAAATATATATCGTGCAATAGAGGAGTGATTCCTTTAAAAAAGTTTTTTGCAACAGCAGTTGAGGAAAATATCTCAAATAGTGCTATAAAAGAGTATATGAAAGAGTTGGTTAAATATGAAAGCCATAAAAAACCACTAAGTGACATGAAGATATTGGAGGCGATAGAGAAAAAATTTGGCATAAAAATGGTGAGAAGAACTATCACAAAATATAGACAGCAATTTAACATCGCAGGCTCTAGTGAGAGAAAAAAACTATATATGCTTAAGTATTGACTAGCCTTTTTATAGATTTTTTTTCATATAGGTAGTGGGATTTGATCATTTGATAGGCGTATTGAATTTCTTGAAATTTTTTTGAATACTCAGTTGTTAAGGATTTGCTCTGTAGATTTAGCTTGTCTGGGTGATACTGCTTAGCTAAAAAAAGGTATCTTTGCCTTATCACTTCAAAACTATCATTTACTGAACAATCTAAGACTTTGTAATAATCCTCCAAAAGAGAAAATAGTGCATAAATTCTTCTTTTGATATTTCTTTTTTTATTTAAGCTTGCTTTGTAATTTGCAAATTCAAATTTATCATAACTAAAAGATATATAATTTCCAATAATTTTACAGTTCGTTCGCCATTTGGATAAATTGTCATGGTTTTTGTTTTTGTTCTATAAGATATCAGATGATCTTTGAAGTAGTTTTTTATATAAGTAACTAGTATCGAATAGTTTGTATCAAATCTGAAAATTGCAACATAATTGTCTTCTGTATGCATGTTTATGTTTATATTTTGGAGTATTTGATTTGATTTTAAAAGCGTTAATTTTATGCTTTTATCTGTTGAGTTTTTTATTTTTTCTAGTTCAAGTTTTTTAGCATTTTTGTTTTTTCTCTTGTAGATTTTGCTTACAAGTTTTAAAAAGTATCTTCTTTGTACATTTTCATCATCTTGTCTAAAAATGATTATTTTATTTTTTTTACCAATCTTTTTAAAGAAATGTTTTTGAGTTAAATTTTGTAAAAAATAGAATGTCTTAGCATCTTCTTGCACAGTTATAGCAATCATTTCATGAGAATATGATATTTGCATATAAACTCCTTTAATGATTAGTTATGGAAATAAAGCAATTATTATTCCAATTCTATTTCCCAATCAGCTACTTCGTCTAAGGTCGCATTGTTTCTCATTGTTTCGTATGGTCTATATCTATCTTTATAGTTTAAACTAGGACAATTTTTAACATAATATCCCAAATAAATCCATCTTAAGCCAAAGTTTTTAGCTAATTGAATTTGCATATATATAGAATATCTTCCAAGTGAAAAATCAGCAAAATTTGGATCATAAAAGAAGTAAATAGAAGAAATTCCATCATCTAGAAAATCAACCAAATCAACACCCACAAGTTTATTGTCTATATAATACAATATTTCTTTACCAAACTTTTCAGCTCCAGCCACATATAATTCGTGGTAGTTATTTGGAGTAATTTTATAATTTTTCCATCCTTTTTTGTCTTGCATATGTTTATGATATTTTTCATATAATGATATATGTTCACTTGTAATTGTTGGCTCTTGCACAGTAAAAAGAGTATTTTTATTTTTTTTAAAAGTTCTTTTTGCATTTTTGCTAAAACTAAAAATTTTTGTATCAATTCTTAGACTTTTACATTCATGACACTCTTTGCACTGAGGTCTAGAGTAATATCTTCCAAATCTTCTCCATCCTCTTTGTACTAATTCATCATTTAGCAAACTTGAACAATTTTCAATATATTTGTATTGCATTATTGAAAATCTATCTTTTAGATAAGAGCACTCGTTTGGAAGAGTTGAAAATTCTATAATTTTTGGAGCAATTCTACTTGTCAATTTTAGTAATATCGCAATCTTTTGTGAACTCTAAAAACTCATCTTTGAGTGCCTGTTCTTTTTTATCTCTTACTTCACTCATCCTTCTGTCATTTTCATCTTTTTCATTTTGAGATATATCTTTTTTTATATTTTTTAATTCGTCAAATAGAGAGTTTTTCATATTTTATCCTAGTTAATTATATTTTTACTGCACAAGAAGACAATTTTTATATTATATCAAAATAATGTATAATTATGTAGGAGAAGTTTATGATTAAAATAACATTTAATGCTTTTAATTTTTTAAGAAAGAAGCTGAAAGAGCAAAATATACCTTATGTTGAAGCTGTGATGGAGTTTCCTGATGGCTATAGTGCACAAGATATTATAGATCAATTCGGATTTTTGGAAGAAGAGGTTGAAGCAGTGATGATTAATAGACTTGTGAAGCCAAAAGATACAATTTTAAAAACTGGTGACAGAGTGGCATTGCTTCCACCAGGAACACCAGGTTCTTATCGTTTGATATTAGGAATTAAGAATATAAAAAAGTAGGAGGAGATCAACCCCCTCCTACTTTTGGAAAAAGAGAAATAACATCTCCATCTTGAAGTTCATATTCTTCTTTTTCGTGTTTTGAGTTGACCAATAAAACACCAAGGGGAAGCTTGTGTTCACTAATGCCTAAGTCATCCATTATGTCTTTTGCTCTAATTCCACAAGCACAAACTCTTTGTTCAACCTTAAATCTATCATCTCTGTATTGTGCAAAAAGCTTTATCGTGATGTTTATGTTGTCTTTCATTTAAAAATTCCAAAACTCATCAATTTCTTCGTTAGTAAAATCCCAAATTGCATCATGAGGAGGCAATTTTTCATATTTCATGAATTCTGGCACTCTATCATCAGCACTTCCTAATCCAGCTTTTAAGTTAAATGCATGTTCTATTTTTAATATAGTAGAACCAAGGTTTGTTACATCGTCACCATCAAGAGAGATACCAAATCTAGCATTTATCATGTCAATCAAGGCTGGTAAACACTTAGGATCATCAAGGGCAGGGAAGGCGACAAATATACACATCCCTGTGCTATCAACTGCTGCTGAAGCAATTTGCAAGTTACGAGATAATTCAACTTGACCATCTTTTTTAAGCGGGTCAACAAATCCACCACTATTTAAGATATTTGTAGCAACTGCATAACCAGCCGTGTGATCAGCTCCCATAGGCGTAGTCACATAAGTGATACCTTGACCCTTGATAGCTCTTGGTTCATATGCAGGAATACTTTGGTTTTTGACAACAGGAACACGAACAAGTCCATAAAGTTTACCTAAATTTCCAGCACCGCCACCTATGACTCTACCTAGAGGTGTACCATTTGCTATCTCTTCCGCTAGAATTCTATATGCTTCAACACCGTCACCAAACTTAATGATTTCAGCATCAACTGCGACACCAAATGTAACACCAGTTTCGATTGCATCAACACCTAAGTCATCCATCAAAGCATCAATTTTTGCGATTTGATCCAAATCTTTTATTCCAAAGTTTGCACCGAATGCCCAAATCATTTCGTATTCAAAGCCAGAAGTTAGATAGTTTCCATCTTTGTCGTTATAAGTTTGAGAACATTGGATAACACATCCAGCGTGACAACCATGAGTTGTACTTCCACCTCTCTCTTTTATCTTCTCAGCCATAGTTTCACCACAAATTTCTTCTGCATTTTCTGAATGTCCACTTCTGAAATTGTGTGATGGTAGTCCACCAGCTTCATTTATGATGTTTATAAGTACATTTGTTCCAAATGCTGGCAAGCCTTCACCACTTATCGGGTTGTCTTGTAGTGCTTTCGTAAATACCTTGCTAGCTTCTTTAAATTTATCTGGCTGTGCGTAAGTAACTTCTTTATAGTTTTGGGCATCAACAGTTATACATTTTATCTTTTTAGAGCCCATAACAGCTCCAACTCCACCACGACCATGGCTTCTTAGTTTACCTTTAGGATCTCTTACTGAGATGTTTGAGATTAGCATTTTCATCTCACCAGGGCGACCTATGGTCATAACTGCAACTTTTTTATTGTACTTCTCTTCCATTGCGTCAAGAACAAAATAGTTATTTTTTCCTACTAACTCAGGCACGGCTTCTATCAGAACTTTTTCTTTAGTTACATGAACATGATAAAAAGTTGAGTCATCTTCAGGAATTCCCTCAATTATGAGGGCTTTTACGCCTAATTTTGCCATAACACCAGCGATTGTGCCGCCAACATTGCTCTCTTTGATTCCGCCTGTTAGCGGACTTTTGGTTCCTAATGAATTTCTTCCACTATTTGCAGCAGTTGTACCTGAGAGTAAACCTGGAGCAAATACCATTTTATTATTTGGTCCAAGAGGGTGACATTCAGGATCAACTTCTGCTGCTATTATAGTTGATGTCAGTCCTCTTCCTCCAAGTCCCATCCAATCAGCTGGAACATCTTCAATCTTATAAGTAAGATTGGACATATCAACTCTATATATTTTATCTGACATTTTTTCTCCTTATGATTTTTAGTCATTATAAGAGTAAGTATTTTAAAATACCATAAAAGTTGCACAAAATATGTAAAAATGAAATATGTAAATTTTGCATATTCTATTTTTACACACTTTTTGAAATTTTAGTAAACATCTGTTGTCTTTTTTAGCTTTTCTTGATCAAAATGAGTGTATATTCGCGAAGTGTTTATATCGGCGTGGCCTAGTGATTCTTGTACTAATATCAAATCATGATTTTTTTGGTAAAGCATTGTTGCAAAAGTGTGCCTTAACATGTGAGCACCATTCTTTTCTTTTTTGATATTTGCACTAAGTAAGATTTTTTCTACAATTCTACTTATGTAAGCTTGAGTTAATTTTTTGCCGTGTTTATTGCAAAAAAGTAGGGCATTTTCACAATTTCTGATGTCTAGCCACTCTTGTAAATTTTTAGAAATTATGCCTCTTTTTATCATGACAACTCTTGGTTTGTTTCCTTTGCCTCTAACTTGAATCATATAAAAATCACCATCTACAAATATATCTTTTACACCAATACCTAAAGCTTCGCCAACTCTTATGCCAGTATAAAGTATCATTTTAATGATAAGTCGATTTCTATCAACCACTTTTGCACTAAAAGCAAAAGTATCAATAGCTTTGATAAATCTCAATACTTCATCTTTTTGCATATAAGAGGGTAGTTTCTCACCACTTTTTCCACCAAGTCCACCCCAGTTTTTTAGCTCAATTAAAAAACTGTACTTTTCATCATTTTGCTTATCCAAAAATCCAAAAAAAGACAAAAGTGCAATACGATAATTTTTCTTAGTAGCATCACTGAGTGTTGAAGTTTCAACTGCTAAAAATTCACTCAAAAACTCTTCATCAATCTCTTTTAGTGAACGAGCCCCATAGTTTGATATATATTTATATAATTTTTCAAGAGGTATAAAATATATATGTATGCCATTTATGCCGACATTTCTTATCTGTTTAACGATAACTTTTAACTCTTCTAAA